>NZ_JBRIIO020000027.1:0-68185 GCF_052976845.2 Nakamurella sp. GG22 | reverse complement strand
CTCCGACTCAGCCCACGGTTGCCGAGTACCACGGACAAGCACGAATCGATCGGGACGACCACCCGGACATCGCGGTGATCCTGCTCTCCTCGTACGACGAAGCCGAGTTCGCGGACCTCACCGACGACTGCGGCGCGGCCGCCTATGTGTCCAAGTCGTCGTTCGGACCCGACCGGCTGGCCGAGGAGTGGGCGGCCGTCGTGTCGCGCCGCCGGTCCGGGGGTAGCGGAATGACGGCCTGAAGCTGCACGCCGCCGCCGCCGTCGTTGTTCAGCCGGATCTCCCCATCCAGGGCCGCCACCCGGTCGCGCGCGTGCTGCCACCGCAGTTCGTTCGCCGCGTCGCCGGCCACGTCCACGCTGATCAGCAGGTTCTCATCGCGCACGCCAAGGCGAATCGAGCGGGGTGGTCCGGCGCTCGAGACCTCCGCAACGAAGGCATAACCGGCCGCTTCGACCGCCGGGTCGAGCCGCCCGGTGGCCGCATCGTCCACCTCGAGTACGGGACCAGTGGACGAATGGGCAGTGGACGGGCGGGAGGACAGGTACGAGGTCACCGCGGGCACCAGCCCCCGCCGTTCCAGCAGGGCGGGGAACACCCCCCGGACCACCTCCCGCAATTCCTCCAGGGCGCACTCGGTTTCGGCGATCAACCGGTCGAGGTCCACCGTCGCGACATCCGGCCGCCGGCCCAGTTCGGCATCGACCGCAGTCAGGTGCGGGACGACCCGGCGACGGATCGCGTCCGCGAGGCGCGCCCGCGCCTCGTCCTCCGCGCCCACCAGGCGTCGGCGGGACGCCGCGAGCTCGCCCGACCGGCGCTCGCTCTCAGCGACCCGCGCCGCGAGTTCTGCTTCGAGCAGGGCGTTGCGGAATGCCATCCCGGCCTGCGCCGAGACGTCCTCGATCAGCCGTCGCTCGCCGGCGCGCAGGGTCCTGCCCGGCGGCATGGTGATCTCGATGGATCCGACCACCTCGTCGAAGTCCTTGATCGGCAGCACCAGGTCGGGGTCGGGGAGGCCGGCGGGGACCGGTTCCGCGGGCCACCCGGCGCCGGTGACCAGCGAGCACACACCCGGCCGGCGCACGCTCACCCGCACGTGCTCGGCCCCCACCGCGCGGCCGACCGCCTCGGCCACCCTGGACGGAAGCTCGTCCGGCGACGGGCTGTCCGCGAGTCGCCGGCTGAGCGTCGCGAGCGCCTCGTACGGGGCCGCCCGCCTGCCGTACACCAGTTGGTCGGCCAGTCGCAGGACGTGCCGGCGGAGCGGCTGGAAAGCAGCGGCCACCAGGGCGGTCGCGACCAACGACGGCCAGTACAGCGATGCGCCGGGGAGGCCGGTCGCCGTGAGCAGCCAGCTGATCAGCACGACCACGCCGATGTACCCGAGGGTGACGAACGCGGCCAGCACGCCGAGCACGATCGCCCTGCTCAGGATGATGTCGATGTCGTACAGCCGATAGCGGAGGATGGCCACGCCGACCGCGACCCAGACGAAGATGTAGGCGAGGTAGAGCATCTCGGCCAGGACCCACGGAACGGGCGGCGCCAGCAGGGCGCCGACGATGTAGGCGAGCAGGGCGATCCCGACAACGACCGCGGAGGTCAGGATCCACCGCAGCTGCGCGCGGCGGGGCCCGCTCGCCTGCCTCATCCGAAGGACCAGCGCCACGGCACCCAGCGAGAAGGACAGCAACAGCATCAGCACGTCGGCCAGCAGCAGGGCGATGATTGGTCCATCCGGTTCTGTGACCGCACCGGGGATCAGATCGCTCGCCGGCTGGGAGAACAGGATCGCGAGCCGCAGGGCCAACGCGGCGATCGGGAGTGCAATGGCGTATCGCAAGCGGGGGGACAGCGGCCGGCCGTCGGGAGCGATCATGAAGATGATGGCCAGGAAGACCATCGTGTAAGTCCCGTCGAACATCGACTTCAGGTAGGCGCAGATCTGTCCGGCCAGCGGGGCGTCCACGGTGCCCTCGGCCACCAGGACGGTGAACGCGTCCGCGGCCAGACCGATGATGCTGCCCAGCTGCCCGACGACGAACAACCAGCCGATCACGTTCCCGGGGTAGCGGGAGATGATCAGCACGCCGATCCCTGCTCCGATCACAGCGCCCAATCCGACCAGCGGGAAGGCCTGATCGACGAGGACCTTGTGCGAGATCAGCGAATTGGTGGACGCCGCGAGCAGGGCACCCTGCAGGACGAACATCGCGCAGGTGAGGCCGAACAGCGCCCAACCCAGCCTGCGCATGTCAGCGGGCCCCGGCCGTGACGGCGGCCTCATCCACGGGGACGCGTGCCGTGATGGTGGTGCCCACCGGTCCCGATTCGACGGACAGCTCGCCCTGCACCGCCTCGACCCGGTCGCGGATGTTGGCCAGGCCGCCCGCCGGAGCTCGGAGCGCATCGAAACCGTGGCCGTCGTCGGTGATGGTCAGCTCGAGAACGCCCTGGCCGTTCGCGATGTCGATGGCGATATGCCGGGCACCGGAATGCTTGGTGGCGTTCTGTACCGCCTCCAGGCAACAGAAGTAGACGGCCGCCTCGATCTCGGCGGAGTAGCGGGGAAGGTCCGGGCTGGCCACCCGCACCGGGACCGGGCCGTCCGCGACCGCCGCCCTGAGGGCCGCGACGGGTCCCGACTCGGTCAGCAGGCGAGGGTAGAGCCCCCTGGACAGCATGGTCAGGGTGTCGATGGTGGCCGTGGCGGCCCCGGCCTGCGCGGTCAGCAGGGCTGCCGCCCGTTCCGGGGCGCGCGGGGCCAGCGTCTGGGCCAGCCGCAGGTTGACCAGCAGGGCGAGCACCTGCTGCTGTGCCCCGTCGTGGATGTTGCGCTCCAGTCGTTGCCGTTCGGCGTCCTGCCGGCTGACGAGATTCCGCCGGGCCAGCCGGAGTTCTTCGGTGCGGCGGTCGAGTTCGCGCAGTTCCTGTTCGAGTTCCGCACGCAGCCCCGCCACCCGGAGCACCAGCCCGGACTGCGCTGCCAGGCCCGCGAACAGCCGTTCCTCTACCGGTGACAACTCATGGTCGTCATCGACGGTCACCGTCAGCGTGCCGAGCAGTTCGCCCCGCTCCCGGACGGGCAGGCTGTGTCGTCGCCCGTCGGCGGGTGATGCGGTACCCGGGGGCCAGCACGCGGCCAATTCCAGTGCGCCGTTCACCGACAGCCACACTTCCGCCCTGCTCGCTCCGGTCCCCCTGGCCAGCACCGCGGCCATCCGCATGGGAAGGTCCTCCACGGGATAACGACCGGTGACCGAGGTACTGAAATCCGCCAGCACCTGGTACGGCGACGTGTCGTCGACATCGAGCAGACGCGAGAGCTTGGACCTGACAACCTTTCTCACGGGTTCGAAGGCAATGGCCACGACGGCCGTGGCGACCACCGACAGCCAGAGCCCGGGTGTTCCAGGGCGGCCGAGCACGGCGCCCCCGACGGGCACGATCAGCAGGTAGGTGAGGATCACCAGCCCCGCCATCACGGTGCCGGTGAGCAGGCCGAGGCTGCGCGCGCGCACCATTGGATCAGGATCCTCCTCCGGCCGAGTGGCGCAAGCGGGGTTCTGTTCCCTCGATCGGCTGATCCCGGCCGCGCAACCGTGTTCACCGCCCGGGCTGCCCCGACCGCGATGCTTCAATCCCAACCTTCGGGGTCACAACAAGGGGGTTGACATGGGTTATTGGAAAAGACTCTTCGCTGGTGCGCTGACTGTCCTGCTGGCGTTCGTGCTGATCGCACCGGCCGCGTCGGCGGACTCGGTGACGGGCATCGGCACTCTGAACGGGAAGGCCTACCGGGGCGGGGTCGCAGCCAACGGCGGCGTCAGCTATGCGGTCGGCATCCAGGTCTACAAGGACGGATCCGGGCGGATCACCAAGGTTCGCGGCGCGGCCCGGATCACGAAACTGTCGAAAGCACTACGGGTGCAGGTGACGAGTGTTGCCGTGGGCACATCGACGACGGCTCTGGCCAGGAACGCCACGCCGGCCAATTCCGGAACCGCGTCGACGGTGATCAGCTACACGCCGTGGGTGTCGGTCGCCGCCGGCTCGTGCCGCGACTACCGGGCCCGCGGCATCTACAGCGTCCGGTGGACCGACGGCGGGCTGAGCAACCTGAACATCCTGTCGCCGCTGACCAGGGTGTGCGGCTCGAGCACAGTCCCGCCGCGTCCCGCGGACCGCGACTGCGACGACTTCGCCACCCAGGCTCAGGCCCAGGCCTTCTTCGACAAATACTTTCCTTACTACGGTGATGTCGCCCGGCTCGACGCGGACAACGACCGCATTGCCTGCGAGGCGCTGCCGTAATCACTCCTTCGGCGCATCGCGGCTCGACCTGACCGTCACGCGCTGAATTGCCCGCAGCTGCATTCGAGTAATGTTTCCTGCGGCGCGCGTCGAATAAGCCTTGCGATGCGCCGCGGGTCGGGCCAGGCAGTACGGTTCGCCGCGTGAACAGTCTGGTATTGCGTAGCGCCATTGTCGCGGCCCTCGGTGGATTGATCTTCGGGTTCGACACCGCGGTGATCTCCGGGACCACTGCGGATCTCGAAAGAGTCTTCGGCATCAGTGGTTTCATGCTCGGGTTCACCGTCGCCACCGCGCTGATCGGCACCATCGTCGGGGCTTTGGCGGCGGGCCGGCCGGTTGACCTCTTCGGCCGGAAGAAAGTGCTCTACGTCATTGGCGTGCTGTACCTGATCGGCGCGCTGGGAAGTGCTCTGGCACCGAATCTCACGCTTTTCATGCTGTTCCGGTTCGTCGGTGGCATCGGTGTCGGCGCGGCGTCGGTCACGGCGCCGATCTATACCGCGGAAGTGTCGCCGCCCCGATTGCGTGGTCGGCTTGTCGGTCTTGTCCAATTCAATATCGTGCTCGGCATCCTGCTGGCCTATATGTCCAATTACGTCATTGCTCAGGTACTCCCGGATGAAACCGCCTGGCGCTGGATGTTCGGTGTGATGGCGGTGCCGGCGGCCATCTTCCTGCTGCTGTTGCTGACGGTTCCGGAGAGCCCGCGGTGGTTGTTGTCCGTCGGCCGGGATGCCGACGGTGAGGCGACGATCCGCCGCCTCACCTCCAGCGACGCCGAGGCCGAGCAGGAACTGGAGGAGGTGTCCACCTCACTGCGTGCCGCGGAGAATGCGCCGTCGGTGAAGTTCTTCACCCGCGATCACCGCAAGGTGATCCTGCTCGCCTTCGCCATCGCGGCGTTCAACCAGCTGTCTGGCATCAACGCGGTCCTGTACTACGCACCCGACGTGTTCCGGATGGCGGGCGCGGGTGAGAACGCCGCCTTCCTCGAGAGTGTCGCCGTCGGTGGGGTCAATCTGATCGCCACGATGGCCGCGCTCACGGTGATCGACCGGATCGGCCGCCGGAGGTTGATGTTGGTGGGCTCGATCGGGTATCTGATCAGCCTTGGCGGGTTGGCCGTGGTGTTCTTCGTCTTCAACGGGAACTTCAGCGGCGTCTCCAGTGCGCTGGTGCTGGTCGGCATCATGCTGTTCATCGCCTCGCACGCCTTCGGTCAGGGCGCCGTCATCTGGGTCTTCATCTCCGAGATCTTCCCGAACCGCATCCGCGGCCGGGGCCAGTCGTTCGGCAGCCTGACGCACTGGGTGTTCGCGGCGGTCGTCTCCTGGTCCTTCCCCGGCATCGCCTCCGCGTTGGGCGGCGGCGCTGCGTTCCTGCTGTTCGCCCTCTGCATGGTCGGTCAGCTGGTCTGGGTCATCAAGGTCATGCCCGAGACCAAGGGCATCCCGCTGGAGGAGATGGAACGCGAACTCGGGCTGGTGCACTCCGAGGCGATGCGCGACGCGCACGGTGCCCGGCCGCGGTCCAGCTCCGCTGATCACTGAGCGGCGAGCACTGAGCGGATTCTCGGGCGGACCGCAGCACCGCGGCCGCAGCGAGAGCCAACAGCAGGATCTGCACCGCTCCGGCGGCCCGCTGCAGGATTCCCGGCGGCAGCATCAACTCCGGCATCCCGATGACCGCCGGCAGCCGATTCGCGATGAGCGCGGTGCTCAGAACGGCACCGACAGCCGCCGTGACGGCCAGCGGGACCGTGAGCGCGGTGTCCCCGGCGCGGCGCAACGCCCGCACGAGCAGCAACCCGGCAGCCGGCAGCAGCGCGAACACCACGGCCCCGGCGACGAGATGGATGACGGAGGAAGTGTTCTCGGGCGTCCCCGGCATGTTCGTCGGGAAGATCGCGGTGACCAGCACGGCTGCAGCCCAGATCGCCAGCAACAACCGGAGCGCACCGCTCGCCGCCCGCGACTGCAGGGACCTGGCGAGCGCGCCGCCGCCGACCGCCATCGCGCCGGCCGTCATCGCGTAGAGCGGGACGCCGTTCGGGACCGTGACGACGTAGTCGCTGATCGTCCAACCCGCTGGCTCCAACGGCCCGGTCACGCTCAGGTGCAGCATCGTGATCGGCGGCACCGAGGCGGTGGCCGCGACCATCGCGACCTTGGCGGTGTGGCCCGCCGGCCGATCGTTCCGGACGGCCGGAACGGTGCGGGTCCGGTGCAGTTCAATGGTGGTCATCTGCGGCTTCCCGGTGATCAGGTCCCGACGTGGTTGTCGGCGCACAGATGACGTTATGGAATTGAAAAGCTGCAGGTCAGGGCGCTGACCGACCATTTATCCGGGTCAGGGCCGCCATTTTCCGGCGTGTATTTCCCGGTATCACGGAGGGCAATTCCACCGCTCGGGGTGGGGCTGGATCCCCGTGGGGGTGTGCTCACCCCACCCGACCGGTCAGTTCGTGGGATGCGCCGCCAGCCAGTCCTTCGCGCGGCGCGCCGATGCCCGGGACAGCCAGGCGTCCTCGATCACCTCGGCCAGTTCGGAAACGGTCAACTCCGCGATGCGGCTCGCCCGGACCAGCACTGACAGGTGGCCGTCGAAGTGCGCGGTGCTGAAGAAGGGCGTCCGCCGGTCGGAGACGAGCGCCCGCTTGTCCTCCTCGGACGGCACCCAGATCACGATGACGTCGGCGAACCGCTCGCCCGTCTCCGGGTTGACGGCATCCGGTCTGGGGGTGCGGAAGAAGACGAACGACTTGCCCCCGACCGCGTAGACCGGATTGCCGGCCGGCCCCTCGGTGACGGCGACATGCGGCATCGCAGCAGCGATCTCGTGCACGTCCTGGACGCGTGCCGGTCGGTCCGCAGCTGACACCGGCCCAGCGTACGGTCGTACCGTGCCCACCACCAGGACAGTGCTCATCACCGGTACCTCCTCCGGCATCGGCGCGCGGACAGCCGTGGCCGCCGCGACGGCCGGTTGGCGGGTCGTCGCCACCATGCGCGACACCCGCCGCTCGCGAACCCTCCTGGAGGCCGCCGAGCAGGCGGGTGTGCTGGAGCGGATCGACATCCGGCCAATGGACGTGGTCGACCCGTCATCGGTGGGGTCGTGCGTCTCGGGGGTGATCGGCGATCTCGGGATGCTCGACGCGGTGGTCAACAACGCCGGGTCCGGCCACGTCGGCACCCTGGAATTGGAGAGCATCGACGACGTCCGCTCGGTGATGGAGGTCAATTTCTTCGGTGTCCTGGACGTCACCCGCGCCGCGTTGCCGTACCTGCGGGCGAGCGGGGGACGGGTGATCACCGTGACCAGCGTCGGCGGTGTCATCGGGCAGCCGTTCAACGAGGCGTACTGCGCCGCGAAGTTCGCCGTCGAAGGTTTCATGGAATCCCTCGCGCCGGTGGCGGCCGCGGTCGGAGTGGCGGTGAGTGTCGTGGAGCCCGGTGCGGTGGCCAGCGAGTTCGTCGCCAACGTCGGGCTCGACGCCGACCGGTTGACCGCCGAAGCCGGGCCGTACGCCGACGCCCTGACGTCGTACCTGCGCCGCACGGCGGGCGCTTTCGCTGCAGCGCAAAGCCCCGCCGACGTCGCCGACGTGATCGTCTCAGCGCTGAACGCGGACACGCCGGCCTTCCGGGTTCAACCTCAGATGGGGTAAGGGCTTTCGTCGGGGCGAAGATCGCGGATCTGGACGGCAGCAGGATTGTCGGCACGACGTCGCAGTGGCTCAGCTGATCGCGGATCAGCGGCGCTGCGCGGGACCGCCGGCATCGAGGAACGCCAGAACGGCCATCACCCGCCGGTTGACCTCGCCCTCCTCCACCAGGCCGAGTTTCTGGAACACCACGCCGATGTGCTTCTCGACTGCCCGGTCGCTCATGTACAGCGCCTTCGCGATGGCCGCGTTGTTCCGCCCGGCGGCCATCTCGGCCAGCACCTCGCGCTCCCGTTCGGTCAGGTGGTGCAGCGGCGACTTCGCCTCCCGGGAGCGCCGGAACATCAAGCCCTCGACGATCTTCGGGTCCAGCGCGGAGCCGCCCCGGCACACGTCCTGCAGGGCACGCACCAGTTCGTCGACCTGGGAGATGCGTTCCTTCAGCAGATAACCCAGGCCGGCCACACCGTCGGAGAGCAATTCGAAGGCGAGGTCGTCCTCGGCGTACTGGGACAGCACGACGACACCCACCGACGGGTGGTCGACCCGGATGCGTTTCGCGGCGTCGATGCCCTCCGAGGTGAAGGTCGGCGGCATCCGGATGTCGGTCAGGACGGCGTCCGGCTGCAGTTCTCCGACGGACCGGAGAAGCGCCTGCGGTTCGGCGACCACCCCGACCAGGTCGATCTCGTCGACCTCTGCGAGCAGCGCGGACGTGCCTTCCCGGACGAGGTAGTTGTCCTCGGCGAAGACGACCCGTATCGCCACGGGGCGGACTCTAGTCCTGGTGGACGAGATCCGCGGCTTGCTCAGCGAGCAGTTGAGCGGCGATGGCCGTTTTCAGGTCGAGGTGATCAGCACTGCCAGCGCGCTGATCGGACGCTGCCGGCCGAACCCGGCCAGAAGATCAGCGCGGCGGCCACTAGACCGGTGGCATCGCAATATATGAGCAGCGAATCGGCGACTGCCGCCCGGCGAGCACCCAATGACGCCCTGACCGAATGCCAGGGACAGCACACCACGACGAGAATGACGATCTGGATCCAGCGCCGGTCGCCGGGGCTGAGCAAACAGCAGCACAAACCGGCTCTGCACCGCCACGGCAGGACTTTCCGTGATCGGGCCCCTTGCACACCTCGCCCTTTCACAGGTCAGGTTCAACGCGATCAACGTCAGCACCAGGTCGCCGACGTCTCCGTGTTCATCACCGAATGACTGCGACGGTGCGATAGCCTCGCCCGGTGAGCGAGCCGCGATTGCCCGCGCCCGCTCCGCACCGCGAACGGGCCGTGCGACCCGAGATACAGGCCCTTCGGGCGATCGCGGTCCTCCTGGTCGTGATTTACCACTTCTGGCCCGCATGGGTGCCAGGCGGCTACGCAGGCGTCGACGTCTTCTTCGTCATTTCGGGATTCTTGATCACGAGGCACCTTGTGTCCGAGGCCGACCGCCGAGGAAAGATCGCGCTCGCTTCCTTCTGGGCCCGTCGAGCCCGACGGCTGCTGCCCGCGTCCCTCCTGATCATCGCAGTCTCGGCGATCGGGACCGTGCTATGGGTACCCCGCACGCTTTGGGACCAGTTCTCGAAAGAGATGGTCGCGTCTACGTTCTACGTCGTGAATTGGCAGCTCGCGCGCGACTCCGTCGACTACCTCGGTGCCGAGAACGATGCGTCGCCCGTTCAGCACTACTGGTCCCTCTCGGTAGAAGAACAGTTCTACCTCGTCTGGCCTCTGCTCATCCTGGTGGCCCTCATGATCGCCGCCCGATTCACGATCGCCGGCGGGCACCGCCGGGTCGCCCTCCTCGTCCTGTCGATCGTCACGGTGGTTTCCTTCGGCGTGTCGATCGTCCTGACACGAACCGACGCCCCGCTCGCGTATTTCGTGACCCCGACACGAGTGTGGGAGTTCGGTGTCGGCGGCATCCTCGGCATCCTCGCGACAAGGCTGGCCTCGGACTCGGTGACGCGCGCAGTCGTTGGCTGGGCAGGCGTCGCAGGCATTATTGCGACCGGGCTCTTCTACAACGCCCAGACCCCGTTTCCCGGGTACCTTGCGGCCGTTCCGGTGGCGTCCACCGCGGCCGTGATCTGGGCCGGTGGATCGGTGCTCGCGTGGTCGTCAACGGCGCTGTCCCGGTTCAGGCCCGCTGGGTTCTTCGGCAACGTCTCCTACTCCCTCTACCTGTGGCACTGGCCGCTCATCGTCATCGTTCCTTTTGCGCTGGGGCGGGAGCTGAACGCCCTCGACCGGTGGATCCTGCTCGTCAGTTCCATAGTGCTGGCTTGGATGACAAAGCGTTACGTCGAGGATGTCATGCGGACCAACCCGGTCCTGATAGCCCGGGGTCCTCGTCGGACCCTCCTGCTCACCGCGGCCGGAATGGCCGTAGCGTGCGTCGTGCCAGCGGCCACCTTCCTCTCCGCCCGCTCGGACCTCGCCGCGAGCAAGGTCGAGGTCGCGGGTTATCTGACGAGCGAACGCGACTGCTTGGGAGCCGCGGCCATGCTCGCCGCGCCGTGTGATGACCCCGCGATGGCAGGCGTCCTCATCCCTCGCCTGGCGGCGCTGAAGGACGACAAGGGCAACGCCTACGACTGCTACCCGGGCGTGCCGCCGAGCGGTGAGCTGCTGAAGTGCGCCTCGTGGGGGTCGGACCGTCCCGACGCCGTCCGCGTCGCTATCCAGGGTGACTCGCATGGCGCGATGCTGACCCAGGCGATCATCCCCCTCCTCGAGGATCTGAACTGGCACCTCGATGCATACAACGCGCAGGGCTGCGGGTGGCGCACGATCGAGCGCTCCCCTGGTACCGCTCCCCCGAAACCGAACCAGACAGATGCCGACTGTTCAGCCTTCCGCACCGCTGTCAACGACCGCTTTCTCAACGGACAGCGGTACGACGTCATCTTGGTCACCAGATATCGCGGTGTCGACGTGACGGCCCAGCAGGTCGACGCACTCGCGGCGGACCAATCCGCCGTATGGACACCGGTTGTCGAGCGTGGCACGCGTGTCATTGCGATCGCCGATAACCCGGCGGTGCCTGACGCACTCAGCAACTGCGTGATCGAAGACGTGACGAAGGGCGGGGACGGCAGCCGCTGCGTCATCCCGGAGGTCGAGGGTATGAAGTCGCCCGACTCGATGGCCCTGACAGTGGCCCGCACCCCCGGAGCCGACCTCATCGACCTGTCCGACCTTTATTGCGTTGACGGGGGGTGCCCGATGGTCATCGGTAACGTCATTACTTACCGCGACTCTCACCACCTGTCGGCAACCTATGCGAAAACCGTGGCTCCGATACTGGTGGACCGAGTCCTGCAACTTACAGGTGGTGACCGTACTGGTAGGTGACGCCGGGATCAGCCTGCCAGAGCGCCGACCGTGGTGCTGCGGCGTTCGACGAGAAACGACATCCCGCCGGCGCCCGTGCTGAGACTCACTCGTTCACGGTTGCCGATGACGCGGAAACCGACCCGCCGGTGCAAAGCCATGACGGGCCGTATCAGTAAAAGTCTCTGGTGTCCATCACATTTCGCAGCGGCTCGTCGTCGAGGAAGCGGCGGAGGTTGTCCGCGAACAACTCCGCGATCCGGCGGTCCTCCGCCTCGTTCAGCGCGGCCGTGTGCGGTGACACGAGCACGTTCGGCAGGTCCCACAGCGGAGAGTCCGCCGGCAGCGGCTCGACCGCGAACACGTCGAGGTATGCGGAGCCGACCTGGCCGGACCGCAGCGCGTCGATCAGGGCCGGCTCGTCGATGACGGTGCCACGTCCGACGTTGACCACCACGAGCCCGGGCCGGGCGGCGTCGAGCACCGTCCTGTCGATCAGCCCGGTGGTCGCATCGGTGCCGGGCAGGGTGACGACGACGGCATCGGCCCGGCTGATCGCCTTGGCCAGATCCTCGGTGCCGTACACCTCGTCGACATGGTCGACGGGTTCAACGGTGCGCTTCACACCCAGCACCGTTGCACCGAAAGCCTTGAGCAGCCGAGCGGTCTCGGTGCCGATACCGCCGAGTCCGACCACCAGCACGGTCTGCTCGCCGACCTGACCCAGCGGCCGGCGCCCCGGCCACTCGTGCGCCGCCTGCTGGCGCTGCAGCCCGGGCAGGTCCTTCGCGCCGGCCAGCACCCCGAACAGCGCGAACTCGGCAAGCGTCCCGCCGTGCACGCCGGCCGAGGTGGTGAACTGCACGCGGTCGAGTTCCTCGGCGGTCAGTCCGGCGGCCTTCACCTGGGCGCCGCCGCCGGCGGCCATCGTGTGCACCCAGCGCAGTCTCGGATTCGCCCGCACCGCGGGGGCCAGTGCCTCGGATCTGGTGTCCGGGATGCCGTACAGCACATCGGCTTCGGCCAGTAGGGCGTCGAAAGCGGCTTGCTGGTCGGGAGTCCGGTGGAACGTTGGGTCGCCGTCGTGATCCCCGGGGTGTCGCATCGGCGGCAGCAGGGCGTCGTCGACGAGCAGTTCGATGCCGGGGTCGACGCTGGTGATCAGGTGCCGGAGGTCGGCGGGCAGGGGAGTGGCGATGGCCACCCGGATCGGGGTCATGCCGGTGTGTTCCCCGTCGCAGGTGTCCCATCACCGGTTCTCGCCGGCGCCGAACGCTGCTCCAGCCTGCCGAGGACGGGATAGATCACCGCCGGGACGATCCAGCACCGTTGCGCCCAACTGGGGGACACCAGGTAGGCGACCGGTATGGAGCCGAGGAAGACCACCGGCAGGATCGCGGCACCCAGCAGCGCCCACTTCTTCTCGCGCGGGCTCATCCGGGTGCCGCGCAGGCCACGCCGGTCGGCGTCGAACACGACGATGAACTGCATCAGGTAGGTCCCGGAGATCACCACTGCGTAGACGGCCACCGGCAGCGGGAGGTCAAGCTTGCCGAGCGCCTCGGTGGTGAACGGGATGAGCACGCCCCCGAACATCACCGCGCAGTTGAGCAGGATGCCGCGTCCGTCCAGGGCCGCGAAGCTGGTGACCTCTCGGTGATTCGCCCGCCAGAACGAGACCACCACGATGAAGCTGATCGCGAAGGCCAGCAGCGATGGTCCGTTGGTTTCCAACAGCGCGTCGAGGCTGGACCACGCGTCGGGCGAGAAGTCGTCGACGGTGGTGATCAGCAGCGTGACGGCGAAGGCGAAGATCGCGTCGAAGAAGGTGACCGCTCTGGCGAACTCCAGCGCGTCCCGGTCGAACCGGGCCGGAGTGGTCATCGGGACATCATGCCAGCGGGCCGGTGACCTGGAAGGTCACCGGCCCGATTGGTCAGTGCGGTCGGTCAGCGTGCGTAGGACCGGCGCTCTCGCGTGCTGCCGTGCCGATCGCTGCCGTGCCGCTCGCCGTTGCGGGTCGGGCCGGTCCTGCGCGGTCCGCTCGGGGCCGACCTGGGTACGCCGGCGCGGCGGCCGTCGTAGTCCCCGGAGTCCAGCTCCATGCGCAGCGACTGCCCACTGACCTTGGCCGCGGAGATCCGCCCGACGACGGCGGGTGACAGCTGGCCGGCGATCTCGACGGTGGAGAAGGTGTCGTAGATGTCGATCCGGCCGAGGTCCTTACCGTTCAAGCCGCCCTCGGCGGTGATGGCGCCGACGATGCCGCCGGGCCGCACACCGTGCGTGTGGCCGACCGCCACGCGGTACCGCGGACCGATCGGATCGCGGCGCCGCGCGCCGCGCTCGCCGGTGGACCTGGCGGGGCCGCGCTCGTCCCGCTCGGGGGCGAAGGACGGCGTCGACTGACGCTGCTCGGCGACCGAGCCGTCGTCACCGGCGGCCAGCGCCAGCAGGGTTGCCGCCAACTCGCCCGCGGTCAGGTCCTGCTCGGACAGGAAGGTGGCGACCGCCTGGCGGTAGTGCGCGAGCGATCCGCCGCCGAGCCGCTCGACGGCCTTCTCCAGCACCCTGGTCGCCTTGTGCGCTGCCACGTCGGCGGCGGTCGGCGGGGTGATCTGCTCGAGGGTGTTGCGGGTGGCCCGCTCGATCGCCCGCAGTCGGCCGATCTCGCGCGGGGTGAAGAACGTCAGCGCGTTGCCGGTCCGGCCGGCGCGGCCCGTCCGGCCGATGCGGTGCACGTACGCCTCGGGCTCGCCCGGTGCGTCGAAGTTCACCACCAGATCGACCCGCTCGACGTCGAGCCCGCGGGCGGCGACGTCGGTGGCGACGAGTACGTCGAGCCGGCCGTCACGCAGCCGTTCGATGATCCGCTCGCGTTCCTTCTGCGGGACGTCGCCGTTCATCGCGGCCGCGGACACGCCGCGGGCCAGCAGATCGGCGCCGACCTGGTCGCAGGCGTCCTTGGTGCGGACGAACACGATGGTGGCGTCACCGTCGGAGACCTGGAGGATGCGGGTCAGGGCGTCCACCTTGTCCCGGAACGGGACGATGGCGTACGTCTGCCGGACGGCGTCCACGGTGGACGACTGCCGGGACACGGCGATGTCCACCGGGTCGGACAGGTGCTTGCGGGCGATGTTCCGGATGGCCGGCGGCATCGTCGCGGAGAACAGGGCGGTCTGCCGCTCGCCCGGGGCGTCGGTCAGGATGCGGTCGACGTCCTCGGCGAACCCCATTCGCAGCATCTCGTCGGCCTCGTCCAGGACCAGGAACTTCAAGCCCGACAGGTCGAGCGTGCCGCGCTCGAGGTGGTCGATGATCCTGCCCGGAGTGCCGACGACGACCTGCGCGCCGGCGCGCAGGGCGGCGCGCTGCGGCAGGAAGCTGGCGCCGCCGTAGATCGGCACCACCTGGACGGCCGGGAGGTGCGCGGCGAACGTGCTGATCGCCTCGGCGACCTGGACGGCGAGCTCGCGGGTCGGGGTCAGGACGAGTGCCTGCACGCCGCGTCGCGGCTCGATGGAGGCCAGCAGAGGCATGCCGAACGCGGCGGTCTTGCCGGTTCCGGTCTGCGCGACGCCGGTGATGTCGCGACCTGACAGCAGTGCCGGGATGGCAGCTGCCTGGATCGCGGTGGGGATGTCGAAGCCGAGGTCGGCGGCGGCGCGGAGCAGCGCCGGCGGGAGGTCGAGGTCGGTGAAACGCGGGCCGGAATCTGCCATCTCCTCGTCGAGGATCACCTGGTCGGCGGGCAGATCGGTGTTGATCAACTCGGAGTCGATCGAGACCGAGTTAATCGATTCAGTGACGAGCATGGTCGAATCAAGAGCAGCAGCGGAGGACATCAAAACCAATCATCGTGGACAGGAGCGTCGGGAACCGGCCCGGTTGGCGGGTTCCTGTCGCAGTCCCGAATGATGAGAAATCCGTCGTCGAGAGCGGCGCGACACACTCCAAGAACGTCTCATCGTAACCGACGGCGACGATCATCCGAAAGTGAGGTCGCCCACGTGCCCCGTTGGGAGAAAGATCGCGGGCGTTGTCGAAACGTCCACGGGTGCTCCGTCTGGATCGATGACGGCGTCGCAGCGGGCGACCTATCGAACTTTGACATTCGAGGCAGTGACGAGGAGAGCGCATGCCCAAGTACCTGATGGTGATCGTCGAGCGCGAGACGGCGTACGCGGAGGGCGGTGAGGCGGCATTCGCCGAGTCGATGCAGCAACACAACGCTTTCGCGAAGGAAGTGGCGGAGGCGGGCGCCACGATGCTCGGCGGTGAGGCGCTGCAGCCGACGTCGACGGCCAGCTATCTGCGCGGAACCCGGACGGCCGAGGTGCACACCATCGACAATCCGTTGCCCGAACTCAAGGAAGTCGTCGGCGGCTACTACCTCGTGGAGGCCGCCGACGATGCCACCGCGTTGGAGCTGGCCAAACGCTGCCCTGCGCCGTACGGGTACGTCGAGTTGCGGCCGATCTGGGAGATCGGCGGCTGACCGTGGTTCCTCCGGCGATCGCCGAGGTGGCGGCGCGGGCCCAACGGGAACTATCCGGTCGGGTCCTCGCCGTCACCCTGCGATCGGTCCGGGATCTCGACATCGCGGAAGAGTCGACGGCAGACGCGTTCCTGCTCGCCCTGCAGACCTGGCCGGAGCGTGGAGTTCCGGAATCGGTCGAGGCGTGGCTCATCACGGCGGCCAAGCGGCGGGCCATCGACCGGATCCGGACGGCGCAGGCGGCGCGACGTGCGGTGATCCTGACGGCCGGCAGCCTCCGGTCCGCGGGCGACGCGGCCGACATCGGCACCGAGGTCGGGGTGATCGGCGACGAGGACCTGCGCCTTGTGGTGCTGTGCTGTGACCCGCGGATCTCCGTCGAGGACCAGATCGCGCTGACGTTGCGTCTGGCCTGCGGTGTGCCGACAGCGGCGATCGCCGCCGCCTTCCTGCTGCCCACCGCGACGATGGCCGCCCGGCTGACGAGAGCGAAGAAGAAGTTGGCCGCTGCCGGGCCTGCGCTCGATCTCCCCGACGACGCGACCGTCGATGCACGGCTGCCCGCGGTCCGCCGGGTCGTTCACCTTTCGTTCACCCTGGGACACACAGCGGCGAGCGGTGAGGAATTGACCGACGACGATCTGGCCGATCGCGCCCAGTACCTGGCGACCGCGCTGCACGCGCTGAGGCCGACCGACGCCGAGTTCACCTCATTGCTGGCACTGATCCTGCTCACCCGGGGACGCGCCGGGGGCCGGATCGGTGACGACGGCCGGCAGGTGCTGCTCGACGACGCCGACCGTCGCCGCTGGAACCCTGTGCTGATCGAGCGCGGCCTGGAACTGGTCCGCGGCCCGCTCGGCCGGCCGCGGCCGGGACCGATGACCCTGCAAGCCGCCATCGCAGCCGAACACGCCACAGCGTCCGGTGTGGCGACCACCGACTGGGCCCGCGTTGTCGAGCTGTACGGGTCGCTGCTGGAGATCGAGCCGTCGGCCACGGTGGCCATCGGCCGGTCCGTCGCGGTGAGCTACCTGTTGGGCCCCGAGAAAGGGCTCGCCGATCTCGACGAGGTGCTGGCCCTCGGCGGCCTGGAGCGCTATCCGTACGCGTTCGGTGCGCGCGCCCAGCTCCTCGCACGGCTGGGCAGGGCTCGCGAGGCCGGAATGGAATGGTGCAACGCCGCCGGGTGCGCGCGGACGGCGGCCGAACGGACGTTCTTCGAGGAGCGTGCGGCAGAGGTCACGTCAACGGGCTGATCTGATCTGGCAGGTGCGCGCGGCGGGGGGCAGGATGGCAGCGGAGTGTGTTTCGAGCAGCACTGGGACTTCGGGATGGGATTCGACGATGATCACTGCACGGGGTGTTGCGGTACCGGACGACATGGCGGCCGTTCTGCAGGCCGATGATGCGGCGCTGGCGGCGTTCGAAGCGCTGCGGCCCGACGACCAGCGGGTGTACGTCGACTGGGTGACCAAGTCGGGCGGCAAGGAGCAGCGCGCCGAACGACTCTCGGGTCTGGCCGAGCACGTGCAGGTGTACCAGCGCCGGCCGGCCGAGGAGCACGGTTCGCCGCATCCACTGCTCGACGTCTGACCCGCGGGCGCTCGATCGTCGGGGAACAGCCCGTCGCACCGCCCGGTTGGACCTCAGAGAAGGTCAACGAGAGGACACACGGGTGACGACGACAAGTGAACGAGCACCATTTGAGAAGGACGCAGGACGGCGGGATTTCCGGCTTTCGGTGCTGGAACTGGCCGGGGTCGGGGTAGGCAGCTCGGTCGGCGAGGCGCTGGCCACCACCACCGACCTCGCCGTGCACGCGGAACAGCTGGGCTACCACCGGTTCTGGGTCGCCGAGCACCACGGGATGCCGGCGGTCGCGTCGTCGGCGCCGGCCGTTCTTCTCGCCCACATTGCTGCTGTGACCAGCACCATCCGGGTCGGGTCCGGCGGCGTCATGCTGCCGAACCATGCGCCCATGGTGGTGGCCGAACAGTTCGGCACGCTGGAAGCACTGCATCCCGGGCGTATCGACCTCGGCCTGGGTCGTGCGCCGGGCAGCGACCAGCTCACGGCATATGCGCTGCGCCGCAAGATGGACGGGGCCGGGTCCGACTTCGCCGAGCAGCTCGCGGAGCTCCAGCACTTCATGAACGGCGACTTCCCGGCAGATCACCCGTTCTCCCGCATCCGCACGACGCCGGCGTACCCGGTTCCGGTGTACATCCTGGGCTCGTCGGATTACGGGGCACGGCTGGCGGCGCGGCTCGGACTGCCGTTCGCCTTCGCGCACCATTTCGCCGGCGCCGGTGGCAACACCGACGCCGCCCTGGATCTGTACCGCTCGTTGTTCCGGCCGTCGGAAACCCTGACGGAGCCGTACGCGATGATCGGTGTGACGGCCCTCGCGGCGGACACCGAGGAGGCTGCCGCGTACGAGGCCAGGGCCGGGGCGCTGTCCATGGTGCTACTGAGATCTGGCCGGCTGCAGGAGATCCCGACCCCCGAGCAGGCGGCGGCGTACCCGTACAGTCCCGCCGAACTCGACCTGATCCGGGCGATGGGCAGCACCGAGGTCGTCGGCACAGCCGACAATGTGGCCCAGGGCCTTGACGAGTTGGCGGACCGGTTCGGGGTGCATGAGATGCTGATCTCCACCCGCGCGCACGGCGCCGCCGCCAAGCACCGGTCGATGGAACTCATCGCGGGGGCATACGCCCTGCAGGGTCGGGTCGCCCATTAGCACCTCTCCCGACCGCGAGCGGATGGTGTCCTGGCTGCTGGAAGGCGATCCGGCAATCCGCTGGCAGGTGTTGCGCGATCTGGCCGGCGCCTCCCCTGGGGAGGTGGCGGCGGAACGCGCCGTGGTCGCGGAAAAGGGCTGGGGCGCTGCGTTACTCGCCCTCCAGGATTCCGACGGGCGGTGGGACGGGGCGCTGTACAGCCCCAAGTGGACATCGACGACGTACACCCTGCTGCTGTTGCACTGGCTCGGCCTGCAGGCGGGCAATCCGCAGGCGCTGGCCGGTTGCCGGCAGATCTGGGACGGCGCGAGCTACTTCTCCGGTGGTCTGAACATCGCGAAGTCGGCCCGGCTCCCGGAGGCGTGCATCACGGGCATGTTCGTACTGCTGGCCGCGTCGTTCGGCTATTCCGATGCCCGAGTCGATCCGGCCGTCCGGTGGCTGCTGGCGCATCAGCTCCCCGACGGCGGCTGGAACTGCCGTTCCGAGCGGGACGGGTCGCGGCACGGGTCGTTCCACACCTCCATCAGCGTCCTCGATGCGTTGCTCGCCTACCAGGGCGGTGATGTCGACGTCTCGGCTGCGATGGCGGGCGGCCGCGGGTTCTTTCTCGACCACCGGCTGTACCGATCGCACAGCACCGGCGAGGTCGTCAACCCGGCGATGACGCGTTTCCCGTTCCCGCCGCAATGGCACTTCGACGTCTTGCGCGGTCTCGAGCACTTCCGGGCGGCCGGTGCTGCTGCGGACGACCGGTTGTCCGATGCCATCGAGCTCGTCGAGCGTGCCCGCCGGCCGGACGGTTTGTGGCCGCGTTACCGCGGCTATTCGGGTCGGTCGTGGTTCGTGATGGAGGAGCCGGGACCCAGCCGGTGGGCCACGCTGCGTGCCCTACGGGTGGTGGACTGGTGGGAACGCTCGCGTTGATCGGCTTTCTCTGAACGCCGGCCGGTAGTGGCTCGCGGGTCAGGGGACGGACAGGGCCTTCCAACGGGCTACCGCTGCCGCTCGGTTGGTCACACCCAGCTTCGCGTTGATGTTCTCCAGATGCTTGCGGACCGTCCGTTCGCTCAGCCCAAGAGTGTGCGCGATGCGTTGGTTGATCCACCCTTTTGCGACCAGTGTCAGCACCTGCGCTTCGCGGGCGGAAAGGCGGTCGCCGGGCATCTCGACATCGAGAGTTTGCCGAAGGCGGGTGGTGGCCTCGTCCCACACAGCACGAAACGCGAGTGCCGAACCGAGCGGCCCCCGAATGGCGTCCAACACGCTCATCTCGGCGTCGTCGAAATCGTGCCGCGACTTGTGTGCCCCGATGAAGACGATGCATTCCGAGCTGGAAAACAAGGGCGCCCCTGCACCGTACTTGCCGTCGACGTGACCGTGGAAGTAGAACCAGACGTCGGTGTCCCAGAACTTGGGTAGTGTCACCCGGTCGCTCACCCGCTGGGTGCCCAGCGTTGTCCAATTCGGCTGTCCAAGAATCGGATGACGATCCATGCGCTTCGTGGCCTCGACAGCGAGTTCGGCCGGATAGGGCGGAGCGCCGGACAGTACGACGTTGACGTCGGTTCGTTCGTCGGGCTTGACAGGCAGGTAGGTCACACCGACCCCGGCGTCAGGCCTCAATATCCGGTGCACGCCATCGGCAAGGAATTGTGCATAGTCCTCTCCGAGTACCGCCATCCGCGCGCACTCCACACTGAGCCGGAGCATGTCGTCCTCCCGCATCGCCCCTCCCCGGTCGATCAGGGAATTCTCGGGGAAAGTTCGGGATTCGTCCATTACCACACCTAATGGCGTAGCACCAGTGGCGCAATGGCCACTCTCCGTTCCGTAAGCAACAGGCGGATCGTGGTCTCCGGCGCCGGGTTTGGGTCGATGGCGTCCTGTCGTGGGTGCTGATTGCGGATGCAAGTGCCGAGGGGGTCCGGATGAGGTCGCAATTGCGTCTTGGGTTGTTCACTGTTCTGGCCGGTGTCCTGATGCTGCCTGCCGTGCCGGCGGTCGCCACCGGTGGGCCGAGAGTTGTGGTGGTCGATGACGACGGCGTCCAATGCCCGGATGCCGGGTACAAGTCGATCCAGCAGGCTATCGACGCCGCCGTGGCCGGCGATACCGTGCACGTCTGCGGCGGGTCCTATGCCGGGGACGTCACTGTTGACAAAGCCGTCAAGCTGACTGCCCTGGCGCCCGCCGCGCCCGACCTCGACTGTTTCGGCGACGGTGCCCCGCCCCCCGGTTCCGCAGTCATCGCCGGCGCTGTGACCCTCGGCAAGAATGCGAGCGGAACAACGATCGACGGCTTCGTGATTGCCGGAACAACGACGGGAATCACGACGAGCGATCAAGGCTCTGGTTATCAGATACGCCGTAACGTGCTCGAGGGTTCCAGTACCTTCGCCATACACTTCGGCAGTGTGGGGGACCAAACGTCTGTTGTCACGAGGAATTGCTTCCGAGGGGTGGTTGGTGGTCCTGAGCGTGTCGGCCTCTATGCCGACGAGAGTGATCTCCGCAATGCCGTCGTCAGTGCCAACTCCTTCGTAAACCTCAGCGAAGCGATGTCCGTCGACGGGGAGCATTACTATTCAGATATCAGGATTGTTCATAACGTTGTCAAGCGCACGAGAGTCGGCTTCCTCATCTGTGGCGTGGTCTCCGGTGAGGTGAGCCACAATGACATCGATACGACCGAAGCCGCAGAGCAGCCGAGTCTGGGCATCATCGTGGGCGGGGGAAACATCGGATTGATCGTCGACGCAAACAGGCTCAAGGGCGGTACCCCATCGATCGGCGTCAATCGGCTCGCCAACTACACGAATCCCAACAGCAATGTCGGGTTGGTGATATCCAGAAATCGAATCAGCAATAGCGGATCGGGAATCAACATCAGATTCCCCGAACCATCAGCACTACCCAACGTCACTCACGGATTGCTGTACCGCAACGAAGCAACGGGAGGCACCAACAGCGGCATCGTGGTCGCGGCCGGCAACGACGACAACGTGCTGATCGGGAACCGCTTGAACGGCAATGCCAGGTATGGAATCTGGTTGGCGGCCGTGCCGGGCTATCCGCCTGTCACAGGCACCGTCGCCGTGGGGAACACCATGCTGGGCAACGGATTGGCTGACGCACGCGACGATGCGCGCCCCCAGAGCACCTGGTTGGCGAACCGCTGCGTCACTCAGATCCCTCCGGACGCGAACATCTGCGGAGGCGATCGTCGGGGCTTGTCCGCGGTCGCGCGGTCAACCTCCGCCGCCCTGCCGTCGATTCCGCGCCCGCCGGCCGTTGACCGGACGACGTGGCCGTGCCTAGGGGTCCCGGTGTGGGAGTTCGATCCGGCCGACGGCGGCGCCTGGACCCGAACGGCTGTCGTCGCGCCCGACGCCCCGGCCGGCACCACCTGCGGTTCGTGACACGTGCGCCGGACGGAGTTCATGATGACGGTGCATTCATCGCTGACCACCCGCGCTATGACGGCCGCTGCCGTCGCCATGCTGACCGTGGCTGTCGCGATCAATGTCTCGCCCACCGCCGTGGCCACTGCAATCACCACCAGCGATGCCAGGATGTCAGGCAAAGCGAAACCAACCACCGGCAAGCCGACCACGCCTGTCAGCAGCAAGTCGGTCCAGCCGACCGGCACCACTTCGACCACCGCTGCGGCACCGACGAGTTCGGGCAGCAATACCTGCGTGCAGGTGACCTACTGGGAGTGGGATCCCGTTGACGGGCTGATTCTCGTGACGATCTACACGGTGGCCCCGGGAGCACCGCCCGGCACGTTCTGCGGTTCCTGAACCAGGGGCCGTCAGCAAACGGCGACGCGTGTGCCGGCGTGTTTGCCGGACACGCCGGTGTTTCAGCTTTAGAAGGCGTTCCCGCGGAAACGTTCTTCAGCTCACGACCTTGCAGATGTCGACGCTCCGACCGCTCGTCTTGAGAAGCGTGAACTTGCTCGCATCATCTGTGAGATAGACAACCTGGCCGACGTACAGGGTGGTCGATGGGCCGGCGGGGATGTCGGTGGGGAACAGGAAGATGACGTTGTGTCCGCCGGTCGTCACGGTCGATGTCCCGTCGCCGTTGGGGACCGTGCGAGCGACCGCACCGTTGGATTTCGTTGTGTAGGTGTTCCGCTGGCGGTCGAGATTGATGAAGGTCAGGGTGGAGCCTGTGCCGGCCGACAGAGTTCGCACTGGGTTGCCGTCGCGATCGTAGAAAGTCCTCTGGACTCTTGATGAGCCGTTGACTTCGACCCTGAGCGCGAAATCGCAGGCTTGACCGGCAGCGAAATCGAGCACGGAGTCCGGATCAGCCGCAGCCGACGGGCCGGCAAGTCCGACCATTCCGGTGATGATTACCGCAACGGTGCACAGCAGCCGACGGAACAGTGATCTGCGCATGGCTATCCCCTTTGATCGCCTTAACGGGTCGATCACCCGCCACCTTGATCTAATTCAACCTAGGGTCGGAGTGTCAACCGCCAGAAAGGCGGAAAGGGCAGACTGGGGACCGCCCTTCGTCAGATCAACAACGCGCAGATGTCGGTGGCCGTACCGCTCTTCTGTGTCGCGGTGCATGGGTCCGCGTCCCGGCGGGACTAGTGGCGATCGGAACAATCGAAAATCGCCCGAAACGTACAATCGATCGGGCCGGACCCGATGGCGACAGATTGTTTCACCCCGATGACAGAGTGCAACTGGGGTGCGTAGGCAGAAGGGCTGTCCCGCGACAGCCGTAGGATCGCCGGGTCCCTCCGTCCCCTTCCAGAGGAATCCCTGTGCTCCGCGATCGAACTGCCGGCTCCCTGCGCCCCACCGACGACGGCGCGACCGTCACTCTCGCCGGGTGGGTGGCGCGGCGTCGCGATCACGGCGGCGTCATCTTCATCGACCTCCGCGACGCCTCGGGTGTGGCCCAGGTCGTCTTCCACTCCGGCGAGGTGCTCGCTGCCGCCCATGCGCTGCGCAGCGAGTTCTGCGTCCAGGTGGCCGGAACGGTCGCGATCCGGCCGGAGGGCAACGAGAACCCGGATCTGCCGACCGGCGCAATTGAGGTCGAGGCCACCGATTTGCAGGTGCTGTCCGAGTCCGGGCCGCTGCCGTTCCAGATCGACGACTCGATCTCCGTGGGCGAGGAGACGCGGCTTAAGTACCGCTACCTCGACCTTCGTCGGTCCGGTCCGGCCGCCGCGCTGCGGCTCCGCTCGGCGGTCAACGGTGCGGCGCGGGCGGTGCTCGACGCGCGTGAGTTCGTCGAGATCGAGACGCCGACGCTGACCCGCTCGACCCCCGAAGGTGCCAGGGACTTCCTGGTGCCGGCCCGGTTGAAGCCAGGATCCTGGTACGCCCTCCCACAGTCCCCGCAGCTGTTCAAGCAATTGCTGATGGTCGCCGGGATGGAGCGCTACTACCAGATCGCCCGCTGCTACCGGGACGAGGATTTCCGCGCCGACCGGCAGCCCGAGTTCACCCAGCTCGACGTCGAGATGTCGTTCGTCGACCAGGACGATGTGATCGCGGTGGCCGAGGACGTCATCGCGGCGCTGTGGCGGCTGATCGGGCACGAGCTGACTACGCCAATCCCGCGGATCACCTTCACCGACGCGATGAACCGCTACGGCTCGGACAAGCCCGACCTCCGCTTCGACCTCGAGATCACCGAGCTCACCGACTATTTCGCCGGCACGCCGTTCCGGGTCTTCCAGGCGCCGTACGTCGGGGCCGTTGTGCAGAAGGGCGGCGCGAGCACCCCCCGGCGCGGCTTCGACGCCTGGCAGGAATGGGCCAAGCAGCGCGGGGCACGCGGCCTTGCGTACGTGACGATCGCCGATGACGGCACACTCGGCGGCCCCGTCGCGAAGAACATCTCCGATGATGAGAGGGCCGGCCTGGCCGGGGCTGTCGGGGCCGAACCCGGTGACGCGGTCTTCTTCGCCGCCGGCGCGCGCCGGGGCAGCCAGGAACTCCTCGGTGCCGCCCGGGTCGAGATCGGCAAGCGGGGCGGTCTGATCGACGAGAGCGCCTGGGCGTTCTGCTGGGTGGTCGACGCCCCGCTCTTCGAGCGCACCGACGAAACCGACGACGTGTCGGTCGGCGGCGCGGGCAGCACCTGGACCGCGGTGCACCACGCCTTCACCTCACCCAAGCCCGAATCGCTCGAGACGTTCGACGTCGACCCGGACTCCGCACTCGCCTACGCCTACGACATCGTCTGCAACGGCAACGAAATCGGCGGCGGGTCCATCCGTATCCACCGCGCGGACATCCAGCAGCGGGTGTTCGCGGTGATGGGGCTGACAGAGGAGCAGCAGCAGGAGAAGTTCGGTTTCCTGCTCGACGCCTTCGCGTTCGGAGCGCCACCGCACGGCGGCATCGCGTTCGGCTGGGACCGGATCGTCATGCTGCTGGCCGGGGCGACCTCGCTGCGCGAGGTGATCGCGTTCCCCAAGTCTGGCGGCGGTTTCGACCCGTTGACCGGGGCGCCGGCGCCGATCACCGCCCAGCAGCGCAAGGAGGCCGGGGTCGACTTCGTGCCGCCGAAGCCGGCGCCGCCGGCCTGAGAATCACCCGAAGATCGCCCACAGCGCGACCGCGTCGAGCAGTGCCGCTGTCGTGACCGCGAGAACGAGCATCAGCCGCGCGGTCTGCCGGGATCGACGGCTGATCTCCTGCTGGCCGGCCTGGAACTGCTGCAGAGATTGAGGTGTCGCCGCCAGCGGGTGGGTGCCGTCGGCCGGTCGCAGGCGGCCACGGTCCAGCACGAGACGACCGATCACGGTCACCGTCGCGCCGATCGGGATCACATACTCGTCCTGCCGGAGCCCGCGGCTGAGCAGAGCGGTTCCGGCGCGGTCGAGGACGCCGGTGCCGGCCGGTCGACGCGGGGTGCTCGTCGACTGGACGAGCCAGCCGCCGTAGTGCTCGACGTCGCCCATGGACAGCGTCGCCGACCCGGTTCCGTCGCTGATCACGACGTCGCCGTCACTGATCAGCTCGCTGACCTTCTCGTAGCGGACGGACGAGTCAAGGCTCTCCCGACGCCGGAACGAGTTCAGCCGGTACCACGCGCAGCTCTCCCGGCTCAGCGGTGATGTCACCGGCCCGTCAGGACCGGCCGCGACCACGCCGGTGACCGCCACGGGGACCGGCGGCGGCGACGTCAGCCGGCTGATCGTGGTTGGTGTCGCCGCGGGGAAGCGCGGGCGGATGGAGCACAGCAACCACCACACGCCGCCGAAGGTTCCGACGATGACGAGGTTGACGACGAGCAGGGTGGCAATCAGGACGGCCGGCGAGGAAGTCACGACCGTGGGAGCAGGGATGACCGTCGATCGATACATCCGGCCGGGACGTCCGTTCCGCCCCCGATGTACCAAGCCGGAAACACGGGCTGAATAGAGTGTGCGACCAACGGCATCCCTGAACGCGGCACTACCGATGCGGGTGTTCGGCAGTTCCGACTCTTGAGGGGATCAGTGTGGCGATCAAGGTGGCCCTGGAGCACCGCACGACCTACCGCTTCGACAGGTTGGTCACCATCCATCCGCATGTGGTGCGGCTCCGGCCGGCGCCGCACTCGCGGACCCGGATCGAGTCCTACTCCTTGACGGTCGAGCCGTCCGACCACTTCATCAACTGGCAGCAGGACCCGTTCGGCAACTTCATGGCCCGGCTGGTCTTCCCTGAGCGGGCCACCGAGCTGTCCATCACGGTCGGCCTGGAAGCGGACCTGACCGTCGTCAACCCGTTCGACTTCTTCATCGAGGAGTACGCGGAGCACTACGGCTTCGCGTACCCGGCGGACCTGGCCGCCGACCTCGAGCCCTACCTGCGGCCTGTGGACGAGGGTGCTCCCGGCTCGGGTCCAGGGCCGGAGGTCCGGCGGTGGCTGGACGAGTTCGAGATCTGGCCGAACACACCCATCGTGGATTTCCTGGTGCAGCTCAACGCGTGCGTGCAGCGGCGGGTCGGTTACTCGGTCCGGATGGAACCGGGCGTGCAGACGCCGGATCACACCCTGACCACGGCAATCGGCTCCTGCCGGGATTCCGCCTGGCTGCTGGTCTCGCTGTTGCGCAGGTTGGGGCTCGCCGCCCGGTTCGTGTCCGGCTACCTGGTGCAGTTGGCGTCGGACATCGCCTCGCTGGACGGCCCGTCCGGGCCGTCGGCGGACTTCACCGACCTGCACGCGTGGGCGGAGGTGTACATCCCCGGGGCCGGCTGGATCGGGATGGACCCGACGTCGGGCCTGTTCGCCGGCGAGGGTCACATCCCGCTCTCGGCCACCCCGCACCCCACCACCGCTGCCGCGATCAGCGGCTCGACGGGCATCGCGCAGACCACCCTGGAGTACTCCAACCTGGTACGGCGGATCCATGAGGATCCGCGGGTCACCCTGCCGTACAGCCCGCAGCAGTGGGCCGAGGTGCAGCAGGTGGGCGCGCTGGTCGACAAGCGACTGGAGGCTGGTGACGTCCGGCTGACGATGGGCGGCGAACCCACCTTCGTCTCGATCGACGACAGCACCGCCGCCGAGTGGACGACGGACGCGGACGGCCCGCAGAAACGCGAACGCGCCGGCGTGCTCGCCGAGCGGCTGCGAGCGATCTACGCGCCCACCGGGATCGTGCACCGCGGGCAGGGCAAGTGGTATCCGGGAGAACCGTTGCCCCGCTGGCAGATTGCCCTGCACTGGCGGGCTGACGGCCTGCCGCTGTGGTCCGACCCGGCGCTGCTCGCCGACCCCGGCGCCGCCCGGCCGACGACCGCGACGACCGTGGCGACATCGGACGCCGGCCGGTTCATCGCGGCGGTCGCCGATGGTTTCGGGTTGCCGGCCGGGCAGGTCCGGCCGGCGTACGAGGACGCGCTCGGCCGTCTTGCGCAGCAGGTCCGAATGCCGGCCGGTGACCCGGTCACCGAGGACCTGACCGACGACACTCCCGACGCCAGGGCCGCCCGGCTGGCCGAGCTGGATCGGTCGGTGACGGACCCGACCGCGTTCGTCCTGCCGCTGCACCGGCTTGCCGCACCGGAGGAGCAGGACGGGCTACCGACGGTGGGCTGGGGGAGCGCCGATTGGCGCCTTCGCCGCGGCCGGCTGGTGCTGCTGCCCGGTGATTCGCCGGCCGGCCTCCGGCTCCCGCTGGACGCGATCTCCTGGGAGCCGCCCGAGCCGACCGGTGAGGTCGATCCACTGGCCCCGCGCCCGCCGCTCCCGGTCGGGACGACGCAGCATGCCGTGGTGGTGTCCGCGGACGGGGCACCGGTGACCGCGCTGGTGGCCGAGGTCAGGGACGGTCTGCTGTATGTGTTCCTGCCGCCGATCGAGGAACTGGATCCGTGGGTCGAGCTGGTCGGCCTGGTGGAACGGGCCGCGGCCGCCACCGGTGGACCGGTGGTGCTGGAGGGGTACGGACCGCCGACCGACCCACGGCTGCAGACCCTGTCGGTGACCCCCGATCCCGGCGTCATCGAGGTCAACATCCAGCCGCTGGCGAGCTGGGACGAGCAGGTCGCCGTCATCGGCACCCTGTACGAGCAGGCCAGGCAGAGCCGGCTCGGCACCGAGACGTTCGCCGTCGACGGGAGCCACCGCGGCACCGGCGGCGGCAACCACGTCACCATCGGCGGCCGGACACCGGCCGATTCGCCGCTGTTGCGCAGGCCCGACCTGCTGGTGTCGCTGCTCACCCACTGGCAGCGCCACCCGTCGTTGTCCTACCTGTTCTCCGGCCAGTTCATCGGCCCGACCTCGCAGGCGCCGCGGGCTGACGAGGGCCGGGCGGAGACGCTGTACGAGCTGGAGATCGCGTTCGCCGAGATCCGCCGGCAGACCGGGGATGACGGCGCCGTGTCACCGTGGGTGGTGGACCGGGCGCTGCGGCATCTGTTGACCGACATCACCGGCAACACCCACCGCGCGGAGTTCTGCGTCGACAAGCTCTACAGTCCCGATTCCGCCCGAGGCCGGCTGGGGCTGCTCGAGCTCCGCGGCTTCGAGATGCCACCACACGCCCAGATGGCGTTGGTGCAGACACTTCTCGTCCGGTCCCTGGTGTCCCGGTTCTGGGACGAACCGCTGCACGCGCCGTTGCTGCGGCACGGTGACGACCTGCACGGGCGGTACCTGTTGCCGCATCATGTGATCGCCGACATCGCGGAGGTCGCCGCCGATCTTCGCGCGCATGGCATCGAGTTCAAGACCAGCTGGCTGGATCCGTTCTTCGAGTTCCGTTTCCCGCGGCTGGGCAACGTGACGGTCGGGGAGCTGGAGTTGGAGCTGCGTTGGGCGATCGAGCCGTGGCACGTGCTCGGCGAGGAAGCGACGGCCGGTGGGACGGCGCGGTACGTCGATTCGTCGGTCGAGCGGCTGCAGGTGAGCCTGACCGGGGCGTCGGCGGGCCGGGTCATGGTCACCTGCAACGGTTTTCCTGTTCCGCTGCAGCCGACGGCGGTTCCGGGGCTGCAGGTCGCCGGCGTCCGGTACCGCGCCTGGGCGCCGCCGAGCTCGCTGCATCCGACCATCCCGCCGGACTCGCCGCTGGTGTTCGACGTGGTCGATCCGGCCGGTGTCGATAACGGCGGCGGCGTCTCGCTCGGCGGCGCGACCTACCGGGTGTCGCACCCCGGCGGCCGGTCGTACGACAAGCCTCCCGTCAACGCCATGGAGGCGGAGGCCCGGCGGACCAGACGGTTCGACCCGGCGGGTTCGGGTCAGGGCTCGATCGACATCGCGCGGCTCCGCGAGCGCGCCGCGTTGCTGGCCGTCGACGCCGGGCCGGTCGGCATCCTGGACCTGCGGCGGGCACGGGCGATCACGGCATCGGAGGCGCGATGACCGCGTCCGCCGACCCCGCTGTGGCCGGCCGGGTGTCGCTGGTCGAGGCGTACCTGGCCCGCAGCGGCATGCTCACCGCGCCGTCGGGCGACCATCGCCGCTACGACGAGATGACGGGGATCAACGGCGGCCTGCTGCCCGGCTGGTCGGACCTCGCCGCCGAGCTGGACACCATCGGCGAGCAGGGCCTGAACCGGTTGGCGGGCCGGGTGGAGCGCCTGCTCGAGGACGACGGCGTCACGTACACACCGGTCACCGATGTCAGCGCCGATCCCGACGCCGCGCCCGCTCCGCCGGAACGCTGGCAGCTCGATCCGTTACCGCTGGTCGTCGAGGATGCCGAGTGGACCGCGCTGGAGGCCGGGCTGATACAGCGTTCGCAGCTGCTCGACGAGGTGCTCACCGACATCTACGGACCGGGCCGGCTCGTCGCGAACGGCCTGCTGCCGCCGGAGCTGGTGTTCCAGCACCCCGATTACCTGCGGCCTGCGCACGGCATCACCATCCCCGGCGCCCACCAGCTGTTCTTCCACGCCGTCGACGTCTGCCGGACCGGGTCCGGCGCGTTCCACGCGATCGGTGACCGCACCCAGGCGCCGTCCGGCGCCGGCTATGCGATGGCCGATCGGCGGGTGGTGTCCAGGGTGCTGCCGGACGTCTTCCGGCGCAGCGCCCCGCGCGGGCTGGCCGCCTACTTCCACACCATGCGGTCCGCCCTCGCCTCGGTCGCGCCGAATGAGGCGGAGGACCCGCGGATCGTCGTGCTGACTCCGGGCACCCACTCGGAGACCGCGTTCGACCAGGCCATGTTGGCCTCCCTGCTGGGCGTGCCGCTGGTGGAGAGCGCCGACCTGACGATCCGCAGGGGCAGGCTCTGGATGCGCTCGATGGGCCGTTTCGAACCCGTCGACGTGGTCGTCCGCCGCGTCGACGCAGCCTGGTCCGACCCGCTTGACCTGAACCCCGCATCACGGCTGGGTGTCGTCGGGCTGACCGAGGCGTGCCGGCGGGGCACCGTCACCGTGGTGAACACCCTGGGCAGCGGCGTTCTCGAAAACCCCGGCCTGGCACCGTTTTTGCCGAAGCTCGCGCGCGCCGTACTCGGTGAATCGCTCAAATTGGCGTCGCTGCCCACCTACTGGTGCGGCACCGACGCCGACCGGTCGCACGTGCTCAGCCATCTCGACCAGATGGTGCTGCGGCCCGTCGGCCGGGGGAAGTCGGTGTTCCCGGCACTGCTGACCCGCGCCGAGCGGGACCGGTGGCGGGACCGGTTGACGGCCGAGCCGACCCGCTGGGTCGGCCAGCAGGCGGCGCCGTTCTCCGAGGCGCCGATGGCCACGCCCAACGGCCTGGTGGCCGGGCAGGTCAGCATGCGGTTGTTCACCGTGGCGCACGGCTCCGGGTACGTGGCGATGCCGGGCTCCCTCGGCCGGGTGCAGGACACCGAACCGATGGGCGTCCGGGGCAGGAGCAGCGTCGCGAAGGACGTCTGGGTGCGGTCCGGCAGGCCGGACGCCGCCGACCGCGTCGACGGCCGGGTCTGGCTCTACGAGGGTCCGCTGGTGCAGCCCGAACGCCCCGAGGCGGCGTCATCCCCGCGGGTACTGGAGGACATGTTCTGGCTCGGCCGGTACGCCGAACGCACCGAGGATTTGACCAGGCTGCTGATCGTGGCGCGCGAGCGGGTGGACGAGTTCCGCTTCCGCCCGGAGCACCCTGGGGCGGGCTGTGTCCCGGTCCTGCTCTCCGCCGTCACCGAGGTGTCCGGCACCGGCGCCGCCCGGCCGGGTGCCGAACCGCTGCCGCACATCCGGGACCTGATGGTGGACGCCACGGAGGAAGGCACCGTCGCGCAGTCGCTGTCGGGCCTGCGGGAGGCGGCCCGGTCGGTCCGTGACCAGCTCTCCGGCGACACCTGGATGGTGCTGGGGGCGACGGACCGGGCGCTCGCCGCGCTCGCCGACGCACCCGGTGACGGCGGTGGGCTCACCCTCTCGTCGACCCAGACCGCGGTGCTGTCGAGCATGCTGGCGCTGTCCGGGTTGGCCAGCGAGAACATGGTCCGCGATCCCGGTTGGTACTTCATGGATCTCGGGCGCCGGCTGGAACGCGGCCAGCAGCTGACGGCCCTGCTCCGGGCGACGCTCACCCGCTCGCACAGCTCCGCCGTCGACTCCCTGGTGGTCGAGTCGGTGCTGGCGGCCGGCGAGTCCGGGGTGACCTACCGGCGCCGGTACCGCGGCCGCATCCAGATCGCCACCATGCTGGAGCTGCTGCTGCTCGACGCGGGCAACCCCCGCTCGCTCGCGTACCAGGTCGCCCAGGCCAGGGCCGACCTCCGAGCGCTGCCGGACTCCTCGGGCACCTCCCGGCCGCAGCGCCGGCTGGAGGACCTGGAGGGACGGCTCCGCCGGGTGCGGCCGGCGGACCTGGTCGACGCGGACGCCGAAGGCCGGCTGCCGGATCTGCTCGAGCTGCTCGACAGTACCAACGAGGCCCTCCGCGGAATCGCCGAAGCCGTTGCCGCGCAACACTTCTGGCACCCGGCGCCGATGCAGCCGCTCGGTGTCGCAGGGGAGGGGATCCTGTGACCCGTCGCTACCGCATCGAGCACCGCACGGTGTACCGCTACTCCGACGAGGTCGGCACGTCGTTCGGCCGCGGCTACCTGCACCCGCGGGACCTACCGGGGCAGCGCTGTCTGCAGCACCAGCTCAGCGTCGAGCCGCGACCGTCCGACATGGCGCACAGCGTGGACGGGTACGGCAACGCGAACTCCTACTTCCACGTCACCGACGCGCACACCGAACTGGTGGTGACCGGCCGGTCCGATGTCGAGGTGTCGCCCCCTTCCCTCGACGAACGGGTCGCCGCGCTGCCCTGGGAGAAGGCACGGCCGGCGGGCGGCAGCGAGCCCGCGGCGGTCGAGTTCACCCTCGCCTCGCCGCTCGTGCGGATGCCCGACCAGATCCGCGACTACGCGGACGTCTCGTTCGTGCCGGGCCGGCCGATCCTGGAGGCGGTGACGGACCTGACGCACCGCATCTTCACGGAGTTCACCTACCGGCACGGCGCCACGTCGGTGTCCTCCACTGTGATGGACGTGCTCGAGGCCAGGGCCGGCGTGTGCCAGGACTTCGCGCACCTGGCAATCGGCTGTGCCCGCTCCGTCGGGCTTGCCTGCCGGTACGTCTCCGGGTACCTGGCCACCTACCCGCCGCCAGGCAAGGAGCGACTGGTCGGCGCCGACGCCAGCCACGCCTGGGCGGCGGTGCGGCTCGCCGACGGCAGTTGGCTCGATTTCGACCCGACCAACGACACACTCGCCGACGAGCGGTACACCGTGCTGGCGTGGGGCAGGGACTACGACGACGTCCCGCCGCTGCGCGGCGTCATTTACACCGACGCCAAGACCCGGAAGATGGACGTCTCGGTCGACGTCGCGCCGTTGGACTGACAGTGCCGTTGGACTGAGTGATGTTCCTTGCGTTTGGCTCGCCGGCCATCGGGCATGTAAACCCCTTGAGCGACGACCGGGTCACCGCGAGGGTACGGCGGGAGCCGTGCAGGGCAGTAAAGTCGGTTCAGCCTTGACGCCGTCGTGCCCCCGGAACCGGGCGAGGCCCACCACCCCCGACGCTGAGGATTTCCATGCGTGACTTTGCCTGCCCGCACTGCGGTCAACGACTGGCCTTCGAGAACTCGTTGTGCCTGAGCTGCGGCAACGCCATCGGCTTCGACCCCGTGCAGCGCGAATTCGCGGTGCTCGGGTCCGACGGGCTGACCACGCTGGCCCCGCCGCGCCGGGTGTGCGCGAACAAGCACGTGGCCGGCTGCAACTGGCTGGTGCCGGCCGAAGGTCCGCCGCTGTGCCGGTCCTGTTCGTTGACCCGGACCCGGCCCGCCGACGGTGATCCCGCCCTGGTGGCATTCGCCGAGGCGGAGGCCGCGAAGCGCCGGCTGGTCGTCGAACTGGTCGACCTCGGACTGCCGATCAGCGACCGCACCGAGGACCCGGACCGCGGCCTGACGTTCGACCTGCTCTCCAGCGCCCAGCAGCCGGTCATCACCGGGCACGACGAGGGCGTCATCACCCTTGATCTCGCCGAGGGTGACGATGTGCACCGCGAGCAGCTGCGGGTCTCGATGGACGAGCCGTACCGGACCCTGCTGGGGCACTTCCGGCACGAGACGGGTCACTACTACTTCATCGTGCTGGCCGAGTCGGGGCCGGCCCGCCAGGAGTTCGAGCAGCTCTTCGGCGACCCGGATGCGGACTACCAGGCCGCCATCGACCGGCACTACTCGCAGGGTGCACCGCAGGGCTGGGAACAGAACTACGTCTCCTCCTACGCGACCATGCATCCCGCCGAGGACTGGGCGGAGACCTTCGCGCACTACCTGCACATCCGCGACACCATCGACACTGCAGCAGCTTTCGGCTTCGCACCGGCCGGTGCGACGGCGACCCAGCCGCTGGCCGGCAACGCAGGGTTCGACCGGATGATCGCACTGTGGCTGCCGCTGGTCTGGTCGCTGAACATGATCAACCGGTCCATGGGGCACAAGGATCTCTACCCGTTCGTGCTGCCGCCGGCCGTGCTGGAGAAGATGCGACTGGTGCACCGGCTGGTGGCCGCGAGCAACGCCCCGGCCGAGGTCAACGCCACCGTCTGAGTTCAGGGCCAGGTGAAATGTCAGGGTAGGGGCACCGCGCCGCCGGACACCGCGATGCCGCCGTCCCCGGCCGGGATGTCGACGATCAGCACCCCGGGCCGGCCGATGTGCCTGCCCTGCCGCACCGTCACGGTCGCGGGTGGGTCGACCAGACCCAGGGCGCGGAGATACCCGCCGAGTGCGGCGGCCGCTGAGCCGGTCGCCGGGTCCTCCCGCACACCGCCGGGTGGGAACGGGTTGCGCGCCTCGAACTCGGTGTCGCCGGTGCGGCTGACGACGGCCACCGTCGCCCCCCAGTCGTTCGCGGCCATCACGGCGGCGAGCCGGGGCTGGTCGTGGTCGAGCCGGTCCAGCACGTCGAGTGGCACACCGACGATCGGGTGATGGTTCCCCGAGTACGACACGCGGACCGGGAGCGCCGGGTCGAGGTCGGCCGGCGTCAACCGCAGGGCCGCGAGCAGTTCCGTCGTCACCTCGTCCGGTATCTCGCCGACTACCGGCGGCACGCTGACCAGCGTGGCCGTGATCCCGTTCGCGCTCTGCGTCGTCGTCACCTCGATCGGGCCGGCCACGGACTCCAGGGTCAGCCGGCCGGCGCCGATCCGTTCTGCCCGTGCGACCGCGGCCGCGATGGTCGCGTGCCCGCAGAACGCCACCTCGGCGATCGGCGCGAAGTACCGCACGTTGGCCGTCTCCGGGCCGGTGGGAGTGAGAAACGCCGTTTCCGAAAATCCGACATCGGCTGCGATGCGCTGCATCTCGCTCTCGTCGAGCCCGTCGGCCGCCAGCACGATGCCCGCCGGGTTGCCGCCATCGGGGCGATCGGTGAAGGCGGCGTAGCGCAGGATCTCCATGGCACCGCAGCCTACTTCTGTGCGCCCGACCGGTAGCGTCGGCGCGGTGAGCCCGACGGAGCCAGGCCTTTTCACGGTGGGCGGTACCGCCGAGCAGCCGGATACAGCCCGGCCCGGCACCGCCGCCTGGTCGCCGGACCGCCCCGTCGACCCGCATGCGCCGCTGGCCGCCCGGATGCGGCCGAGGTCCCTCGACGAGGTCGCCGGCCAGGCGCACCTGCTGGGTCCGGGGGCGCCGCTGCGCCGGCTGGTGCAGGGCGGGTCGCCGTCATCGATGCTCCTGTACGGCCCGCCCGGGACCGGCAAGACCACTCTGGCAACGCTGGTCGCCGGGTCGACCGGCCGGCACTTCGCGCAGCTGTCCGCCGTCTCCGCGGGCGTCAAAGAGGTCAGGGCTGTGATCGCGGACGCCACCGCCCGGCTGCGGTCGACCGGCGAGCAGACCGTGCTGTTCATCGACGAGGTGCACCGGTTCTCCCGCACCCAGCAGGATTCACTGCTCGGCGCGGTCGAGGACCGGACCATCGTGCTGATCGCGGCGACCACCGAGAACCCGTTCTTCTCCGTGGTCTCGCCGCTGCTGTCCCGTTCGCTGGTGCTGCAGCTGCAGCCGCTGACCGACGCCGATGTCGCATCCCTGGTCGATCGGGCGGTGAAAGACGAGCGCGGCCTGGCCGGCGCCTTCGAGATCACCGACGAGGCCAGGGCGCACCTGGTCGCCCTGGCCGGCGGCGACGCCAGGCGGGCCCTGACCGCGCTCGAGGCGGCGGCCGATTCGGTCGGCGAGGTCGGCGGGGCGCCGTTCGACGGGTCTCCGGCCGTCATCGACCTGGCCGCCGTTGAACGGGCGGTCAACCGGGCGGCCGTCCGTTACGACCGGTCCGGCGACCAGCACTACGACGTCACGAGCGCGTTCATCAAGTCGATCCGCGGCAGCGACGTCGATGCGGCCGTGCACTACCTCGCCCGGATGCTGGAGGCGGGGGAGGATCCGCGGTTCATCGCCAGGCGGCTGATGATCCACGCCTCCGAGGACGTCGGGATGGCCGATCCGACCGCGCTGCCGGTGGCCGTGGCCGCCGCCCAGGTCGTCCAGCTGGTTGGCCTGCCGGAGGCGCGCATCGCCCTCGCGCAGGCCACCATCCACCTCGCCACGGCGCCGAAATCGAACGCCGTCATCCGGGCGATCGACGCGGCGATGGCGGACGTCCGGGACGGCAGGGCCGGTTCGGTGCCGCCGGCGCTGCGCGACGGGCATTACCCGGGCGCGGCGAAACTCGGCAACGCACAGAGCTACATCTACCCGCACGACCGGCCGGGAGCCGTTGTGCCGCAGCAGTACCCGCCCGATGAGCTGGTCGGCCGGGACTACTACAGTCCGACCGGCTACGGTGCCGAACGCACCCTCGCCGAGCGGGTACCGAAGTTGCGGCGAACGATTCGCGGGGAACCTGACCAGTGATCGGGGGATGAGCGGATCGGGGATGAGCGGAGAGGCGTGACGATGACCGACGCAGGAAAGATCAGGGCGGTTCAGCTGGAGCGGACCGGCGGTCCGGAGGTGCTGCAGTACACCGAGATCGCGGCTCCCCAGCCGGGTCCGGGCGAGGTGGCGATCCAGGTCGCCGCCGCCGGGGTGAACTTCATCGACATCTACCACCGGGAGGGCGTCTACCCGATGCCGCTGCCGATGGTGCCGGGGAGGGAGGGCGCCGGTCAGGTGATCGCCCTCGGCCCGGACGTCACCGAACTCGCGGTGGGCGACCGGGTGGCCTGGCTGCAGGTCCCGCGGTCCTACGCCGAGGTGACCGTCGGGCCGGTGGCGAAGCTGATCCCGGTCCCGGACGCGCTGTCCGACGAGCAGGCGGCCGCCCTGGCGTTGCAGGGTCTGACGGCGCATGCGCTCGCCACCGACGTCTTCCGCATCGGGCCCGACGACACGGTGCTCATCCACGCCGGCGCGGGAGGGGTCGGCCTGCTGCTCACCCAGATCGCCAAGAAGCTCGGCGCGCGGGTGATCACCACGGTGTCCACCGAGGCGAAGGCGGCGCTCTCCCGCGGTGCCGGCGCAGACGAGGTGATCGTCGGCTATGACGACTTCCCGGCGAAGGTGCGGCAGCTGACCGGCGGCAGGGGAGTGGCTGCCGTGTACGACGGGGTGGGCGCAGCGACCTTCGACGGCTCGCTGGATTCGTTGGCGATGCGCGGCACGATGGTGCTGTTCGGCGGCGCGAGCGGGCAGGTCCCGCCTTTCGACATCCAGCGGCTCAACAAGGGCGGCTCACTCAAGCTCACCCGGCCCAACGTCGACCACTTCGTCCTCGACCGCGCGGAGCTGCTCGCCAGGGCCGCCGACCTGTTCGGCTGGGTCGCGGACGGGTCCCTGCACGTGCTGATCGGGGGCCGTTACCCGCTGTCGGACGCGGCCGCGGCGCAGGAGGAACTCGCCGGTCGCCGGACGACGGGCAAACTGGTGCTGCTCCCCTGATTCAAGCGGGGGGCCACTCGTCGGCCAGCACGCCGAACCACAGGTCGTCGGTCCACTCGCCCTTGAGGAACGTCTGCGAACGCAGCCGCCCCTCGAGGGTGAAGCCCACCCTGGTCAGCAGGCGGGCCGACGCCTCGTTGCGGGCGTCGCACTCGGCAGCCACCTTGTGCAGCCGCCGCTCGACGAGCAGGTGCTCCAGGATGCGCCGCACCGCCTCGCTGCCGTAGCCCTGTCCCTGCTCGGAAGCGGACAGGGTGAAACCGATCTCGGCCTGCATGCCGTTCGCGTGCAGGTGCACCCCGAGGTCGCCGATCAGGGCCGCGTCAGCTCGGCGTTCGATGCCGTACTGGAACCAGCCCGGGGTCAGCGGGTCCGATTCCACCAGCGCGGTGATGAGGTTCTCGGCATCCTGCACGGTGAACGGCACCGTCCAAGGCTGGTACCGGGCGACGGCAGGGTCGGACCGGTATGCCGACAGCGCCGCTGCGTCCCCGCGGGTCAGCGGCCGCAACCGCAGCCGCGGGGTCGTCAGCACCGTACTCAGACCAGCCACACCGTGACGTCCGCCGGCAGCGTCCCGTCGCCGGGCAGCTCGTCGGAGGACATCAGCACCTCGCCGGACGGCAGCGCAACCGGCCCGTCGCCCATGTTGGACACCACGGTGACCTCCCCGTTGATGTAGCCGATGACGTCGGCACCCAGACCCGGAAGCCACTGCAGCGAGCCGGCTCCGAGCTTGAACGCCCGGCGCAGGGCGAGTGCCGACTGGTACATGCTCAGCGTGGAGCCGTCCGCGGCGAGTTGCCGGTCGCGGGCCAGGTCGGCGTACTCGGCCGGCTGCGGCAGCCAGGTTGCGCCGGTCGGGCCGAAGCCCAGTCCGGGCGCGTCGGCCTCCCAGGGCAGCGGCACCCGGCAGCCGTCGCGGCCGGCCTCGGTGTACTCGGAGCGCCACCAGGTGGGGTCCTGCCGGAGGTCGTCGTCCAGTGCGGTGTGGTCGGGCAGCCCGAGCTCCTCGCCCTGGTACAGGTACGCCGAACCGGGCAGACCGAGCATCATCAGGCTGGACGCCTTGGCCCGCCGGAGCCCGAAGTGGTAATCGGGCTGCGGGTCGTCGGCCCTGATGCCGTTCGGCCGCGGGCCCTTCGAGGGCAGGCCGAGCCGCGAGACATGGCGCACCACATCGTGATTGGACAGCACCCAGGTGGTCGGCGCACCGACGGCCTCGTTCGCCGCCATCGAGGAGTCGATGGTCCGGCGCAGGGCGGCCGCGTCCCACTCCGTCTCCAGGTAGTCGAAGTTGAAGGCCTGGTGCATCTCGTCGTCGCGGACGTACCGGGACAGCCTGGACAGCGGCTGGACCCAGGCCTCGGCGACCAGGATGCGGTCGGGGGTGTAGCCGTCCAGCAGCGCGCGCCACGAGCGGTACACCTCGTGCACCCGGTCCTGGTCCCACATCGGGCCGGTCTGGAAGAAGCCCTCGGGGTCGGCGTCGGGGCCGGCATCGACCCGCGGGTCGGTGTCGGGCAGGCCCGGCGCCTTGATCAGTGCGTGTGCGACGTCGACACGGAACCCGTCAGCGCCGCGGTCGAGCCAGAACTTCAGCACCGAGAGGAATTCCTCGCGGACCTCGGGGTTCTGCCAGTCCCAGTCCGGCTGCTTGGTGTCGAACAGGTGCAGGTACCACTGGCCGGGCGTGCCGTCCGGGTTGGTCGTGCGGGTCCAGGCCGGTCCTCGGAAGCAGGACTCCCAGTTGTTCGGCGGCAGTTCGCCGTTGTCGCCGCGGCCGTCACGGAAGATGTACCGCGCCCGCTCCGGCGAACCCGGCCCGGCGGCCAGCGCCGCCTGGAACCAGGGGTGCTCGTCGGAGGAGTGGTTCGGCACCAGGTCGACGATCACCTTGAGGCCGAGCCCGTGGGCCTTCTCCAGCAGCGCATCGAAGTCGGCCAGCGTGCCGAAGACCGGATCCACGTTGCGGTAGTCCGCGACGTCGTACCCGGCGTCCGCCTGCGGTGAGGTGTAGAACGGCGAGAGCCAGACGGCGTCGACACCCAGGTCGGCCAGCGCGTCGAGTCGCGAGGTGACGCCGGGCAGGTCGCCGATCCCGTCGCCGTTCGCGTCGGCGAAGGACCGCGGGTACACCTGGTACACCACGGCCGTGCGGCGCCAGTCGTCGGCGGCCGCGGCCTGCGGGTGGTGGGCGGTCAACGGGGCGATCAGGTCGGTGAAGACCTCGTTCGTGGTGGTTTCTCCGATGGACACTCCGGATGACCTTCCTGTTCGGTGCGGCTTGCCTGGACGGAGGTTGACGCCCGTCGTCCCGGCCGGTTGAGTGATCGCGCCGAGCATGACCCAGGTCACACGAATCGATTCGATTCGACGCAGCTACAGGGTACGGCGGGGGAGGGGTGGCAGCGCAAGACCGTGCTGCGGGTCCGTGCTACGGATCACCGCCGGTCGGTCACTCCCCGGAGGTCGCGTCCGCGCTCCGCAGCCGGCGGCCGGTCAGCTGGGTGGTCGGGATGGCGATCGTGTACACCGACCGTCCCGCGGCCCACGGCGGCGGGATCCGTTCCTGCAGCGAGCTGAGCCGATCCGGATTGCTGACGTGATATGCCTCGCCGACCGCCAGGACGCTCCAGCCACTGCGGGTGGCGACGTCGATCTCGTCGATCTCGAAGGCGACGACGGCGTTCGTCACGGCGAGTTCCATCTTGGTGCCGCCCTCAGTGCGGAAGATGATCTCGTCGCCGTCCATGGCGTAGTTGACCGGCTGGGCGGCGGGCATCGCCCCGGCGGTGTACACGACACGGCCGATGACGCCCTGTTCCAGCAGCCTCAGGCACTCGGCACGATCGAGGGTGTGCAGGCCGAGGCCGCCGTCGGCAGAGCCGCTGCGTGTCGCCGATCGTGACATCGCCATCCTCACTGAGCGTCGGGCCGTGAGGGTCAGCATTCAATGCGGCTGGGCCCGGGAGCCAGGGCCCAAAGTCCCGACTGGGGCGGCGCGCAGGGCGATGTCGGCGACTTCGGCCCTGCCGGGTCCGGGGTGCAGCCCCGGGCGCCAGCCGCCCGCGTACACCGCTTTTGCCTTCGGCTCGACGGCGTCCAGGCACGACGGCAGGCCGCGCATCGTCAGGTACGGGCCCATTGCGGCGCCGATCGACGGGTCCCGCTCGGCCGCGGACATGATGAGGTCCGAAGGCAGCTTCGTCGTCAGATCGATGTCCTCGCCGGCCCAGCGGCTGTTCTGCGCCGCGTCCATCCGGATGTGGTCCTCGACCCAGGGCCGCATGTTCGCCTCGCACCAGCTGTCGAAGTACCCGCCGATCGTCGCGCCGTCCGAGCCGTACTCGTCGATCAGCCGGAGCAGCTCCGCTGCCTGCAGAAAAGACGTGGTGACGCCCCGGCCGAAGTTCGGCGTGGTGGTGCAGACGGCGTCGCCGACGGAGATCAGGCCGGGAGACGCCAGTTCGCCGTCGGCAGCCCGCTGGGAGCGGTAGACGTTCAGCAGGGCGCCGCCCGGCAGCACGTCCGTCAGCGGTCGGGCCACCGTCGGATCGGTCCACGCAGCCAGCCCCGGGATGGCCGCCGCGGCCGCGGCGAAGGCCGCGTTGTGCCGCAGCGGGACGAGGGAGCGGTCAGTGGTGGACCGGACGATCAGTGCGGAGAAGATGCCGCGTTCGTGGATGAAGACGATGATCAGGTATCCGTCGTAGTTGCCCTGCCAGGCAATCGGGTTGTCCAGTGGTGGTGTCGGAATGCCTTCGCGCAGTTGGTACTGCCGGTCGACATACGCAATGCCGCAATCCCCACCGATCTGCGGCGCGGACCGCAGGGATCTGGCAACGCGGCTCGAGCGCCCGGAGGCGTCCAGCACCAGGTCGGCCTCCAGTTCGGCGCCGCCGACCGACAGGCCGCGGGTCCGGCCATGGGCGCCGGCGCCGACCAGCACCTGATCGACGTGCCCGCGCAGGATGGACAGTCCAGGCTGCTGAAGAGCGGCGGATCGCAGCGCGGATTCGAACGTCATGCGGCGCGACCGGACTCCCGCCGCGACGACACGCCCGTCAGGCGTGGAGATCTCGATCGGTTCGGCGCCGGCCTCGATCCATGCCTGCCGCGCCGCCGGTGCCTCGAGGGTGAGCAATTCCAGCACCTGGCCGCGGAACGCATGTGCGTGGTGGAACTGCATGACGCCTTTTCGGGCCCAGGTTCCGTCCGCCGACGGGCCCTCGTCGCGATCGACGGCGACCACCCGGTGACCACGCCTGGCAAGGCCCATCCCCATCAGCAGACCCGTCGGCCCGGCTCCGATGATCGCCACCTTCATGGTCTCCACCTCATTCGTGTTACCGTCGGTGTAGCGAATTGACGTGTTCAGAATGGGAGTTGCGGGCGGTGCCGTCAACACATTTGTCCAAGCGCGCGTATCTGTCCGCGGTGCGCGACGAGCAGGCTCGGGCCACCCGGCGGGCGATTGTCGACGCCGCCGGCCGGCTGTTCGTCGCAAAGGGCTACGCGGCGACGACCATCGACGAGATCGCAGCGGCCGCCGGGGTCAGCCGTAAGACCGTTTTCGCCTCAGGGGGCGGAAAGCTCGCGCTGCTGAAGGACGCCTACGACTGGGCGTTGGTGGGAGACGACGAACCGGTTCCGATGGAGCAGCGGTCGGAAGTCCAGGAAATCCTCGCTACCGCCGATCCCGCCGAAGCCGTCCGGCTCTGGACCGCGATGATCACCGGCACCGCGGTCCGTGCTGCGCCAGTCGCCGGCGTGCTGGCCGCCGCAGCACATGTCGACGCGCAGGCGGCCGAGCTGCAACAGATCGCGGACCGCAACAAGCTCGCCGGTGCGCGCGCTTTCGTCGCCCACCTGGAGTCGATCGGCACCCTGCGGGAAGGGCTCACCGCACCGGAGGCGGCCGACCTGTGCTGGCTGGCCATGGACGCCGGCCCGTACCTGCGGTTGGTGGTCGAACGGGGATGGTCACCCGAGCGCTACCGGAGCTGGCTCACCGCGGCGATGACCAGGGATCTGCTGGGTCGGTGAGTCGCAAGGCTCAGCCGGTCGCCTGGCAGCTGCCGTCCGCCGCGATCGGTTCAGCACAGAACGAGCCGGTCCACACCGCCTTGGAGCCGGACTCGCCGACCCGATAGACCTGGAACACGGCCGCACCGGACAGCACCACAGCGACGATTGCGACGACCACGCCGACCCACGGTGCCGGCGGCTGCCCCGACCGCCTGGCCAGCAGTGTCGGCACGCCCCAGGCGAGCAGTGCCGCGACGAACAGGCCGAGGGCGAACCACAGCATGGTGGCGCCCAGATCTGTGTGCGCGATGATCAGCGGGCTGCTCGGCACCCGGTCCTGCAGCCATTCGCCGGCCTCCTTCGCGGCGAAGGCGGCACCGACGGCCAGCAGGGCGACCAGCGGCGTGACGACGCCCAACCGGCGGCGGGCGGCCGGCCACACCGCGGACAACACGGTCAGCAGGGCGGCCAGTGGGATGAGCGCCACAACGGCGTGCACCACCAGTACGTGCACGGGCAACCCGTTGATCTCTCCGAACATGCGGTGATCATCTCCCATCGTCCGATCCGTACCGGTCCACACCTGATGAAGACACGCGGTATGCCTGCGTTCGGTTCATCCCGGCCCGCCCGGAGGTCGATCCCCGGACCCGGGCCGGGCGGGTAACCTTCCCTGAACGCTCGCGCGTCCCGGTCCGGGCGACCCCGGATCGACCCGCACGCGCAGGGCCCACCGAAAGGGATGACGGCAGCCGTGAAGCGCATCTACTACTTCAGCGCGGGCGTTGCGCTCGGCGTCGCGGCCACCAGGCGAACCCGCAGGGCGAAGGAAGCCGCGCGGGAGGCCTTGAAGGCCAAGGTGACGCCGTCCGCGATCGCCGCGGACATCGCCGACGCGATCGCCGAACTCGGCAATGCGGTCGGCGCCTTCGCCGCCGACGTCCGCCAGGGCGCCGTCAACCGCAGGGCGAGCTACCGACCGTTGATCGACAGTTCGACCGGCGCCGTCATGCTGGTCGGCCCGGAGGCGATCGGGCCGGCCGTGCCGGCGCCGGTCGAGCCCCGGGCGCCGGGTGCACCGCCGAGCCGTCCGGCCGCCGAGCGTCGCGACGCCCCGCGGGCCGCCCGCCGTTCGGCCTGACCGACCCAGCGGTTCTTTTCTCTTTCCGTGCACCTCTCTTCCGTGAAAACCCTGTCAGCGAGGACCCATGCAGACCCACGAGATCCGCCGCCGTTTTCTCGGCTACTTCGAGAGAACCGGCCACACCGTGGTGCCGTCGGCATCCCTGATCAGTGAGGACCCGACCCTGCTGTTCACGGTGGCCGGCATGGTGCCGTTCAAGCCCTACTTCCTGGGCCAGGTGACCCCGCCATTCCCGCGGGCGACGAGCGTGCAGAAGTGCGTGCGGACGCTGGACATCGAGAACGTCGGAGTGTCCCAGCGGCACAACACCTTTTTCCAGATGGCCGGCAACTTCTCCTTCGGCGACTACTTCAAGGAAGGCGCCATCGAGCACGCCTGGGCGCTGCTCACCGGATCGCTGGACGACGGCGGCTTCGGCCTGGACCCTGACCGGCTGTGGGTCACGGTGTACGAGACCGACCACGACGCGGCCGAACTGTGGGAGAAGGTGGCCGGGGTGTCGCCGGACCGCATCCAGCGCCGCGGGATGGCCGACAACTTCTGGTCGATGGGCGTCGCCGGCCCGTGCGGACCGTGCTCGGAGATCTACTACGACCGCGGGCCGGAGTTCGGCATCGAGGGCGGGCCGATCGCCGACGAGGACCGCTACCTGGAGATCTGGAACCTGGTCTTCATGCAGGACATGCGGGGCGACTCCGCCGGGTCGGGGAAGAAGGATGATTTCCCCATCCTGGGGCCGCTGCCGCAGCAGAACATCGACACCGGCCTCGGTGTCGAGCGACTCGCGTTCCTGCTGCAGGGCGTCGACAACGTCTACGAGACAGACCTTCTGCGGCCCATCATCGGCCGGATGGAGGCGCTGTCCGGGCTGACCTACGGCGCCGAGCACAGCGCTGATGTCCGGATGCGGATCATCGCCGACCACAGCCGCTCGTCGATGATGCTGATCTCCGACGGGGTGTCACCGGGCAACGAGGGCCGCGGGTACGTCCTGCGCCGGCTGCTGCGGCGCACCGTGCGCAGCGCCCGGCTGCTCGGCGTGATGGACCCGGTGATGCCCGGGCTGACACAGACCGTCAGCGAGCTGATGAGCCCGTCCTACCCGGAGCTGGCGACCGACTTCGAGCGGATCCAGCGGGTCGCGGTGAAGGAGGAGCAGGCGTTCCTGCGCACCATCGCGTCCGGCTCAAAATTGTTCGACCTCGCGGCGCAGGAGACCAAGGAGGCCGGCAGCGCGGTCGTCCCGGGTTCCACCGCGTTCCTGTTGCACGACACCCAGGGCTTCCCGATCGACCTGACGCTGGAGATGGCCGCCGAGGCCGGGCTCAGCGTCGACACCGAGGAATTCCTCCGGTTGATGGAGGAACAGCGGCAACGGGCCCGGGCCGACGCGAAGGCGCGAAAAGGCAGGCTCGCGGACCTGAGCGTCTACCGGCCGCTGCTCGAGGCCGGCCGCACCGAGTTCACCGGGTACTCCGAACTCGAGTCCGAGGCCACCGTCAGGGGCCTGATCCGGGACGGCGAGCGGGTCGGGGTGGCCTCGGTCGGGGACGAGATCGAGCTGGTGCTCGACCGGACCCCGCTCTACGCCGAATCCGGAGGTCAGGATTCGGACGCCGGTGTCATCCTGGGCAACGGGGCCTCGGCCGAGGTGCTGGATGTGCAGAAGGTCGACAAGCGGCTGATCGTGCACCGCGTCCGGATCACCGACGGCGAGTTCACCGAGGGCGCCCAGGTGCTGGCGAAGGTGGACCCCGAGTGGCGACTGGGCGCGCGGCAGGCGCACTCCGGAACACACGTGGTGCACGCCGCGCTGCGCCAGGTGCTCGGACCCGAGGCGCTGCAGTCCGGGTCCTACAACAAACCGGGGTACCTGCGGCTCGACTTCGCCTGGAACCAGGCGCTGTCGGCGGAGACCCGCAGCGAACTGGAGGACGTCACCAACCGGGCGGTCCGACAGGACCTGCCGGTCCGGGTGCTGTACGGCTCGCAGGCCGAGGCGCAGGCGATGGGCGCGATCGCGCTGTTCGGCGAGACCTACGACGAGACAGTCCGGATCGTCGAGATCGGCGGGCCGTGGTCCGTCGAGCTCTGCGGCGGAACCCACGTCGAGCACTCCTCGCAGATCGGGCCGGTGGCGATCACCGCCGAGTCGTCCGTCGGATCGGGACTGCGCCGGGTCGAGGCGGCGGTCGGCATCGAGGCATTTCACCGGCTCGCCGCCGAGCGCACCCTGGTGTCCCAGCTGGCGAGCTCGCTGAAGGTGCAGCCGGCGGAACTGCCGGGCCGGATCGAGGCCCTGCTTGAGCGGCTGCGGGTGGCCGAGAAGGAACTGTCCGCGCTCCGCTCCGCCGCGCTGTCGGCGTCAGCCGCCACCCTGGTCGACGGCGCGTCCGACGTCGGCGGGGTCGCGCTGGTCGCGGCCACCGCGCCGCCGGGCACCGCGCCCGGTGAGATCCGCAACCTGGCCACCGACGTGAAGGGCCGGTTGGGCGGCCGCCCCGGGGTCGTCGCCCTGTTCGCACCATCCGACGGCAGCGTCGCCTTCGCGGTGGCGCTGACCGGCTCCGCAGTGTCCGCCGGCTGGGCCGCGGGTGACCTGGCCAAGGTCTTCCTGCCCGCCATCGAAGGTCGCGGCGGCGGGAAGAAGGACATGGCGCAGGGGGCGGGCAGCCGGCCGGACGGCATCCCGGCGGCCGTTGACGCCCTGCGGGCCGCGCTGGGCGCCGGACGCGGTTAGACGCAACCCCGGCGGTGCGGCTGCGTCCCCGAAGGGACGTCCAGAGGGATGATGGAGCCGCGATGACGGAACCGCGATGATTGATACCGGCAGAAACCACCACACGCCCGGCAAAGGCGTGCGTCTGGGTGTTGACGTCGGTACGGTTCGCGTGGGAGTTGCGATGAGCGATCCACACGGACTGCTGGCGACTCCGGTTGCCACCCTGGCGCGGAACGCGAAGGGCGATGCGGACCTCGCGGCACTCGCCGCATTGGTCGAGGAACACGAGGTGGTGGAAGTGGTGGTCGGTCTGCCGAAGACGCTGCGGGGAACCGACGGCCCCGCCGTCGTCGCCGCCCGCGCCTACGGCACCGCGCTGGCCGCCCGGATCGCCCCCGTCCCGGTCGTCTACGTCGACGAGCGGCTGACCACGGTGTCGGCCGACCGGCAGCTCTCCGAGGCCGGCGTCCGGGGGAAGGCCCGCCGGAAGGTGGTCGATCAGGTCGCCGCGATCCGGATCCTGCAGAACCGGCTCGACAATCTGGCCGGTGGCGGCCGGTGAGCGACCACCTGGGACTGTTCGGCCGGGGCGAGGGCGAGACCGGCGAGCTCGACGTCCAGGAGCTGCGGGCCGCACTGGCCGGGTCACCGGACGACGCCGATCCGCACCCCTCCATGCCGCTGCAGACCGTTGTGGTCGAGGACCCGGCGAAGGCTGCCCGGCGCCATCGCCGGTGGCTGGTGTTCGCGGTGGTCGTGCTGGTGTTCATCGTGGCCGGTCTGATCGCGGGCTTCGTGCTCTGGCGTTCCACGGCCGACGTGGTGCCCGACTACGCCGGACCCGGCGACACCGAGGTGGTGATCCGCGTGCAGGGCGGCGACGGCCTGGAGGACATCGCCAAGACCCTCACCGATGCCGGCGTGGTGGCCAGCGCCGAGGCCTTCCAACGGCAGGCCGCGCTGGACGCGGACGTGCAGGCACTGCGACCCGGTTACTACAAGGTGCGGAAGAACGCCTCGGCGCAGGCGACCGCAGATGCGTTGGTGGCCAAGGAGAATCGCGTCGGTCAGGTGAGGTTGATCCCCGGCCGTCAGCTGGCCGACGTCACCGCGGTGTCCACCGATCCCAAGGCTCCGGTGGCCGTCGTGCCCGGCTACATCTCGGAGATCACCCGGGCGGCCTGCGTCCCGCTGAACGGGCAGCAGGACTGTTTCACCGCCGACGAGCTGTGGAAGGTCGCCGAGACGACCGATCCGGCCACGCTGGGCGTCGTCGAGTGGGCAGCCGACGAAGTCCGTGCGGCGCCCGATCCGCGGAAGCGGCTCGAGGGCATGATCCTGCCGGGCGATTTCGACATCCCCCCGGGATCGACGCCGGAAGACGCCCTCAAGGCCGTCGTCAGCGCCTCGGCCGCGTTGTGGAACGGCACCGACATCATCGCCGATGCCGCGAACCGCGGCATCACCCCGTACCAGGCGGCGATCATCGCCTCGCTCATCGAGCGGGAGTCCATCGTGAGCGACATGCCCAAGGTGTCCCGGGTGATCTACAACCGGCTCGACGTGCCGATGAAGCTGCAGTTCGACTCGACGGTGAACTACGCGCTGGACCGTGCCTCCATCGCGACCACCGCCAAGGAACGCGCGAACCGCAGCCCATACAACACCTACGCCGTCAAGGGCCTGCCGCCGACGCCGATCTCGTCGCCGGGCCCGGATGCCATCGCGGCGGCCCTCGATCCGGCCGACGGTTCCTGGTTGTTCTTCGTGAAGGCGAACGCCAAGGGCGAATCCTGCTTCAGCGTCACCGACAAGGAGCACCGGGCCTGCGTGGACAAGGCAAGGGCGGCCGGTGTCTTCGGCTGAGCCGCGTCGCGCCGCCGTTCTCGGATCCCCGGTAGCCCATTCGCTGTCACCGGCGCTGCACCGGGCCGGTTACGCGGCGTCCGGGCTGGCCGGTTGGCGCTATGACGCCATCGACTGCGACGCCGCGGCGCTCCCCGGGCTGGTGGGTGGCGCGGGACCGGAATGGGCCGGCTTCTCCGTGACGATGCCGGGCAAGGCTGCCGCGGCGGCGGTCGCGGACGAGTGCAGTGCGCGGGTGCTCGCGCTGGGTGTGGCGAACACCCTGTACCGGCCCGGCACGCGGTGGCTCGCGGAGAACACCGACGTCGACGGCGTGCTGGGCGCGCTCCGGGCGGCCGGGGCCGGCGCACCGCGCAATGTGCTGATGCTGGGCGGCGGCGGCACGGCCGCCGCGGTGGTCGCCGCGCTCGGCGAGCTCGGCGTGGACCGGCTCGTGGCAGCCGGCCGGCGACCCCAGAGCACCTCAGGTGTGCTGGACCTCGCGCATCGGCTGACCGTGCCGGCAACGGCGATCGGCTGGGATGCGCAGGCGATCGGGCGGGCGGCGGCCGAGGCCGACCTGGTCGTCTCGACGGTCCCCGCGGGTGCGGCAGACGTGTTCGCCGACCTGCTCAGCGGGGTGCCGGTGCTGCTCGACGTCGTCTACCACCCGTGGCCCACCCCGCTGGCGGCGGCCGGGCGACCCGGCCGGATCACCGTCACCGGGTTGGACCTGTTGCTGCATCAGGCTTTTCGGCAGTTCGAGCTGATGACGGGGTTCCCCGCGCCGGTCGCCGCGATGCGGCAGGGGCTGCGGGATGCGGCGCGCACCGACCTGCCACTGCCTGTGTAAGGGGGCCTGTGTGATGGGGCCTGTGTGAAAGGCCCTGCCTGATGGGGACAAATCGGGGCGATACCGACCCGGCGTGAGACCGTCGGGTCCGTGCCCACCGGACCCGACGTCGCAGCAGTGCTGGTCGGTGTGCTCGCGGGTGGTGCGGCGGGCACCGGCATCAGGCTGCTGCTCGGCCGGCTGCGCCGCGGTGTGGTCGTCCGGCGCGGGGTCCTGGAAGCGTCCACCGCGGCGGTCACCGGTCTCGGTGTCGCCCTGTCCTGGCCCGCACCGACACTGCCGCTGGTGGTGTGGATCGGCTGGCTCGGCGTCACCCTGAGTGCCGTCGACCTGGTCCATCACCGGTTGCCGGACGCGGTGACGTTGCCCGCAGTCCCGATCACCGCCACCCTGCTGATGGTCATCGAGCTGGGGTCCCCAACCGCAGGGAGCCTGTTCGTCGCGGCCGCCGTCGCGGGCGTGCTCACCCTTGTGTTCTGGCTGTCCGCCGTCGCGGCGCCGCGGGCGATCGGCCTGGGTGACGTCAAGCTGATGGCATCGCTCGGCCTGGCCACCGGATACGTGTCGGTGGCGTCGGCGCTGCTCGCGGTGACCCTCGCCTTCGTGCTGGGCGCGGCCGTCGCGGCCGCCGGGCTGATCTCCCGGCGGCTGACCATGACGTCCGCGATCCCGTTCGGCCCGTGCCTGCTGGCCGGTGCATGGCTGGTGACCGCGGTGCCCGCGGTCGTCAGCGCTGTGCTGTAGGAGTCGGTACGGGGTCAGATCCTGGGGCGCATGGTGGCCACCAGTGGGCAGGTGAACGGGTCCCCGCCACGCAGCCCGACCATGTTCAGGTACCGCACGACGATGGCGTAGGACTTCCGCAGCGTGGTCTCGGTGTAGGTCACCGAATTGTCGATGCAGAACGGCTTGATGATGGCCTGCGCGCGACGAAGGTTCGGTCGCGGCATGCTCGGGAACAGGTGGTGCTCGATCTGGTAGTTCAGTCCACCCATCGCGAAGGTGGTGAACCGGTTGCTGACGATGTTGCGGCTCATCAGCACCTGGCGACGGAGGAAGTCCACCTTGGCGTCGGCGGGCAGGATCGGCATGCCCTTGTGATTGGGAGCGAAGGTGCAGCCGAGGTAGACCCCGACGACGGCGAGCTGCAGGCCGAGGAATGCGGCCGCCTTGCCCAGGTCCAGTACGAGGAAGACCAGTGACAGGTAGGCGGCCCAGCGGATCAGCAGGATCGTCATCTCGACCGGCTGCCGCTTGCCCGATCGCCGGGTGAAGCTGGTGATGATCGACTGGGCGTGCAGGTTGACGCCTTCCAGGGTCAGCAGCGGGAAGAACCACCAGCCCTGCCGCTGGCGCAGGAAGGTCAGGATCCTGGACTTGCTCTGCTTGTTCTCGGCCGGATAGAAGTGCAGCACCGACGGGAAGATGTCCGGGTCCTTGCCGATCTGGTTCGGGGCGTTGTGGTGCTTGTTGTGCTTGCCGTTCCACCAGGTCAGGCTCATGCCGCTGAAGAGCGTGCCCAGCACCAGGCCGGCCCGCTGGTTCGCCTTGTTCGACTGGAAGATCTGCCGGTGCGCGGCGTCGTGGCCGAGGAACCCGAAGTGCGCGACGACGAGCCCGAGCGCCGCGGCGAGCAGCAGCTGCAGCCAGGTGTTGCCGAGCATGATCATTCCGACCACGATGCCAGCGGTCGCCAGGATCATCAGCGTCGACTTGACGGCGTAGTAGCCGTACCGGCGCTTCATCAGGCCGGCCGTCTGCACCTTGTCGAGCAGGACCGAGTACTCGGTGGGCGGTCTGGGGGCGCGGGGTTTGCGGGTTCTGGTGCTGGAGATCGCGGTGCTCATGGTCGCCTCACGTGCGTGTGGGTGGGGATACCGGGCATCGGGAAGACATCTGAGAAGCCGGGTATGGGTTGGCAGATTTGATCGCGACCGGTATCGCCGGTTTTCCGCGACTATTTCACCGGGGAGTGTTGGCGGCTCCCCGCAGCCTCATGGCCAGGTGGCGCCCGCACCGTTCTCCTGGCGGCTGCTGTCTTCAGCGCGCGCAGGTGTCGGGGTGGAGCTGGAGTGATCAGACGAGAGGGCGATCAGCGCAGATCCGGGGGAGCGGTGCGATCGCGGACGGCGACCGTCGGCCGTCTGTCGACCCGGATGGTGGTGCGCTTGTCGCATTCGTACCGCCGATTCATTGAAAGTGCCAGGGATGACTGCATTTTCGGAATCGGCGAATACCCGAACCATCCTCACCTTACCCCGCGGGCCTGTGACCCAATCGTCGCGCGGCGAATTCAGCCCTGCACGTGTCGAAACCCGCCGTTCTCTTCGCGTAGCGAAGCCGGGCCCTTCGGCCCTGTCCGTCCGGCGGCGCGGGCGTCATCGTCAGCAGAGGACTGACAAGCGCATCAGCAGTGAACCGGAGAGGAACACCACCGTGACGACTTCTTTGCCACTCGATCATTCAGGCCTTGCCGTATTGCCGCGGGAGGAATGCCTGCGCAGGCTGGCCGCGGCCAGGGTGGGCAGGGTTGCCTTCGTGTCGCAGGGGGATCCGGTAATCCTGCCGGTCAACCACGGCATGGACGGCGAGTCGGTCATCTTCCGGACCGCGACCGGGTCGAAGCTGCTGGCGGCCGACCGGGAACTCCCGGTCGCCTTCGAGGTCGACGGCTACGACGTCGACCGGCGGGCCGGCTGGAGTGTGATGGTGCGCGGGGTGGCGGTGACGGTCGAGGACCCCGCGGAGGTCGAACGGCTGAACCTGCTCGGCGTGTGGCCCTGGGCCGACCTGATCGAGCGGACCTTCTGGATCCGGATCAGGACGTACTCGGTGACCGGCCGGCAGACGGTGCACCAGGCTCGCTGAGCGCACGGTCGATCGGGTGCGCGGCGATCACCTGCGCGCACCCCTCGGCATCCAGGTCGAACACCGTGCTGGCTCCGTCAACGGGGATCACCGAGACCACCGCGGTGTCCGGGTACACCTCGACGAGGTCGAACGAACCGCTCGCAAAGGTCCGCTCGTGGCCGGCCGCCGCCAGCGGGTCCGTGCGGATGGCGGTGGACCCGGCGACCGCAACCGGCACCGCACCCAGCATCGCCGACCGGGCGATGTGGTGGTGTCCGGCCAGGATGAGCCGCACGTCGGTCCCGGCGATCGCCTCGGCGAGGGCCTGCCGGGACGCGGCCTCGAGTGCAAAGTAGCTCAGCAACGGCGACGGCGGCGGCACCGGCGCATGGTGCAGCACCAGCAGCGTGCCGGCCTCTGCCGGCCGCCGGAGTTCCTGCGTCAGGGCATCGATGTGGTCCGGTTCCAGTCGACCGTGGCCGGCGCCGGGCACGGTGGAGTCGAGCACGACGATGCGCAGCCCCCGGACATCATGGACCTGCAGGACGGGACCGCTGTCGTTGCGCCGCAGCAACTGTCGGTGGAACTCGACCCTGACGTCGTGGTTGCCGGTGGCGAACACGGGGAGCGGCGGCGCGGCCGCCGGGCCGATGGACCCGATGGCCGCGGACAGTCGTTGGTACGCGTCCGGGTCACCGGTGTCGGCGAGGTCGCCGGACAGCACGACGGCATCGAACCGGCGGCCGCTGTCGATCGCCTCCCGCAGCACCGCCACAGCGCGATGCAGCGCGGCGTCGGCATCGAGGACCCCGTTGTAGCGGACGCCGCGCGAGGTCAGATGGGTGTCCGACAGGTGCGCGATGGTGTGCGTCGGAGTGTCCGGCGGGAGGCCGTCGGGGGTCAGCCAGTCGGCGTGCCGGGCGTCCGGCCGGTCAGGGACGTTCACGGTCCACCTCCGCTGCCTGCTGTGCGCACCATTGACGTGCCGGCTCCACCAGTCCGGCGAGCTCGGCGGACCGCCAGGTCGGCGTGCCGAGGTTCCGGGCGAACCGGTCGACCATCCCGGTGGCGGCGCCCGCAGCCTGCGCTGCGGCCAGTTCGCCCACCCAGCGGGTGCCGATCATCAGCAGGCGCTCCGGGGCGGTTGTCGCTCCGATCCGCTCCAGCACCACGGGCAGCACCGAGGTCACCGGACCCTCGGTGACCATGTCGACGCGGTCGGTCAGCTCGCAGGCATCGAGCACCGCGGCGGCGGCCGGATCCGGAGCGGTGGTCAGGACGACGACCAGCGCGCCGCGCAGCGACGCCAGCAGGTTCTCGAGCCCGTCCGATGGCTCGAGCAGCCACCCGGTCGCCGCCAGATCGTGCCGGGAGGCGAGCCGCGCCGCCTCGATCCGCGCCTGCGGAAGACCCGCGGCAGCGGCCAGCACGGCCACCGCCTGGTCGCCGTCCTCGGCGTCGCGCGGCCCCGCCGCCCCGGGGGCGCGTTCCAGGAAGCCGCGCATCCCGGCGATCACGGCGCGCGCCTGGTCGGCCGGCAGCGCCCCGGCGGCGTGCCTGGCGAACGACTGCACGGCCACGTCGCCGGCATGGATCACCCCGTCGAGCCGGAGCACGACGGCGAGCTGGTTCGGCACCGGCCGAGCGTATCGACCCGCTGGCCGCCGCGGCCCGGGCCGGGGTTACCGTCGTCCGGTGCGAGCCGTCGAATACACCCGTCACGGTGATCCCGATGTCCTGACCCTGGCGGATCGGCCGATTCCACAACCCGGCCCCGGCGAGGTTCGCGTGCGGGTGCACCGCTCCGGCGTCAACCCGACCGACTGGAAGTCCCGGCGCGGGTCCGGCTCGGCGGCCGCTGTCGACCCGCCGCAGGTGCCCGGCCAGGACGGTGCCGGGATCGTCGACGCGGTCGGTTCCGGTGTTGACGAGGCCATGCTCGGCCGGCGGGTCTGGATCTGGGAGGCGGCGTTCCAGCGGCCGCAGGGCACCACCCAGGAGCAGGCCGTGGTTCCGGTGCGGCAGGTCGTCCCGCTGCCGGACGCTGCGAGCTTCGACCTCGGCGCCGCCCTGGGCATCCCCTTCCTGACGGCGCACCGGTGCCTGACGGTCACCGAGGACGGTCCGCTGCAGCTCGGCCCCGGCACGTTGCAGGACCGCGTGGTGCTGGTCGCCGGCGGAGCCGGTGCGGTCGGCAATGCGGCGATCCAGCTGGCCCGCTGGAGTGACGCGACCGTGATCGCCACGGTCAGCAGTGCGGCAAAGGCACAGGCCGCGGTCGCCGCCGGTGCCGACCATGTCGTCGACTACCGCCGGCAGGATGTCGTCGAGGAGGTCCGCAAGCTCGCGCCGCACGGCGTCAACACCGTCGTCGAGGTCTCCGCGGCCAACGCCGCGATCGACGCTGCGGTGATCGCCCTGCACGGGTCGGTGGCCGTGTACGCCGACGACGGCGGTGCGGAGCTCACGCTCCCGGTGCGCGCGCTGATGGCACCCAACGCCCGATGGCAGTTCGTGTTCGTCTACACCGCGCCGGCCGACGTCAAGGCCCGCGCGGTGGATGCGGTATCCGCCGCGGTCGCCGCCAGCGCTGTCCGGGTCGGCGCCGAGGCCGGGATGCCGCTGCACCACTTCCCGCTGGACAGGGCGGCCGAGGCGCACGCCGCGGTGGAGGGATCGATCGTCGGCAAGGTGCTGATCGACGTCGTTCCCGACTGACGCGGTGCGCAGCCGACGGCCGGTGGCGGCCGCCCGCCGATGGGTGGCGACGGTCGCCGGGGCCGGCGGGCTGCTGATGATGGCGTCCTCCCTGCTGCCGTGGATCGGCACCGGAACCGAGGACGGCGGCACCACCACGATCAGTGGCTGGGGGTCGATCAGCGGAGACAGCGAGATCGCCGGGACGAACCTGAACGACGTCCTGGACGGCGCGGCCACCTACCGCCCGGGGCTGCCCGGCCTGCTCTTCGGTGCGCTGGCCGTCATCGCGGCCATCGCCGTCGCCGCGGTCGGCGGCGGTCGGCGGCCGCATCGGGTCACCGCCGCCCTGCTGGTGTTGTGTGGGCTGATGGGTACCGGGTGGGGCCTGTACCGGGCGATCAACCCGGGTGACGCCGGCGTCTTCGAGGCCGGCGACGTGTCGGTGGGCGCAGGGCCGTGGCTGACGGCGCTGGGCGGCCTGCTCGCGATCGGTGCGGCTGCGGTGGTCCTCGCGGGCCGGATCGACCCGCCGGACCCGGCGACCCGGCGCGGAATTCAGCCGCGCTGAGCCCGAGGGTCCAGGTTCAGCCCGGCGTCAGCTCGCCGCCGGTCAGCCGATCAGCGATCTCGTCGAGGATGGCGTCGTCACCGGCGTAGATGCCCTCCGGTCGCGGCCAGTGCACGATCACGTCGGTGAAGCCCAGCGCCGCGGCCCGGCCGGCCGCGTCGGTGAAGGCATCCATGCTGCTGACCGACAGGATCGGTGCGGAATCCAGGTTGAGGTACCTGTCGATCGTCGCGGCGTCGCGGCCGGCGCCGGTCGCAGCGCTCTCGAACCGACGCACCAGCTCCTCGACCGCCGCCCACCACAGGTCGGCGGTGCTGTCGGTGGCCTCCGGACCCGTGGTCGCCCAGGCGTCCCCGCGGCCGGCCGCGATCTGGATGGTGCGGCGGCCGTTGGCGGCGACGATGAGCGGGATCCGGGACCTGCTCCCCGCGGGGATCATCCTCGCCCGGTCCGCGGTGAAATAGTCGCCGTGCCATGACGTCTCGGGTTGGGTGAGCAGCAGGTCGAGCAGCGTGACGAACTCGGTCAGGCGGTCGACGCGCTGCGCGGGCGTCAGCGTCGACTGGCCGAGAACGGTGGCGTCCCAGCCGATGCCGCCGGCGCCGATGCCTGCCAGCAGGCGACCCGCCGAGATGTCGTCGATGGTCATCAAGTCCTTCGCCAGCGTGACCGGATGGCGGAAGTTCGGCGAGGACACCCAGGTGCCCAGCCGGAGGGTGTCGGTGACGGCCGCCGCGGCGGTCAGGGTCGGGACCGTACCGAACCACGGCTGCTCGGCCAGGTCCCGCCAGGCCAGATGGTCGTACGTCCACCCGTGGGTGAAGCCCCTGTCCTCCAAGGACTTCCACCGCGCCCGGGCCTCGGGCCAGTGGTACTGGGGCAGCACGACGACACCGACACGCATCGCCGAAGGCTAGCTGATCGGGTCGGTCCGCACCGACGACATCGCCGCCGCGGCCTCCATCAGCATCCAGCCCGAGAGCTGCACCGACAGGTCGCGCTCCGGTGGCCACCCGGGCGCCGGGAGAACCGCGGGACGGCCCCATTCCGGCCCGAAGACCGGACCGACCGGCCCGGTGTCGGGCCCGACCGCGGCGGCGTTGCGCCAGGCGGATTCCGCCGACGCGAGGACCAGGTCCCGGGACTCCCGCCGCGCCCGTTCCGCCGCGTCATCGGTGCCGGGCAGCCGGTCCGCCACCAGCGCCAGGTAGCGGACGAGGATGCCGCCGAACAGTCCGGAATCACCGCCGGCGTGCCCGTGCAGCACCCCGTCGGTGGACAGCCGCGCGTGGACCGCGTCGACCAGTCGGCAGACCCGCGCGACGAACCGCTGGCTGTCGCCGGCACTGCGCACGGCGAGTTCGGTGTCGGCGCCCAGCACCACGCCCTGGCAGTAGCTGTAGACGGTCCGCTCGAACAGGGTGCCGCCCGCGGGGTCGGGCCGCAGGCCGTCCCAGATCAGGCCGGTCGCCGGGTCGCGGAGCCGGGCGTCGATCCAGTCGGCGGTGTCGATCGCACGCCGGGAATCCCCGGTCCGCGCGGCCAGGATCGCTGCCGGCCCGTTGGCCGGGACGTTCTTGAACACGTCGCCGAGCCGCCACGGCACGCCGCCGCCCTCGGCGTCCGACCATCCGGCGTGGATCGTCGCGGCGAGCCGCCGTACGGCCCAGCGGTTGTCGGTGCCGAGGTGCAGATCCGACCGTTGCAGCGCGAGCGCCAGCCACGCCATGTCGTCGTAGTAGGAGTTCGTCCACCGGCCGGCGTTGGCGAGCCGGATACCCCGGGCGATGCGGGTCGCGAGCGGCCTGCGGTCGATGCCCGGGTCGCGGACCGCGGCGTCGACGACACAGTCGAGCAGGTGCGCCTGCCACCAGTAGTTCCAGCCGAGGAACAGCCGGTGCCCCCACCCGGCCGGCCAGGAGATGACGCCGAGCCTGGTGCCCGGCAGACACCACAGCCGGCGGACCGACCGGGTCAGCACCGCGTGCTCGGCGGCGGCGGCCCGCTCGTTCCACTCGGCCCGCGGGGTCGCGGAGCTCACTCGTCGTACAGCTGGGAGCGGTCGAACCGTTCGCGGGACCGCCGGCCGCCAGCCGCTTCTTCGGCCGTTTCACCGGCCCCTTCATCGACCCGGTCGTCCGGTGGTCGCGGTGCGGCGACCTCCCGGTACGCGAAGACGCCGATGCCGATCAGTGCGATGACGCCGAACGCCTCCCACTGCAGGGCGTACGACAGGAACGGCCCGGCGTCGGTCTGCGGCAGGTCGATGGGGGTGAGCACACCGGGACTTCCGCCGGTCAGCTGGATATAGCCCTGCAGGAACTCGGTGTCCGGCACCGGCCCTCCGGTGGCCGGGCTGGTCACCGCGCCGACGTTGATGGCGTACGCCTCGATCCGGTCGTCGACGGCCAGCGGCTGCCGGTTGAGCGGGTCGACCTGCTCGGCCTGCACCCGGCCGCTGATCGTCACCCGGCCGGGCGGTGGGTCGGCGATCGGCACGCCGTTGCGGACGTCGGTGAACGACACATAGCCGCGGTCGACCAGCAGCCACTGCCCGCTGTCCAGCCGGAACGGGGTGACCACCTCGGAGACCGGGTTGCCGTTCGAGTCCTGCCGGAGCCGGACCTGCACCTGCCGCTCTGCGTCGAACGTGCCGGTGGCCGTCACCACCCGCCAGAGCGCGCTCTGCGGCGGTTGCCCGGCCGGGTTCATCAGGTCCGCGACCGGGACGGGCTGCGCCGCCAGGGCCGCCTCGATGGCCGCGTTCTGGGCGGAGCGTTCGGAATGCCGGGCGAACTGCCAGGGCGCCAGCAGCAGGAAACAGGTCACGGCGAACGCGATGGCGGCCAGGATGGCGGCGATCCAGCCGGGGCTCAGCAGGAACGCGAACCGGCCGCGGGTGGGCGCGGCGGCGTCCGGCCGGGCGGGTGTGGTCGTCACCGGCGATCGTCCAGCGGGGGATCATCCAGCCGGCGGCGGATCTCCGCGACGATCCCCGGGGCGGCGGCCGCCGTCATCGCGAGCACCTCGTCGAAGCCGGAATCCGGACCGTAGTACGGGTCGGGCACCTCGTCGTCGTCGGCATCCGGGTCGAAAGAGCGCAGCAGCACGACCTTGTCGGGTTCGTCGGTCATCGAACGCAGGTCGGCCAGGTGTCCCCGGTCGGCAGCCAGCACGAGGTCGATGCCGGCGAGATCGGTTCTGCTGATCATCCGGGCGACGTGCCGGTGCTCCGGGTACCCGGCCGCCGTCAGGACGCGGACCGCGCGGGTGTTGGCGCCCTGGCCGACGTGCCAGTCGCCCGTGCCCGCACTGCTGACCAGGACCCGATCGCCCAGCCCGGCGTCGGCGAGCGCGGCGCGCAGCACCTGCTCGCCGATCGGGGAACGGCAGATGTTGCCCGAGCAGACCACGCAGACATGGAAACGGGCACTGGCCTCGGACGGGCGTCGGTCGGACCTCACCCGCCCATTGTCCACCGGGCTGACAGACTGGGACGCCGCGTGACCGGTGAGCGCCGCCGGCGTCCGGAAGGGGCACCCGTGATCCGACTGCAGGACGTGCTCGACGTGCTGGAGACCGCCTACCCGCCCGACCTCGCCGAGGACTGGGACACCGGGATCGGGCTGACCTGCGGCGACCCGTCGGCCGCGGTGGACACCGTGCTGGTCGCCGTCGATGCCGACGCCGTGACGGTGGACGAGGCGATCAGCGCCGGCGCGCAGCTGCTGCTCACCCACCACCCCCTGCTGTTCCGGCCGGTGCAGACGGTTGCGGCGCCCACGGCAAAGGGGACGTTGATCCACCGGATGATCCGCGCCGGCGTCGCCCACTACGCCGCGCACACCAACGCCGACGCCGCGACGGGCGGTGTCAACGACGCGCTGGCCGATGCTCTCGGGCTGGCGGACCTTCGGCCGCTGGTGCCGCACACGCCCGGGGCCGTCACCGGCAGCGGCCGGGTCGGCCGGCTGCCGCAGACCGTCGCGCTGAGCTCATTTCTCGATCTGGTCGCCGGCGCCGTTCCCGCGACGGTCGGCGGCATCCGAGCGGCCGGTGACCCGGACCGGCAGGTGTCCACGGTCGCGCTCTGCGGCGGCGCCGGCGACGGATTCCTCGACGACGCCCGGTCCGCGGGTGCGGACGTCTACCTGACCAGCGACCTGCGGCACCACGTCGTCGCCGAGTTCGTCGGGTCTCCCGGCGCCCCCGCCGTGGTCGAGGTCGCGCACTGGGCGGGGGAGTGGCCGTGGGTTCCGGCCGCGGCCGCGCTGCTCGGCGACCGGTTGCCGGCGATCAGCACGGTCGTCTCGCACACCCGGACCGACCCCTGGACGCTGCACGCCGGTTCGCCGGGCCCTGCCACCGGCTGACAGGATGGTCCCGTGCCCCCGAAAGCTGATCCCTTCGTCCAGCGACGGCTGCTGGACGTCGCGCGCCTCGACCAGGTCAGGTCGGCAGCCGAGCACCGCCGCCGGACGCTGCCCGAACTCGCGCAGATCGCCGCGGGCAGCGCGCGGGTCGACGAGTTGCGCAATGCGGGCCTGCTCGCGCAGGCGGAGATCAGCGACCTCGACCGGGCGGCCAGGAAGTTGGACAACGAGATCGACGCGGTCCGGGCGAGGGCGAAACGCGACGCGGACCGGTTGGCGTCGGGCACCGCGCCTGCCAAGGACCTGGAGAACATCCAGCACGAGGTCGTGTCGCTGGCCCGCCGGCAGTCGACGCTCGAGGACGAGGCGCTGGAGCTGATGGAGCGCCGGGAGGTGGCGGACGCGGTGCTGGCGACCGCGGAGTCGGACCTCGCGGCCGCCCGTGCGGAACTCGAAGCCGCGGAGCGGCGGCGCGACGATGCGTTCGCCGACATCGATGACGAACTGCGGCGCGCCGTGACCGAACGGGCCGCCCTGGTCGACGGGATGCCCGCCGAGCTGATCGGCCTGTACGAACAGATCAGGGCCCGCGGCCGGGTGGCGGCCGCCGCGCTGAACGGCTCGCGCTGTGAGGCCTGCCGGATGGATCTCGACCGGAGCGCGCTCGGTGCGATCTGGGCGGCGGGCGTCGAGGACGTCGTCCGCTGTTCGGAATGTGGCGCGATCCTCATCCGTTCGTGATGGCGCCCCGTGAGGTCATCGTGCAGGCGGACGGTGGGTCGCGGGGCAACCCCGGGCCCGCCGGCTACGGCGCCGTCGTGCTGTCCCTCGACGGCGCGGTGCTGGCCGAACGTGCTGCCGCACTGGGTATCTCGACCAACAACGTCGCGGAGTACTCCGGCCTGATCGCCGGGCTCGAAGCCGCACAGGAACTCGGCGCGTCGCGCGTGACGGCCCGGCTGGATTCCAAGCTCGTGGTCGAGCAGATGTCCGGGCGGTGGAAGGTCAAGCACCCGGACATGAAGCCGCTGGCCAACCGTGCGGCGGCGCTGGTGGCCGGGTTCGACAGGGTGGATTTCGAGTGGGTGCCGCGGGCGCAGAACGCACACGCCGACCGGCTCGCCAACGAGGCGATGGACGCCGCCCGGGACGGAACCAGCTGGACCGGTCCGTCCGCCGAGCCCCCGGGCGAGGATCCGGCCGCGGCCGCGCCGGCAGCGGTGTTACCGCGGTCCGGCACGGCGGGGCCGACCCGGATCGTCGTGGTGCGCCACGGCCAGACCACCTGGGGAGCGGAGTTGCGCTTCGCCGGCCGGCGGGACGTGCCGCTGACCGAACGGGGCCGACGGCAGGCAACGGCTGTCGCTAAACGGGTCAGCGCCTTGTCCCCGGCCGTGGTGCTGAGTTCGCCGCTGCTGCGCTGTGCCGACACGGCCGCGTCGATCGCCGGCGAGGTCGGCGCTCCGGTCGTCACTGAGGAGCGGCTGATCGACGGCCTGCTCGGGGACTGGACCGGGTTCAGGGCCGACCAGATCGCGGCGCAGTGGCCGGCGGAATTCGCCGCCTGGCGGTCGGATCCCGATGCGGCGCCGCCCGGCGGTGAGTCCTTCACCGAGATCCGGGAACGGGTCGAACCCGTCGTGCAGGACGCGACGACGAGGTACCCGGGCGCTGCGGTGGTGCTGGTCACCCATGCGGCCCCGGCCAAGATGATCCTGGCGGCCGCGCTCGGGGTGGACTCCACCGTCGCCTACCGGGTGCGGATCGACACGGCATCGCTGTCCGGGTTCACCGTCGAGGACGGCGGCGCGGTGATGGTCTGGGCCATCAACGACACCGGCCACCTGGTCGGCTGAGTTCCCGTTTGCCGGTCCGCCCCGACCGGGATTGACTGGTCGGGTGGCGCTCTGGTCGACCCCCAGGAGATTCGCCGACCGCGTACAGGCTGGTCGCCACCTGGCGTCCCTGCTGACCGGCTACGCCGGCCGCGACGACGTGGTGGTGCTGGGCCTGCCGCGCGGTGGCGTGCCGGTGGCGGCCGAGGTGGCGCGCGCGCTCGATGCGCCGCTGGACGTGCTGGTGGTGCGCAAACTCGGCGCCCCGGGACGGCCGGAACTCGCCATCGGCGCCATCGCCGACGTCGGCACGGCTGTCGAAATGGTCACCAACCCGCAGATCCTCGAACGGCTCGGGGTGAGCCCCGCCGAGTTCGACGAGGTCTACCGACGGGAACTGACCGAACTGCGCCGGCGGACCGCGGGCTACCGGGGGAGCCGGCCGCCGGTGGCCGTCGACGGCAAGGTGGTCATCGTCGTCGACGACGGGCTGGCCACCGGCGCGACCATGCGGGCAGCCGTCGCCGCGATCCGCCGGCACCGGCCGGCGAAACTGGTGGTGGCGGTGCCGGTCGGTCCGCAGCAGCAGGACGGTGCCTGGGGCGAGGACGTCGAGGTGGTCTGCGCGCTGACCCCGGCACTGTTCTCCGCGGTCCACCAGGGCTACGACGACTTCGGCCAGACCACCGACGAGCAGGTGCTGGCGGCCCTGGCCGGAGCACCGACCCGGTCGAACCCGCCGTCAACCGACGGCCAGGGCGGCCCAGAGCGCGGTCGTGCCGAGTAGCAGGCAGGCCGGGACGGTGAGCAGCCCGAGCACGGTGAACCGCCGCAACGAGGGCCGGTGCCCCTTGCTGTGCAACACGCGGCGCCAGAGCAGCGTGGCAAGCGATCCCGTGTAGGTCAGGTTCGGTCCGACGTTCACCCCGATCAGCACGGCCAGCACGGCGCCCGCGGTCGGCATCGACCCGAGTGCGGCCAGCAGGACCAGGGTGGCCGGCAGGTTGTTGATCAGGTTCGCCAGCATGGCGCCGATGACGGCGAGTGCGATCAGCGACGGCAGCGACGTACCGGTGGGCAGGACGGCGGCCAGCGCCGCCTGCAGGCCGTGCCCGGTCGCGGCGTCCACCACGACGGCGAGCGCGGCCACGAAGATCAGGAACAACGGGTTGGTCTGGGTGGCGATGCTCCGCACCGTCACCTGCCGCAGCCGCAAAGCCCGCACCGACAGCGCGACCGCACCGACGGCCGCGACCACCCATGACTCGAGGTTCAGCGCGGGAGCCACTGCAAGGCCGACGAGGATGAGGCCGAGGACGACCAGCGAGGTCCACGGGACCGGGAGCGACGCAACGGATGTCGCCCGCGGCTCCGGTGTCTCGGCCAACTCGGAGCGGAAGAACCACCGGAAGGTGACGTACTCGACGGCGATGCAGATCAGCCACGGCCCCGCCATCAGGCCGGCGAACCCGAGGAAGGTCAACCCGGAGGCGTTGAACGCCAACAGGTTCGTCAGGTTGGAGACCGGCAGCAGCAGCGAGGCGCTGTTCGACAGGTGGGCGGTCGCATAGACCGGCGGGGCGCCGCGCACGCCCAGCCGCCGCACGGTGGTCAGGATGACCGGGGTCAGCAACACCACGGTGGCGTCCAGGCTGAGCACGGCCGTGGTGACCGCGGCGGCGCCGAACACCAGGGTCAGCAGCCGTTGCGGTGCACCACGACTGCGGTCCGCGAGCACCGTCCCCAACCAGCGGAACACCCCGTCCGCCTCCACCAGGTGGGCGATCACCAGGATCGCCGCCAGGAAGCCGATGGTCGGCGCGAGGGCGAGAACCCCGTCGAGCGCGGCCTGCGGGCTGATCAGCCCGATGACCAGGGCGATGACGGCGGCGGGTACCGCCGCCACCGCCTCCGGCAGGCCGCGCGGGCGCGCGATGGCGAACGCGAGAACGGCCAGCAGCAGGACACCACCGGCGAAAGTCGCCACCGCCGGCGTCATCGCTGTCGGGCCCCGTTCGTCACGCAGCGACGGTACGGGAGCGACCCGGCCGGTCGTAGGATGACCTGCGGATGAGTCGGCCGGGCGGCCGCGTCGGTCCCGATCGCGAGAGCGGGACCGTCGAGGAAAGTCCGGGCTCCACAGGGCAGGGTGGTTGTCAACGGCAACCCGGCGTGAGCCGCGGGAAAGTGCCACAGAGAACAGACCGCCGGCCACCTTCGGGTGTGCCGGTCAGGGTGAAACGGTGGTGTAAGAGACCACCAGCGCCCCGGGTGACCGGGACGGCTCGGCAAACCCCACCCGGAGCAAGGTCGAAAAGCCGTCAACCCCAAAGGGTTGCGGTGCGCAGGCGTTCGAGGGCGGCCCGCCCGAGCCTGCGGGTGGACCGCATGAGCGTGCCGGCGACGGTACGCCGAGATGGATGGTCGCCGAACGGGATCGCCGCAAGGCGCCCGGGAACAGAACCCGGCTTACAGGCCGGCTCATCCACATTCCTCCGCAACATCCCTCTGGGACATCCCGGCGTGCCGCACCGCTGCCGCTGCGCCGATGGGGAGGGGCAGCCCCTTACCATCGCGTGCATGCCAGAACCGGGCGAAGTGAAGGCTGCACGCAACCGTGCAGGAATGACCCAGCAACAGCTCGCCGACCTGCTCGGGGTGCACGTCAAGACGCTGCGGGACTACGAGAAGGGAAAGCGGGCGCGGCTGCGGGCCGGCCAGGCGAAGCTGTCGGACTTCATCGCCGCGCACCCGGAGCCGGTCAAGGTCGTTCCGCAGCCGCTGATCGAGCAGCGCGCACTCGCCGAGGCGACCGACATGGAACTGATCGCGGCCCTGACGGCGCGGCTGGCCGAACTGCGCAGGGCGCTGGACACCGCGCAGGTGCTGCCCATCCCGGACCCGCCCGCCCCGGTGGCCACCGGGGAGAACCCCGGGCCGATGTCCCAGCCGGAGCCCGAGCCGTCGGCCACCTCCGAGGGGGGACCGGACGTTGCCGAACAGAAGGACGACGCAACCTGAGGCCTGGCATGGCGTGCGAATCGTGACCGAGTGACAGAGACTGCAACTCACCGCCACTTACTGAAGGAGTGCGCATGCTGGTCGTCACTACCAACGAGATCGCGGGCTGGCAGATTCAGCGGGTCTGCGGAGAGGTCTTCGGCCTGACGGTGCGGTCGAGAAACGCCTTTGCCCAGATGGGCGCAGGTTTCAAATCGATGTTCGGCGGGGAGCTGCAGGGCATGACCAAGCAGCTCACCGAGAGCCGCAACGAGGCGATGACCCGGCTCTTCGACTCCGCCAAGGGCAGGGGCGCGAACGCCATCATCTGCATGCGGTTCGACACCTCCGACATCGGCGACACCTGGACCGAGATCTGCGCCTACGGGACGGCGGTGATCGCGGTGCCGATCGACGACGGCGCACGTCAGACCGCTGCCGAGCTGGGCTACGGACAACCCGCCCCCGGCCGTTAGCCGGTCCGCACAACTGGACTAACGGCCGGTTTGCGTGGATTGTTGACGGCGGGTCCTTTGCACCTTTCTCTACCACCAACCATGGTCGCTCGTGGACCTACGATGGGCGGCGGATCCGGCGTGTACGGATCCCATCGACGCGACCGGGATGGGTGGTGGCCGCCATGAGCGAGGATGCCGATTCGCTGTTCGACGGTCCCGGGGACGTTCGCCGGCTGTGCCGATCGATGGACTGGGCGGGCACGCCGCTGGGACCCACCCGAGCCTGGTCCACGCTGCTCCGCGGCACGGTTCAGATGGCGATGCGCTCGTCGTTCCCGATCGTCGTCAACTGGGGTCCGGAACTCGCAGCCATCTACAACGACGCATTCGCAGCGCTGATCGGTGGCAAGCACCCGGCGGCGCTGGGCGTCGGGACCCAGACGACCTGGCCCGAGCGCTGGGAGGCGATCCGCCCGCGGATCGAGAAGGTCGTCGTCGACGGCCTGACGGTCGACGCGGAGGACCAGCAGACGATCCTGCACCGCAACGGCTACCCGGAGGAGTGCTACTTCACGTTCTCGCAGAGCCCGATCATCGAGAGTGACGGTCGCATCGTCGGCATGCTGACGATCGCCAAGGAGGTCACCGGCAAGATCCTGAACGAGCGCCGAATGCGCATGGTGCGTGAACTGGGCGCGTTGTCGGCGACCGCAACGGGCAGTGCAGCGGAGACATGTGTCGCAGCGCTCGAGGTGGTTGCGCGGACCAGAGAGAGCGTGCCGTTCGCGGTCGCCTTCCTGAAGCCGAAGGACGGCGGACCACCGGAGCGGGTGGCCGCTTACGGGCTCGCCGCCGATGCCTGCGTCTCCGGGCTGACCGATGTCGCCGGCGACCCGGCCGGGATCCTCGACCGGGTGATCGCGTCCGGGTCCGTGGAGGAGGTGAACGGTCTCCGGGGGATGTTCCCCGGCGCGTTCGAGGCCGGGCCGCTCGGCCCGCTGCACCCGGATTCCGCCGTGGTGCAGCCGTTGACCGTCAGCGGTCGCACGGAGCCGGTCGGAGCCCTGATCCTGGGAGTGAACCCCTACCGCCCGCTGGACGACGAGTACCGGTCGTTCTTCACCGTGGTGGGGCGGCAGATCCGCGTGGCGCTGACCGACGCGGTCGCCTACGAGGCGGAACGGGCACGGGTCCAGGCCCTGGCCGATCTGGACAGGGCGAAGATGGAGTTCTTCCAGAACGTCAGCCATGAACTGCGCACCCCGCTCACGCTGCTGCTCGCTCCGTTGCAGGACCTCCTGGACTCCGACGCCCGCTCCGGCGTGGAACGCGAAGACCTGCAGGCGGCGCTCCGAGCTGCCGAGCGGCTTCGCCGGATGGTGGACGCACTGCTCGATTTCTCCGGCGCCGACGCCGCAGCAGTGGATCCCGATCCGGTCCCGATCGACCTCGCCGGGCTGACGGCGGACGTGGCCAGCATGTTCCGTTCGACGGCGCAGCACGCCGGCCTGACCTTCTCGGTCGACGTCCCCGACGCCCCGGTCACCGCGCTGCTCGACCGTGCCATGTGGTCGACGGTGGTCACCAACCTGCTGTCCAATGCGGTGAAGTACACCCACAGCGGCGAGGTGACCCTCACCCTGCGGTCGTCCGGCACGGACGCGGAACTGACGGTGTCCGACACCGGTCCGGGCATCGCGCCGGATCAGCAGAGCAAGGTGTTCGACCGCTTCTATCGCGGCAGCGGCGCGCGTGCGGAGCAGGGCAGCGGGATCGGTTTGGCGATCGTCGCCGACCTGGTGCGGGTGAACGGCGGCCACATCGATCTCTCCAGTACCCCTGGCAGCGGAACCACCATCACGGTCACCCTGCCGTTGAACGCTGTGCCGGTGACCCGCAACGCCGACGGACTGCCGCGGCAGCAGATCGCCCTCGACGGGCAACGGCCCAGGGTGCTGGTGGTCGAGGACGACGCCGACCTGCGCGGGTACCTGACCCGGCTGCTGGCCGCCGACGGCTGGGCGGTGGACGCCGTCGCGAGCGCCGAGGACGGGCTGCTGGCAGCGACCGAATCGACGGCGAGGCCGGTCGACGTGGTCGTCACCGACATCATGCTGCCGGGTCGCAGCGGGCTCGACCTCGTCGGTGACCTGCGGGCGGCCGAGCCGACATCGCGCGTGCCGATCATCATCCTGACGGCGCGCGGCGGTGCTGACGCCGCCGGTAGCGGGCTGGCCGCCGGGGCGGACGACTACATCACCAAGCCGTTCTCCTCGCGAGAGCTCCTGGCCAGGGTGCGGTCGAACCACGAGCTGCATGAGCTGCGGGAGAAGGCCGTTGGTGACGCGGAACAGCGCGCCGAGCAGATCCGCAGCGCACTGGAGAGCAACCGTTCGATCGGCACCGCCGTCGGGATCGTCATGGCCTCCTATCAGCTCACCGCGAAGCAGGGATTCCAATTGCTGGTGCGGGCCAGCCAGCACGCCAACAGCAAACTGCGGGACGTGGCGGCAACGGTGGTGCAGACCGGTTCGCTGCCGTTCCGGCAGACGATGATCGACGAGCTGCTGATCAAGACGGCCGAGGAAGCACACTGAGCGAAGATGGGCCGGCCGAGCGTGTCGTATCGCTCAGGGACGACCGGCGGGTGCTGGTGCGACCCCTTCGGCACGGCGACGGTCCGGCACTGGCCGACGCGTTTCTGCGACTGTCCGAGGAGTCGGTCCGGGCCCGTTTCGGGTCGCCGACGCGGATCCTGAACGCCGCGGCCCTCCGCCAGTTGGTCGACACGGTCGACGGGGTCGACCACGTTGCGTTCGCCGCGTTCGACTCCCCGGTGCCCGGGGGCCACGGTGATCTCGTCGGTATCGGCCGGATCCTGCGCTACCCGCACGACCCCGAGAGCCTGGATGTCGCCATCACCGTCGCCGACGACTACCAGGGCAGCGGGCTCGGCAGGGTGCTGGCGGACATGCTGGCGAAGTACCGGCCGCGGCCGGCGAGGCGCATCGTCACCCAGATCTCGGCGGGCAACGAGCGGGCGATGACCCTTCTGGGCACCTTCGGCCCGACGCCGCGCCGGTCTGCGGACGGTGAGGTGGTCATCGACTTCCCGGAATGACGCCGCGGCCGTCAGCCGCCCTTGTTGCCGTTGCCGTTGCCGTTCCCGCCGTTGTTGCCGTTGCCGTTCCCGCCGCTGTTTCCGTTGCCTCCGCCGTTGCCGTTTCCGTTGCCCCCGCCGTTCCCGTTCCCGTTGTTGCCGTTTCCGTTTCCTGGATTGACATCACCCGCGGGGGCGGCGGTCTGCTGCGGCACCGGTGTCGGTTCCGGCGTCGGTTCCGGTGTGCTCACGGCCGCGGC
>NZ_JBRIIO020000026.1:0-95036 GCF_052976845.2 Nakamurella sp. GG22 | reverse complement strand
CCCCCCCCCCCCTCACCCCCCGCAAATCCACCGCCCAACCCCGGACACGCTAAAACCCGCCGGCGGGGCAGTCCGGCCGCGGCGGGGGGGCTTGCGAACTTGACCTGCTCGCTGCCGAAGCGAGGGAGGCGACGATCAGACCAACGTCTTGATCATCTGAGGCAAGCCAGCTGAAGCTAGGTTGTTCGGCGGCGTTCCGCTCGGTCCAGAGCCGCCATTTCGCTGCCGGGTTTGTTCTTCAGGTAGCCCCCGGTGTCGCTGCGCCGTATTCGGCAAGGAACTGCCCAATGAGGCGAAGCGGGGTCTTCAAGGGCCAACGCGGCGATGTAGAGATAGAAGGCGCGGACGGGAACGACGATGTTCAGTGATGACAGCCGCTCCGAACTCCGCCGTGCGGTCCGCACCCTCGACCTGCCCGGGATGCACGGTCTGCTCGCCGACGCCGTCGGGACCGGGTTCGGGTGAGTCCCCTGGCCGTACAGGCGTCGGCGCTGTTACAGCGGGTCGCCGCGGCGGCCTGACCGCACCATTCGGAACAGGCACCCGGCCCGCCACCGGCAGCCGGGCGTCGGCTGCCGTGCGATGGCGGACATGCGGGTCTCTCGCCGCAGCGGCCGGGCATCGGCCGCCGATCGCCGGTGGGTGATCCGCGTCGTGCAGGTGTCCTTCGTAGAGGGATACGGAGCTACGGCGGATTCGGTTCTCGATAGATGGACGCTTCTCACTGCGGATTCTCATCGCATCGCAGCGGGTAATTCCGATGCCACGCCGCGGAAGACCTGGCCGAACGGAATGGGCTCGCTCCGGAAGGCCGGCGACCACGGGAATCGCCAGGTCCCCAGGCTGGAATACGGACCCGCTCAGCGCATGTAGTTGCACGGCTCGTGAGGGCTCATAGGTCGGGGCCCGGCTCCGCTCAGCGAGGGACGCGCGGGTCACTGTCCCGGCGGTCGCGGAAGAATTCCTCCCGCACCAGTTCGCGGTAGACCTCCGGGCCGACCATTCCGACCATCGTGTCGACCTGGCTGGCCTGGGCGAGCAGAGCGGCCACCTTGCGGTCGAGCAGTTCCTCGTCGCAGCTGAGCCAGACGGCGAGCTCTTCCGGTTCGACCCGTTCCGCGTCCAGGTCCTCGACCATCATGATCTGCGACCGATCGACCCCAGTGAGGAAGCGTTCCTCCCAGGCCGTCGTCTTGGTGGAATACAGCAGGCGGCAGCCGGCCGGTGCGACCCGCTGGTGGGCGAGGGTCGCCCACCGGCAGGCCGCGATGTGGTCCGGGTGCCCGGTGCCCCCGTCGGGACCGAAGGTGAGCACCGTATCGGGCTTCAATTGTTCGATCAGCGCCGCCACGATCGCCACCGGTTCCTCGTCCGGGATGTCGGCGCAGCCTCCGTCGGGGAGACCGAGATTGCGGTGTTCGGTGACGCCGAGAATCTCCAGGCATGCGGTCAACTCTTTCTGCCGCAATGCCCTTCGCTCATCGAGCGATCGGGGGTCGTCGGTCGGGAAGCCGGCCTCACCCCGGGTGGCGGTCAGGCAGAAGACCTGCCGGCCGGCATCCACAGCGCGGGCCATCAGGCCGGCGGACAGGTACGCCTCGTCGTCCGGGTGCGCCCACACACCGAGGATGTTGCCCAGCTCGCCGGTCGTATCGGTGCTCATCAGGCTGCCTCCGTCGATCATCGTCCCGGGAGACGGTAGCTCGACATCGGCGCAGACGAAGGAGCCGGCGGTCATCGACCGCCGGCTCCTCGCTGGAACAGACCCTTTCCTGGCACGACATGACCGCGCCGCAAGGGCGCCGCCGCGTCGCCGCGTCTGCTGGTTACGGAATGCCGATCAGCGTTTCGCAGGTCGACGCCGTGTCCACCCCGGTACCGCCGTCGCACCGGTCGAGTCCACCGCCACCGGAGAGCCGGTCATTGCCGGCCAGAGCGGCGATCCGGTCTGCCCCGGTGCCACCGCTCAGGCCATTGGCAACAGCGCTGCCGGTCAGGATGTCGTTGAAGTTCGTGCCGGCGAGATCTTCAACAGCGGCGAGGGTGTCGTTGCCTTCACCGGTTGCGGTGCCGGTGGTCAGGTTGGCGGTGACAGCTGCTGGGGAGTCGCCGAAGGTGACGGTGTCGACCCCGGTCCCGCCGTTGTAGCTGTCGTTGCCGGCCCGGCCGATCAGCCGGTCGTTGCCGGTCCCGCCGCGAACTCCGTCGTTCCCCGCCTGACCCTCGACCCGATCGTTACCGCCGCCGCCGTCCAGCACGTTGTTGCCGGCATTGCCGATCAGGGTGTCGTTGAAGTTCGAGCCGGCCAGATCTTCGACAGCGGCAAGGGTGTCGTTGCCTTCACCGGTTGCGGTGCCGGTGGTCAGGTTGGCGGCGACGCCTACTGGCGAGGCCCCGAAGCTGACGGTGTCGACCCCGGTCCCGCCGTTGTAGCTGTCGTTGCCGGCCCGGCCGATCAGCCGGTCGTTGCCGGTGCCGCCGCGGACGGCGTCGTTGCCGACCTGTCCGTCGACCCGGTCGTTACCCGGCCCGCCGTCGAGGACGTTGTTGGCGGTGTCCCCGACGATGACGTCGTTGAACGACGATCCCGCGACGTTCTCGACCCCGTTGAGGGTGTCTGTGCCCTCACCGGACGCGGTTCCGGCGGTGAGGTTCACCGAGACGGCGGCGGGGGAGGCCCCGAACGTCGCGGTGTCGACACCTGTACCGCCGCTGTAGCTGTCGTTGCCCAACCGGCCGATCAGCCGGTCGTTGCCGTCCGCGCCGAGCAGCGTGTCATTACCGTCCTGGCCGTCGAGCCGGTCGTTGCCGACCCAGCCGTCGATGAAGTCGTTGCCGGTTCCGCCGTTGATGGTGTCACCGGTGTCGTTGACGTCACCGCCACCGGCATTGCCGACCAGTGTGTCGTCGTCGGCGTCGCCGTTGATCGTGTCGGCGCCGGGATCACCGAGGACGAAGTCCGCGCCTGGGCCACCGTTCACCGTGTCGTTGCCGTTCCCGGCGCAGACCCGGTCGTTCCCGCCCAGCCCGTTGATGACGTCATTGCCGTCACCGGCCACGATGACGTCGTTGCCGGCCGTCCCGTTGATGGTTTCCCCGTTGATGCTGCCGACGATGGTCGCCGGGACGCCGAAGCACTGCGGCGGCGGGCCCTGCTGGATGTGCAGGTTGAGCAGACCGTTGGTGGCGGCGAACCCGTCCACCTTGATCCGGTAGACCGTCCCGGCGTTCACCGGGAACACCGTCAGGCTGCGCAGGCCGGTGCCGGAGTCGTCGTCGAAGGCGACCGGCGTCAGGCTGCCGAGCGTGTTGCCGGTGTAGACCGTCAACTGGGTGTCGAAGGTGGTGACGTTAGACCCGTTGTCCTCCGTGGAGATGGTCGCGGTCCCGACGGACGGGGCCGTCCACTGCCACCAGACGCTGTTGTCGACGCTGAACGGCCCGGGCTCGCCGGCTTCCGAATCCGCGCAGACGTTGAAATCGAAATCATTGATCGGGCCCGCACCCGCGAACACCTCCGGGAAGGCGAAATCATTGTTGTTGACCGTCCGGGTCGCCGCATCGAGGACGTTGATCCGTTTCCGGGTGACGCCGTTGCGCGTGACATTCACACCGGTGTTGTCCAGGTTCGCCGCGACGGCGGCATTGCTCAACGGCACACCGTTTCCGTCAACGCATTCCCGGAGCAGCGCGAACGCCCCGGTGACATGCGGGGTCGCCATGGACGTGCCGTCCTTGAATCCGTGGTTGTCGCCGGTCGGAATCGCGGCGTCGATGCTGACACCCGGTGCCCACCAGCGCAGACCTGCGTTCGAGTTGGTGAAGCCCGCCGGCGCATCGGCGTCAGTGGTCGCGCCGATCGCAAATGAGTTGGGAAGGCAGCCCGGGAAGGACATTCCGGTGTTGCTGCCGTTGTTGCCCGCCGCCACGACCACCGCGACGCCGAGCGCCTGCAGCTGACCGAACAGGATGTTGGTCGTCGGATCAACGGCATTGCAGGCCGGGTTGTCGGCGGTGAACACGGCATCGGTGCCGATGCTGAGGTTCACCGAGACAAGGTTCGGGTTGGTGGTGTTCTTCAGGTTGATCAGGTGCTGCAGGCCATTGTCGATGGACGAGAAGAAGGCGGTCCAACGGGCACTGGCAGGGTTGTCCTGTGCCACCTTGACAGCGACGATGCCCGCGCCGCGGGCCACCCCCTCGTGACCACCTGCGAAGAATGAACCGGCCGCGATTCCGCCGACATGCGTGCCGTGGTCGCAGTCGTTGGAATGGGTGCATTCCTCGCCGGACGGGGCGCCGACGGATGAATTGGTCCCTCCGGGGCAGGACGAGTCGGTGACGAAGCAGGCCTGCCGCACGATGCGCCCGGCGAAGGCGTTGTGCTGACCGTCGACGCCGGAGTCCATGATCGCAACCTGGTAGGCGCCCGTGCTGCTGCCGTCGAAGTTGTTGCCGAGAACGCCTGCAGCATTGAGCAGGTCGGAATCGATGACGCCGGTGCTGGTCGCGAGTTCCGCGGACACCTGACCGTCGAGCGTCACCGATGCGACATCCGGATCGGCGAGCAACGCCTCGAGCCCGGCGTCCGTGACCTGGTACACCGCGGATGGAACGACCTCCAATTCGCTCAGCTTCTTCGAGCCGGTGCCGGCGAGGGTGTCCTCCAATCCGTCGAGGGACGTGGCGATTGCGGCGCGCTGGGCGCCGACCTCGGACGCCGACAAGCCGGCCTCGAGTTGCACCGGTGCGCGCATCAGCACGATGACCCTCGCGGCGCCGTCCGCGGCGACGGCGGACTCCACGGCGGCCACCTCAGCGGGGGCCGGAGCCGCGGGAATGGCGACGGCCGTGCGCTCCGGTGCCTCTGCGGTGCCGGTCGCACCCGGGACGTCCGGGCTGTGCCCGTCAGTGCTGCCGATCGGCCCGAGAGGCTCTGTCTTCGGGGCTGTCTCGTCGACCGTTGCGGCCCCGCCACCACCGTCACCCAGGTATCCGACATATCCGGAGAACCCTTCCCCCGGGTCTCCCGATTGCGGATCCGTCGGTGGTGCCTGTTGCGCCAAATTCGGCGCGTGGGCCGCCGACTGACCGGCCACGGGTGTCGCCACCGCCAATGACAGTGCGGCAACCACCCCCGTGCCGAGCATCAGTCGTCGTACCCAGTTTTGTTGATGCATTTCCGTGCTCCCTCCCTGGACGGACGTGCTGTCACCCATGCGGAGGCAGCAAAGGGCTTCGAAATACGAATTGCGAATGACGAACGGATACCCGGCCCACCTCGATGACTCATCCGATCGGTGCGGCATCGGTCTGTCCGATCGGTGCGGCAGGGTCTGTCCGATCGGCGCCGCGCCCGCCTGTCACATTCCGCGCACGGCATTCGTCAGAAGGATGGCGGCGCGGCAAGCGAAGCCCACCGCAACCGAACTCCGAGGAGGAGAAATGAGCTCGAAACTGCAGACAGTGATCTACCCGGTGCGTGATCTCGACAGCGCAAAGGCCCTTTTCAGTGGCCTGCTCGGCGAGCAGCCCGTCATGGACCAGCCTTACTACGTGCAGTTCAGCGTGGGCGGCCTCGAGCTGGGTCTCGATCCGCACGGCCACCAGAAGGGCATGACCGGGCCGGTCAGCTACTGGACCGTCAGCGACATCAAGCAGTCACTGGCCGCGCTGGTGGAGGCGGGTGCCGAAGAAGTTCAGGGGGTCAGCGACGTGGGCGGCGGCCGGCTGATCGCGAGCGTCAAGGATTCCGACGGCAACGTGATCGGGCTGATGCAGCAGGGCTGATCTCCGCCCTCAGCAAGTCTTGACAGATCGATCGAACGATATATCGTCGATGTATCGCGACTGATCGTCAGGAGGACGACATGACCGCTTACGCGTGTGGTGGCGGAACAGAGTGGGACCTGCCCGGCTGGCTCCGGAAGACGTTGGCAGAAAGCGGTTTTGGCCCGCCACGTGGCACTCGACCGCCGTGGCAGGGGCACCGCGGCTGGAGCTGGGGATCTCCCGGGGGAGAGGGCTGGGGTGGCCCGCGCAGTCGCGGACCGCGAGCGAGCCGTGGTGACGTGCGTTCCGCGGTGATCGCCCTGCTCGCCGAACAGCCGATGCACGGATACCAGATCATCCAGGAGATCGGGAAGCGCAGCGGGGGAGCGTGGAAGCCGAGCCCCGGATCGGTCTACCCGACACTGCAGCAACTGGAGGACGAGGGACTGGTCCGCGCGCAGGAGCAGGACGGCAGGCGGGTGTACGGACTGACAGACGATGGTCGCCGGGTCGCCGCGGAACGCGCCGAGGAGTTCGCGTCGCTGTGGGAGGGCGTTGCACCGAGCAATGACGACACCCAGCTCGGCGACCTGATCTTCCAGGTCGGCGCCGCATTCGTGCATGTCGCGCGGACCGGCTCGCCCGAGCAGATGGCCGAGGCCCGCAAGGTCCTGGCCCGAACCAGGGCGGACCTGTACCGGATTCTGGGCGAGGACCCGGACGGCTCCGAGGGCAGTGATCGGGCATGACTGGGTTGGGCATGACGGGTGCGGACCTGCCGGGTTCGGGCATGACGCCGCCCCGGATGCGGGCCGGCACGACGGACCGGCAAAAGGCTGTGGACCGGCTCACCCAGCACTTCACCGACGGACGGCTGGAGCCGGACGAGTTCGACGAGCGAATGGGAAAGGCTTATAAAGCAACGTATCTCGACGAGTTCCCGGCGCTGTTCGTCGACCTCCCGGAGGACGAGCGGGCGTTCGCGCCGGTCGGCGGGAACCTTGAACGGTACGGGCGATGGTCCCCTCCCCAGGGCAGTCAGGACCGGTCGGCGCGGCCGTGGGGTCCTCCGCGGGGCGGGCCGCCGCGCGGGCTCATCGCCGTGGCCGTTGTGGTGGGGCTCTTCTGGATCGGCGTGCTGACTCACGCACTGTTCCTGTTCCCGCTGATCTGGCTCGCCTTCGCACTCTCGGTGGGCGGCCACCGTCGGAGGCACTGGCAGCGATACAACAGCGGTCAGTGGTCCGGATACGGACAGCGGTCGGGATACGGGCAGGGCCCGGGGCGGCGCCCCGGCCCGTGGGACCGGCCGGAGCACTGGCAGCACCGCTGACCGACCCGCAGGTCGATCAGCGCTGCCCCATCGGGCGGCCGGTCAGAGCAAACCGGCGCCGAACTGCTCCATGCCGATCAGCGGCTTGATCTTCCGGCGCACGTCCCCGGGTGCGACAGTCGCGGTCGCAGCGGCCCCGCCGATGAACAGGTTGCGGCGGGAGATCAAGGTCGAGGGTGACTCCTCTGTCGGTTGGTTCTATCGGTCGGTGAGTGGTGTTGGTCCGGGTCGGTCGCGCCGCGGGATCGAGATGGCGATTGCGGCTCCTCTTCGGCCCTGGCAAGAGCCGAAGTCGCCATCTCGACCGGGTGCGGGGTGGGTCCGGGGCGTCGCCGACTCAATCTGCTGTCGGTGGTCCGGGTTGGTCGCGCCGGGTGATCGAGATGGAGGTTCCGGCTCCACGGTCGCGACACCGTGGATGAAGAACCGTGCACGGACCGGTGGCGACGGCGCCACCCGGTTCAAGGGCGACGGGGGTGTGCGCCTATAGCGATTGCGCCCGCGCGACCAACGCTGGTGGGCATACTCGACCGGTGATCCTGACGCGCGGATGGTCGACGTTCCTAGTGCTGGCCGGGCTCTTCAACTGGGCGGTCTGGCCCCGGTTCACGGTCGCGATCTGGCAGGACCAGCGCGCCTGGCAAGGCGCGATCGGGTCATCGACCGCGACGTCATTCCTGTGGGTGCACGCGGTGCTGATCGGGACCGCACTGGCCATCGGCACGGTGGTCGCGGTGGTCGGGGTGCGCGGTCTGCTGGCACTGCGGAACAGCACCACCGTCGCCCGGACCCGCTGAACGTAACGGGTCCGGGCGCGTACCTGGGTCAGATCTCGGGCTTGCTGGGGGTCCGCACCCAGTCGTCGAAGAACTCGCCGAGATCCTTGCCGGACACCTCCTCGTAGACCTCCTGGAAGTCCTCGGTCGTTCCGGTGGCGTTGTCGTAGCGGGTCAGCCAGAGCTTCGCGCCGGCGAAGAACGCCTCGTCACCGACCTCGAGCCGCAGTGCGTGCAGGGTCGCTGCCCCGCGGTCGTACACCGCACCGACGAACAGGCCCAGCGGCCCGGGGTCGGCGATCGCGACCTTCCAGAATGCGTCGTCGGCGGGGCGCGCCATGACGTCCTCGAAACTTGCCTGCGCCGTGTCCCTGCCCTGGTTCTCGCTCCAGAGCCACTCCGCGTAGGACGCCCAGCCCTCGTTGAGCCAGATGTCCTGCCACCGCCGCGGGCTGACCGCGTCGCCGAACCACTGGTGCGCGAGCTCGTGCAGGACAGTGCCCTCGCTCGCCCGCCGCGAATACACGGGGCGGGTCTGTGTCTCGAGTGCGTAGCCGACGGTGTCGTCGTCCACGATCGACCCGAACGCGACGAATGGGTATGGCGTGAAGGTCTTCTCGAGGAAAGCGATCATCTCGGGCTGTAGCGCGAGGCTGGTGTTGGTGATGTCGCGGTTGGCCGTCGTCAGGTCCGTGTCGACGGCGTCGATGATCGGCAGCCCGCCTGCGGTCCTGGTCGTCCGGAGTTCGAAGTCCCCGACAGAGGCGGTCGTCAGGTAGCTGGCCTGCGGGTCCGGGGCGTGCCAGAACCAGGTCGTCCACCCCCGCCATGTGACGGGCTTGCGCGCCTGGATTCCGTTCGCCACGGCGACCTTGCCCTTCGGCACGGTGATCTTGAAGTCGTAGGTGGCCTTGTCGGTCGGGTGGTCGCTGACCGGGTACCAGGTCATCGATCCCTCCGGCTCGCTGACCACCATTGCGCCGTCGCGGTTGGTCACCCAGCCGTACAGCGCATTCTCGATGTCCGTCGGCCGGGTGGTCTGCCCGCCGTAGGTGACGACGACCCGCGCCTTCTGACCCTTCTTGAGCTTCGGCCGGGGCTGGATGGTCAGCTCCCAGACGCGGGCGGCGTCGTCCTGGACCTGCCAGTAGGCCGGGCCGCCGTGCCTGGCGCCGGCCGCCGAGGAGCCCACCTCGCGGAGTCGCTTCCCGTTGACGGTGATGGACCGGACGTCCATCCCGCGCAGGTCCAGGTTGAAGCGGTCGAGGTTCTGAGTGGCGACCAGGTCGATCGTCGCGACACCCCTGAGCTTGCCGACGAGCGGTGCCGGGTCGGGATGCGGCGGCGTGTACTTCAGGTCCAAGCCGTAGTGCTTGACGTCGTACCCGCCGTTGCCCGCGAATGGGAAGTACGGATCGCCAACACCCGGGGCGCCTGCCGTGTATCTCGGCCCTCCGAAGGACGATGCGGTCCGGTCATCGGAAGGCTGGGCGGCCGTGGCGCCCGGCGACAGGACGAGGGCGCCCGACCCGATAAGTACCGCCACCAACGCCCCGGACAACTGCCTGCGAACTCGCATTACGCGTGCCTCCCGCTCGGTGGATCAGCAGACCCTAATTGCCAACTGTGACGGGCGGAAGATCGCCGGCTGGGAAAAGGCCGGCACCGCTCAACCGGCCGCCGGACGACGCCGGCCGGCGATCAACAGGTGCGCGCTGGCACCGAGCAGGGCAGGCTCGCGTTCCACCCGGCGGAGCGCCTCCAGGACCCGCGCCCTGGTCTGCGGATCGTCGAGCAGGGCCTCGATGTCCGGCGCGAACCAGCCGAACCCCTCCACACCGACCGGGCCGTCGGGCAGCAGCCCGGCTTCGGCCACCTCGGCGGCCAGCTCCTCGGGGCGGTGGAAGTACGCGGTCGCGAACCAGTCGGGGTGGCCGGACGGGTTGAGGTGAACACCGCTCTCGACGCCGCCGGCGACGACGGAGGCGAAGTCCGGGTCGCGCAGCAGTCCGCGGGCAACGCCGTCCGCGGTCGAGGCAAATCTGCTGATCGCCGCCGCGACGACGACTCCGCCGGGTGCCAGTACCCGCCGTGCCTCCCGCAACGCCGTCAGCCGATCCGCCCGCTCGGTCAGGTGATAGAGCGGACCCAGCAGCAGGACCGCGTCGGTCGAGGCGTCCGGGAACGGCAGCGCGCGGGCGTCACCGACCTGCACGGACGCAAGTGGGTGGGTCGCCTCACGGCTGGCGCGGGCGGCCTGCTCGACGTGCAGCGGGACCGGGTCCAGTAGGTGAACCTGGTATCCGGCAGCCGCCAGCGGCAGCGCATAGCGGCCCGCCGCACCGCCGACGTCCAGCACGACCGCGGGAGGGGACGGCAGCCATCCCCGCAGGAGCTGTTCCGTGCGGAGCGCCTCGAGACGTCCTGCACCGCTCGACAACCGATCACGTTCAAGGCCTTGCTGGTAGTGCTCGAGGACATCGCGCGGCACCTGCACCGGGTCACCCTCCTCAGGTCGGTGTGCGACTTTCCTGTCACCGGGCTCCGACCCTCCCATGGGAAGGCCCGGTCGCCGAGCGGTTTTCGCGCGCGTGAGGGGCGGCCGGCGGTGACCACGTGTCCCGGCCACCGGCCCGGCGCGTTTCACGGTAGGTTCCTGCGACGCTGCCCTCCGGCCGACGCATCGGCCCGCCATCGGGAACGACGCACACGCTGTGGTCGATACTGAGGTCGCAGACGCTTCGATGGAAGGACTGAGACGGCCGGTGCGTATCGGGATACCCAAGGAATGCCGGCACGGACAGACGCTGGTGGCCGCCACGCCCAAGACCGTCGGCAAGTTGCTGGCGCTCGGCTACCAGGTCGACGTCGAGACCGGCGCCGGTGCTGACGCGAAGTTCCCCGACGACGCCTACCGGGAGGCGGGCGCGGGCATCACCTCGGGGGACGCCGTCTGGCAGTGCGACATCGTCGCGAAGGTGGATGAACCGACACCTGAGGAGATCGGCCGGCTCCGCGAGGGCGGCACCGTGATCTCCCGGATGGCGCCCGGAGATCATCCCGAGCTGATCGCCGCCCTGCAGGCCAGGCGGGTGACCGGGCTGTCGCTGGACGCGATCCCGCGGATCTCCCGCTCCCAGTCGATGGACGTGCTGTCCACGATGTCGAACATCTCCGGCTACCGCGGGATCATCGAGGCTGCGGAGTCCTACGGCGGGATGTTCAGCGGCCAGGTCACCGCAGCGGGGAAGACGCAGCCGGCGACGGTGTTCATCATCGGCGCGGGGGTCGCGGGCCTCGCTGCGATCGGCGCGGCGGGCAACCTCGGCGCGCAGGTCCGGGCGTTCGATGTGCGGCCCGAGGTCGCCGAGCAGATCGAGTCGATGGGCGCCACCTATGTGTCCGCGAGCGGCGCTGTGCAGGAGGTTTCCAAGGACGGGTACGCGCAGGCGCTCACCGAGGACCAGGCGGCCCTGACGGCACGGATGTACGCCGAGGAGTCGGCGAAGGCGGACATCGTCGTGACCACGGCGCTGGTCCGCGGCCGGGCCCCGCGGACGATCACCGCCGAGATGGTGCACGCGATGAAGCCGGGCAGCGTCATCGTCGACCTGGCCGCGTCGGGCGGCGGAAACTGCGAGTTGACGGTGCCCGGCCAGACTGTCGTCACGGACAACGGCGTCACGATCATCGGTTACACCGATTTCACCAGCCGGATGCCGGCGCACACGTCGCAGCTGTACGGCACCAACATCGTCAACCTGCTCAAGCTGCTCACGCCGGGCCGCGACGGTGAGTTGACCCTCGACATGGACGACATCGTCCAGCGCTCGATCACGGTGACGGAGGCCGGTGAGGTGCGGTGGCCGCCGCCGCCGGTACAGGTGTCCGCCGCCCCGAAGCCCACCCCCGAGGTGGCGGTGCCCGACGCTCCGAGCCTGACCCCGGAAGAACTGGCCGAGCGGGCGCAACGCCGGCAACAACGCCGGTACGCGCTGTACGGACTGGCGGCGGTGGCGGTCGGTGCGGCCGTGACGTTCTCGCCGCCCAGCTTCCTGGGCTATTTCACCGTTTTCGTGCTGGCGGTCTTCGTCGGTTTCTACGTCATCACCAATGTCAGCGCGTCGCTGCACACCCCGTTGATGGCCCAGACGAACGCCATTTCCGGCATCATCCTGGTCGGCGCGCTGCTGCAACTCGGCAGCACGAACGTGCTGGTGGTGGTGCTCGCCTTCATCGCGGCAACGGTCGCCTCGATCAACATCTTCGGTGGTTTCGGGGTCGCCGGCCGGATGATCTCGATGTTCCGGAAGGACGCCTGAGCAGCCATGGACAGAGAAACCCTGCATTCCCTCATCCAGGCCGCGTACCTCATCGCCGGCGTGCTGTTCATCCTGTCGCTCGCGGGTCTGTCGCATCAGCGCAGCGCAAAGGCGGGCAACACCGCGGGCAAGATCGGGATGGTCATCGCGCTGGCCGCGACGGTCGGGCTCTCGTTGCTGGAAACCCAGCAGAATCCGGCGCTGACCGCGGGACTGATCGCGGCGGCGTTGCTGATCGGCGCCGTCATCGGCACCCGGGTGGCGCGCACCGTCGAGATGACGCACATGCCCGAGATGATCGCCATCCTGCACAGTTTCGTGGGTCTGGCGGCCGTGCTGGTCGGGGTGAACTCCTACCTGACGGAGACCGACTCGAGCGACACCGTGCACGTCGTCGAGGTGTTCCTCGGGGTCTTCATCGGCGCGGTGACGTTCACCGGCTCGATCATCGCCTACCTGAAACTGTCCGCGAAGATCAAGTCCGCGCCGCTGACCCTGCCGGGCCGGAACCTGCTGAACCTGGGCGCATTGATCGTCAGCGCCGGGCTGCTGGCCTGGTTCGTGGCGGCGCCGAACATCTGGGCGCTGCTGCTGATGACGGTCATCGCGTTGCTGCTCGGGTTGCATTTGGTCGCGGCGATCGGCGGCGGCGACATGCCCGTCGTGGTGTCGATGCTGAACTCGTACTCCGGCTGGGCCGCCGCGGCAGCGGGTTTCATGCTCAGCAACAACCTGCTGATCATCACCGGCGCCCTCGTCGGATCCTCCGGCGCGATCCTGTCCTACATCATGTGCAAGGCGATGAACCGGTCGTTCATCGCGGTGATCCTCGGCGGTTTCGGCACCGAGTCCGGCACCTCGACGGGCGATCAGGACCTCGGCGACTACCACGAGACCACCACCGCGGCACTGGCCGAACTGCTCGAGGAATCGCAGTCGATCGTCATCGCGCCCGGGTACGGGATGGCGGTCGCGAAGGCGCAGAACCAGGTCGCCGACCTCACCGAGAAGCTCCGGGCGATGGGCAAGCAGGTGCGGTTCGCCGTGCATCCGGTCGCCGGCCGGCTGCCCGGGCACATGAACGTGCTGCTGGCCGAGGCGCGGGTGCCGTACGACATCGTGCTGGAGATGGACGAGATCCAGGACGAGTTGGCCGACACCGATGTCGTGCTGGTGATCGGGGCCAACGACACGGTGAACCCCGCCGCCGAGGAGGATCCGGGTTCGCCGATTGCCGGCATGCCCGTGCTGCAGGTCTGGAAGGCCAAGCACGTCGTGGTGTTCAAGCGGTCCATGGCAACCGGGTACGCCGGGGTGCAGAACCCGCTTTTCTTCAAGGACAACGCGTCCATGCTGTTCGGCGACGCCAAGGAACAGGTCGAGCGGGTGGCGCACGCGGTGGGCGAATCCGCGCCCGAGTTGGCCGCCTCGAGGAGCTGAGCGCGCCCGCGATGAGCGTCCGCTTCGAACACGAGACGTTCCCGCAGCGCGTGGTTTTCGCCTCCGGTGAGGCCACCGATCGGGTGGCCGACGAGATCTCCAGGTTGGGCGCACGGTCGGTGATGGTGATCGCCACCAGCTCCCGGCGCGACCTGGCGAAGCGCGTCAGCGCGGGTATCGAAGCGACGGTCCTCTACGACGACATCGCGATGCACGTGCCCGTCGAAGTCGCCGAGAGAGCCCGGGCGGCTGCCGCCTGGCACGGCGTCGACGCCCTGCTCGCCATTGGCGGTGGGTCGACGACCGGGCTGGCGAAGGCGATCGCGCTCACCACCGGCCTGCCGATCGTCGCCGTACCGACGACGTACTCCGGCTCCGAGGGCACCACCGTCTGGGGGCTGACGGAACGAGCCACGAAGACCACCGGTGTCGACCCGCGTGTGCTGCCCCGCTCGGTGGTCTACGACGCGGAGTTGACGCTCACGCTGCCGGTACCGACGAGCGTGGCCTCCGGGCTGAACGCGCTGGCACATTGCGTCGACTCCATGTGGGCGTCGCGCACCGACCCGATCGACCAGGCGCTCGCCGCCGAGGGGATCCGCGCCCTGCGGCTGGGCCTGCCGGCGGTCGTCGCGGACCCCACCGGCCTGGCCGGCCGGGAGCAGACCCTCTACGGCGCCTACCTTTCCGCCGTCGCGTTCTCCTCAGCCGGCTCCGGGCTGCACCACAAGATCTGCCACGTGCTCGGCGGGAAGTACGCCCTCCCGCATGCCCAGACGCATGCGATCGTCCTGCCGTATGTGCTCGCGCTGAACGCCCCCGCCGCAGCGGACGCGGAGCGCCGGCTCGCCGCGGCCTTCGACACCGACCCCGCCATCGACGGTCTCCAGGAGTTGCGCGCGCGGCTCGACGCGCCCAAGGCCCTGCGGGACATCGGCTTCCGGGAGCAGGACATCCGTGCGGCAGCGGCGGCGATCCTCCCTGCGGTGCCGGCGGACAACCCCGCCCCGGTGACGGTGGAGACCCTCGAGCGGTTGCTGGGCGCGGCCTGGGCCGGGTCCGAACCGCGGCCGGCGGGGTAGCCGATGATCTCGAAGGTCCGGACTCCGATCGCCGAAGCGGTGGCCGACATCCAGGACGGCAGCGTGGTGATGATCGGCGGTTTCGGCCGGGCGGGGCAGCCGGTGGAACTGATCGATGCGCTCCGGGCCCACGGCGCCCGGGGGCTCACCGTCGTCAGCAACAACGCCGGCAACGGTCACGCCGGACTGGCCGCGCTGCTGGCCGCCGGACAGGTGCGGAAGGTCGTGTGTTCCTTCCCCAAACAGCGCGACTCGTGGGTGTTCGACCGGCTGTACCGAGCCGGTGAGGTCGAACTGGAACTGGTGCCGCAGGGCAATCTCGCTGAGCGGATCCGCGCCGCCGGAGCGGGTATCGGCGCCTTCTTCAGCCCGACCGGTGTCGGCACCCAACTGGCCGCCGGTAAGGAGTCGCGGACGATCGACGGGCGCGACTACGTGCTGGAGTACCCGATCCACGCCGACGTTGCGCTGATCAGCGCGTGGCGCGGTGATCGCTGGGGCAACCTGGTCTACCGGAAGACGTCGCGCAATTTCGGTCCGATCATGGCAACCGCCGCGACCGTCACGATCGCGCAGGTGGACGAGGTTGTCGAACTGGGTGCGCTCGACCCGGAATGTGTGGCGACGCCCGGCATCTACGTCGACCGGGTCGTCCCGGTGGGGGAGCGGCCTTGGCTCCGCGGCGGCGTCTTCGTCGGCGCCGCGGATGCGCCCGGTACTGCACCGGCCGGCGGGGAAGCCTGATGCCGCAACGCATCTCCCGGGATGAGCTGGCGGCCCGCATCGCGGCGGACATCCCGGAAGGGTCCTACGTCAACCTGGGCATCGGCGCACCGACGGCGGTCGCGAACTATCTGCGGGCCGACCGGGAGATCGTCCTGCACACCGAGAACGGGATGCTCGGGATGGGGCCGGAACCGGGTCCAGGGGAGGTCGACCCGGACCTGATCAACGCCGGGAAGATGCCGGTCACCGAACTGCCCGGCGCCGCGTATTTCCACCAGGCCGATTCGTTCGCAATGATGCGCGGCGGCCACTTGGACGTCTGTGTCCTCGGCGCCCTGCAGGTAGCGGAGAACGGTGATCTGGCGAACTGGAGCACCGGGGAATCCGGCGCCATCCCGGCGGTCGGCGGCGCGATGGACTTGGCGATCGGGGCCAGGCAGGTGTTCGTGATGACCGATCTGCTGACCAGGGACGGCCGCCCCAAGCTGGTGGTCAGGTGCAGCTATCCGCTCACCGGAGTCCGGTGCGTCACCCGGGTCTACACCGACCACGCCGTCTTCGACGTCACCGCGTCGGGCTTCGCCGTCCGTGAGCTGTTCGGGGACAGCACCGTCGAGATGCTGAGTGGGCTCACCGGCCTCAGGCTGTCACGTATCAGCTGATCGGGGAATGACCTGGCGGACCACAGCGTTGACCCGGCACCAAGTAGTTTCGGTAGAAACTAGTTGGACGATCGGCCGGCCACGAGTGGCTGACCACCGACGAAGGAGCAGAGCATGACGCAGGTCAGTCCGCAGGGTTTACATCACGTCACGGCGATCGCGACCAGCCCGCAACGGAACGTCGATTATTACACCAGGACCCTCGGTCTGCGGCTCGTCAAGCAGACCGTGAACTTCGACGCGCCGGACAGCTACCACCTCTATTACGGCGACGAGCAGGGGAGCCCGTCCAGCCTGATCACGTTCTTCCCATGGCCTGGGGTGCCGAAGGGCCGGCAGGGCGCGGGCATGACCACCGCGACGGCGTTCAGCGTGCCGGGCAACTCGCTCGGCTGGTGGCATCAGCGGCTGACCGGGCTCGAGATCGATGCCGACGCGCCGCGGACCCGGGACCAGGAGGAGGTCCTTACCTTCCGCGACCCCGACGGCATGGTGATCGACCTCGTTGCCTCCGACGGAGACCACCGGTCCGGGTGGGACGGCGTCGCCGACATCCCGGCAGAGCACGCGGTCCGCGGCCTGCATGCCGTCACCCTGTCCGAGCGGCAGCTGGATCCGTCGGCGCACATGCTGACCGACCTGCTCGGCATGAACTTCACCTCCGAGGAGGGAGACCGGTCGCGCTTCGGCATGGCGGAGGGCAGCTCCGGCGCCCTCATCGACGTGTCCGCCGGTGTCGCCGACCGCGGCCTGCAGGCGGGCGGAACGGTGCACCACATCGCCTTCCGGGCACCCGACCTCGAAACGATGACCAGCTGGCAGCAGGAGCTGATGAGTAAGGGCGTCTCGGTCACCCAGATCCTCGACCGGCAGTACTTCAAGTCCATCTACTTCCGTGAGCCGGGCGGCGTGCTGTTCGAGATCGCAACCGACGCACCGGGTTTCGCCGTTGATGAGCCGCTGCTCGAGCTGGGCCGCAAGCTCAAGCTGCCGCCGTGGCTGGAGCCGGATCGGGAGCAGATCGCCGCCGCGCTGCCGCCGCTCCAGCTCGACGTGGACGTCCCGTGAGCGCGGAGACCAGCCTCGACCGGCCGCACGTCTTCCTGCCCGCCACCGAGTCGGCAGCAGGATCGCCACTGCTGTTGCTGCACGGCACCGGCGGCGACGAGCACGACCTGCTGCCGCTGCGCGAGAATCTGTCGCCGGGCGCGGCGGTGCTGTCCGTGCGCGGATCGGTGCTGGAGAACGGGATGCCGCGGTTCTTCCGGCGGCTGCGGGAGGGCGTCTTCGACGAGGATGATCTGCGCCGCCGGGCGGACGAGCTGGCCGAATTCGTCCGGACGGCTTCGGCCGAGTACGGCATCGCAGAGGGATCGCTGGTTGCGGTCGGTTTCTCCAACGGCGCCAACATCGCCTCGGCTGTGCTGCTGCAGCACCCCGGGCTGATCGGCGCCGCCGCGCTGCTGTCGGCGATGATCCCGTTCGCCGACCCGCCGGCCGCGGATCTCACCGGAACCGTCGTGGTGATCTCCAACGGCGACCGGGACCCGATGATCCCGGCCGGGATGACGTCCGAGCTCGCGGGTCAATTCCGCGAGCGGAACGCCGATGTGGTGGAGCTGCCGCATCGGGGCGGTCACCAGATCGACCCCGCGGTGCTACCGCAGATCGCCACGATCATCAGCCGGCCGGAGCGGGAGGTCCGCTGAGCCGCTCTACCGGTGTGGGTACGGCCGCGGCGTCCGGGTGCCGCTGTCGTCGTACTCGTACCACCCGCGCCCGGTCTTCCGCCCGAGCTCGCCCCGTTCGACGAGCTCGGAGACAGTCTTGCTGGGTTGATCTCTGGGGTCACCGGTATCGGCGAACCGGTCCTGCTTGGTGAGGTACCCGATGTCGATCCCGGTCAGGTCCATCAGTTCGAACGGCCCCATCGGGTAGCCGAGCGCGGTGCGGCACGCGGTGTCGATGTCCTGCACGGAGGCGACGCCGTTCTCCAGCAGGAAGATCGCCTCTTCCCTGACGGCATTGAGGATGCGGTTCGCGATGAAACCGGGGATCTCCCTGTTCAGGACGACGGGTACCTTGCCGAGCGCCTCGACCAGTCGACGTGACGTCTCGACGGTCGCGTCGGACGTCTGCGGGCCGCGCACGATCTCGACGCAGGTCATCACCAGCGCCGGGTTGAAGAAGTGCAGATTGCAGACCCTGTCCGGTCTTCCGGTGGCATCGGCAATTCGGGAGGAGACGATGCTGGAGGAATTCGTCGCGAGAATGGCATGTGCTGGCGCTTTTCTGTCGAGTTCAGAAAACAAGGCGCGTTTGACGTCGAGTTTCTCCACGGCAGCTTCGATCGCGTAGTCCGCGGCTCCGGCTTCGAGGGCGGTGGTGAACGTCAGCCGGTCGAACGCGGCGTCCACGTCGGCGGAGGTGCGGCGGCCCTTCTCGACGTCGCGCGCCATCCGCTGCCGCAGCTGGTTGTCCGCGCGTTCGAGCGCGGCGGGATCCGGGTCGGTGACGGTCACCGTGAAACCGGCCAGCGCACAGACCATCCCGATTTGTGAGCCCATCGCGCCGGCGCCCACCACCAGGATGTTCCTGAGCGTGCTGATGCCGGGATCGGCGTCCGACCGTCCATCTGAGTTGAGCGGCATGCCTGTTACCGGAACGCGGGAAGGCCGGTGATGGCCTGCCCCATGATCAGCGTGTGCACCTCGTCCGTGCCTTCATAGGTGCGGACGCTCTCCAGATTGTTCGCGTGCCGGAGCGGGGAGTATTCGAGGGTGACGCCATTTCCGCCGAGAATTGTCCTGGCCTCCCGGCAGATCGCGATGGCCTCGCGGACGTTGTTCAGCTTCCCGAACGAGATCTGTTCCGGGGACAGCGTTCCCGCGTCCTTGAGGCGCCCGGTGTGCAGCGCAACCAAGAGGCCCTTCTGAATCTCCAGCACCATGTTGACGAGCTTCTGCTGGGTGAGTTGATATCCCGACAGCGGCTTGTCGAACTGGGTGCGCTGTTGGCTGTACCGCAGGGCCACCTCATAAGAGTCGCGCGCCGCGCCCATGGCGCCCCAGATGATCCCGTACCGGGCCTCGTTGAGGCAGGAAAAGGGGCCCTTCAACCCGACCACGTTGGCCAGTACCGCATCCGCGGGCAGGCGTACGTCGGTGAGGGTGATGTCGCACTGGATGGACGCCCGCATCGACAACTTCGGTTCGATTGGGGTGGCCATGAAGCCCTCCACGTCGGTCGGGACGACGAAGCCGCGGATCCCTTCATCGGTCTGCGCCCAGATGACGGCGACGTGGGCGATCGACGCGAGACCGATCCAGCGCTTGGCGCCGTTCAGCACCCAATCGGCGCCGTCTCTCCGGGCGTAGGTGCTCATCCCGGCGGGGTCGCTGCCGGCCGTGGGTTCGGTCAGCCCGAAGCAGCCGATCAGTTCGCCCTTGGCCATGCCCGGTAACCACCGCTGCTTCTGCTCCTCCGAGCCGTGCTTGTGGATCGCGCTCATCGCGAGCGAACCCTGCACGCTGACGAAGGTGCGGAGTCCGGAGTCGCCGGCCTCCAGTTCCATCGCGGCCAGGCCGTACTCGACGGCGCTCCGACCGGCGCAGCCGTAACCCTTGAGGTGCATCCCGAGCAGACCGAGACCGCCCATCTCGGTGGTGATCTCGCGGGGGAAGACGGCCGTCTCGTACCACTCGGCGATGTTCGGCTTGATCCGGGCGTCGACGAACGCACGAACCCGGTCGCGCAGCGCCAGTTCCTCGGCGCTGAACAGGGAGTCAAGGTTCAGGTAGTCCCGCGCGCGCTCGGTCAGGTCGGCGGGTCCGGTTGTTGCCGCCGGATCGATGGTGGTCGTCATGGTGACTGTCTCCCTGGGTTGTTTCTTCTTGCAGAGTCGGTCGGGTGGCTGCTCACGGGGACTCCAGCAGCACGGAGATTCCCTGGCCGACGCCGATGCACATCGTGGCGAGCGCACGGTCGGCGCCACGCGCATGGAGCTCCAGCGCTGCGGTCAGCGCCAGCCGGGCACCGCTCGCTCCGAGCGGGTGGCCGAGCGCGATGGCGCCGCCGTTGGGGTTGACGTGCTCGGCGTCGTCGGCGAGGTCGAGCTCGCGAACCACCGCCAGTGCCTGCGCGGCGAACGCCTCGTTCAGTTCCACCAGGTCGATGTCCGCCATCGTCAAACCGTTGCGCTGCAGAAGTTTCCGGGTCGAGTACACCGGCCCGATGCCCATGATCCGCGGTGGGACGCCGACCGCCGCACCGGAGGTCACCCTGGCCAGCGGGGTCAGCCCGTACTGCTCGACCGCGCGTCCCGAGGCGATCAGAACCGCAGCGGCGCCGTCGTTGATGCCGGAGGCGTTGCCTGCAGTGACGGTGCCGCCGGGGAAGATCGGCCGCAGGCGTTGCAGTGCTTCCAGGCTCGTCGCCCTCGGGTGCTCGTCAGCCTTGACGGTGATGTCCTCGCCACGGACTTGGGGTACCGGCACGGGGGTGATCTCCTGGGCCATCCGGCCGGATGCGATGGCGATGGCGGTCCGCTCCTGCGAGCGCAGGGCGAACTGGTCCTGGTCCTCGCGGGGGACGTCGTATTCGGCGGCCACCCGCTCCGCCGTTTCGGGCATGGAGTCGGTGCCGAACTGTTCGGCCATCGCGGGGTTGACGAACCGCCAGCCGATGGTGGTGTCGTAGATCTCGGCGGACCGGGAGTAGGCCGAGGCCGCCTTCGGGATGACGAACGGCGCGCGGCTCATGCTCTCCACACCGCCCGCCAGCACCAGGTCGGCGTCACCGGATCGGACCGCGCGGGCAGCCATTGCGACGGTGTCCAGGCTGGAGCCGCAGAGCCGGTTGACGGCGGCACCGGGCGCCGACACGGGCAGCCCGGCCAGCAGGGTGGCCATCCGGGCGACGTTGCGGTTGTCCTCGCCGGCCTGATTCGCGCAGCCGAGCAGCACGTCGTCCAGGTTCTCCCAGTCCACCGACGGCAACCGGCCGCAGAGCTCGCGGAGCACGTGCGCGGCCAGGTCGTCCGGTCGCACCGCCGCCAGCGCGCCGCCGTACCGGCCGAACGGTGTGCGCACGCCCGCGACCAGGTACGCCGTGGACGATGCTGGGGCGGTTGTCATGCTTTTTCCTCCGTTCGTTCGGTGGGCCTCCCTGGATCCTGCCACCGGTGGCCGGTGCCGGGTCGGTGGTGACTGACGGCGGGGTCGCCCGTCGCGGGTCTGTCCCATGCTGCCCGAAGGGGCACCGCGGTCTGCACCGTCGGCGTTTCGTGCGGCATCGACATCGCCCAGCCCCACCGGCAACGATCAAGAGCAATGAGTACCGACGCCCGGGCGCAGGAAGCCTTCGAGGAGAAGCGGCCGCGATCTTCGGTGCCCGAAGCACGCCAGGATGTCGGCGGGCATCCGTCTCCTGCCGCGCGGGCGCTGCTGAATCTGCAACGGACGGTCGGCAACCGGGCCGTCCGGACCCTCGTCCAGCGGCACACCCCCGCCCCGGCGGCCGGCGCCGCACCGCCCGGCCCTGCCCCACCCGCTCCCGGTACCGTCCCGGCAGGACCGGGTGACGACGCCCCGGTGCTGCTGCCGCCTCCCGGGGCCGGTCTGCGGATTCCGCTTCTCCAGAATCCGAAGACGCTGGTGCTCACCAAGGAGGACTTCTCGGAGTTCAATCTCGGTGTCGGCAAGCTCGAGTCGCCGGCGATCCCGTTGGGTGAGAGCGGGATCCAGGCAACCGTGTCGGTGTCCGCGGATCAGCCGGTGCGGCTGGCGAACGCGTCGGTCACACTGTCGCCGATCGAGGGTCTGCTCGACGCGGGTGATGTCGAGAAAACCCGGAAGGACGAGAAAATCGGCGCCGGTACCGGTGCCACGATCGGCGGCGCTGTCGGTGGGGTACTCGGCGGGCCGCTGGGCGGGCTGATCGGGCAACAGATCGGCAAGGAGATCGGTAGCCAGGCGGCGGGTGATCATTTCGTGCGGTTCACCCTCCAACAGGGTGCGCTCACCGGCAATGTCGAGCTGAACTACAACCCGACCTTCGCCCTGACACTCAGTGCCGTCGGCTTCTCCTGGTTTTTCGACGTCACCGCCACGCTGTCGACAGCGCTGAGCCTCGTGGTTGCGCCGCAGCTGGATTTCAAGGGCAGCTCGATCGCGCTGATCTTCCGTGACGGCCGGCTGTCGAAAACCGAGTTCGATCTCAATCCGGTGGTGACACCGTCGCTCGGCCTGGTGCTGTCTGCTGCGGGGCAGCTTCGTGGTTCCGCCAACCTGCTGCCGATCCTCGGCGGGAAGGGCGACGCACCGCCCGACGATGCGGCGGACAGCGTCGAACTCACCGCCCCGTTCCAGATGTTCCGCTGGCCGACGACGATCGGCGGTCAGGTGCCGATCCGGGGGACGAAGGGTTCCCCGTTCGAGGTGCTGAACAAGTCGGTGAAAGCCAAGCCCGGCAGCGTCACGGCAGCGCTGATCGCATTCCTGAAGGAGTCGCCGAAGCAGATGCCGTTCACCGCGCTGGCGCTCTCCGACGGGCCACCGCAGACCGGTAAGAGCCCGTCGACGGCGATTCCGTTGATCTGGTGGAAGCCGCCCAACCGTTACCTGTCGTCGATTCGGCTCCCGAAGGCCGAGTTCGGCAAACGCAAAGCCGCGGCGCGCTTCCCGCATCGTGAATACACCAACGACAACGTTGACATCGGGCTCGGCGTCAACAACTGGCCGTATGTCGGAATGACCCTCAAGAAGCAGGGCAACTCGCGCGGCGGCGAGGTGAAGGCCTTCGTCGACAACCTCGCGCTTCACGGGATCACCATCGATCCCGCCTACCAGATGGATCACGTCGTGGATCTGGTGTTTGCCGGGGGCACCGATTCACCGACGAACTTGTGGCCGCTGCGCGGGGATGTGAACGTGCTGGCCGGTGGGAAGTGGAGTAACGGAACGGCGCTGGTGGAGTGGGTGAACCGGGCCGGTGATCCGCCGTTCCGGACGGCACCGTCGGCGGTGCCCATCGGTCGGTGGTTCGTGATCAAGGAGATCCGCGACCCCACCGGGTGATTGTTGGTCAGACTTCGGCGGCATGTCGATGTCCGGTCGGACCGTTCGACGTCGTGACAAGCGCGGAAACACCGCGCGCCGATCGTCGAAGGAGTCGTCATGTCGAATATCCGCCGAAGCACCGCAGGCCTGCTGCGCTGCGGAGTGCTCGCCGGCCCGCTGTTCGTGCTGGTCGCTGCCGCGCAGGTCTTCACCGTGGAGGGCTTCGACATCGCCCGGCAGCCGCTGAGCCTGCTCAGCCTGGGTGACACCGGCTGGATTCAGATCGCCAACTTCATCATCAGCGGATTGCTCGTGCTGGCCTTCGCGGTCGGGCTGCGCCGGACTCTGGCGTCGGGCAGGGGCCGGGCGCTCGCGTCGGGCAGGGGTCGGGCTCTCGCGTCCGGCCGGGGTCGGACTCTCGCGTCCGGCCGGGGCCGGACCTGGGGGCCGCTGCTGATCGGCGGCTACGGCGCGGGGTTGGTCGTCGCCGGGATCTTCCCGCCCGACCCGTCGCAGGGCTTCCCCGCCGGAGCGCCCGCGGGCAACCCTGACCAGCTCAGTACGCACTCGATGCTGCACGGTGTCGGCTTCGCCCTGGCATTCGGCTGCCTGGTCGCGGCGTGCCTGGTGTTCGCCCGCCGGTTCGCCGCGTCCGGTGAGAGCGGCTGGGCTGTCTACTGTGTCGTCACCGCGATCGCCTCGGCTCTGCTGGCGGGCTGGCCGAGCCAGGACGGCGCGAGCATCCGGTATGCGATCGCCGCCGTGGCGGCCTGGGCATTCGTCACCGCGCTGGCCGTCAGGGTGCGCAGGATTGACACCGAACACGCCGGCGATGTCCCCGCGCGTACGGCTTCCGCGTCACGTATCTGAATGGCGTTGTCGTCGAATCAATCGGGCCGGGCGATGTCCAGCCCGAGCCAGCGGGCCAGGTCGCCGATCTCCTCGTCGACGGCAGCAGCGGTGGCTTTGTCGAACGGCACGTCCTGATGGATGGCGGTGACCCGCAGTATTCCGGCCTTCCGGTCCGCGGCGGCGTCGAGCTTCCCCACGAGTCGGTCGACGTACAGGATCGGGAGTGCGAAGTACCCCCAGCGGCGCTGCACGGCCGGTTTGTACATCTCGAGCTGGTACTCGAATTCGAACAGTTCCACCGTGCGCTTGCGGTCGTGGGTCAACCGGTCGAACGGTGACAGCAGCGCTGCCCGGCCCGAGAAGTGTTGCGCCAGCTGGGCGGGGTCGACCCGCCACGTCCCCTTGACGCCCTCGATGACGGCGGGTTCACCCGCCTCGCCGACGTCCGCCGGTTCGACGGGCAGGGCTGTTGTCCGTGATCTGGCGATGCCGAGCGCCTTCAGGCGTCGCTCGTTGCGGATCCTCAGCGCTTCGTCGCTCGGGACGATCGGGTCGTCCGGGTACACCCTCGCGGCCAGGTCCCAGAGCCGTTCCTTCCCGCTGCGCCCCGCGATCGCGACTTCGCCCCGCCCGGACAGGATCTCCAGCATCTGTGTCACGTTGCGGTTGTTCGTCCACCCGGTGGACTTCCACGGCACCACGCAGGTGTCCGGCAGGTCGCGCGACGGCAGCGGCCCGGACCGCTCCAGCCGGCCGAGGATGTCACGGCGGCACGCATCGTTGGCGTCGACCCAGTCGCGGACCGACGCGCGCCAGGCCGGCAACTCGTTGCGGGGCAGCGACAGCCGGGCGGCCATGTCCCCGCGGTACAGCGCCATGTCCTCGGCGGGGCGGATCATCGCTTGCAGCTCGACCAGTCGGCGGTTCGTCAACGCTGCCGTCAGGTGTGCGGGGGAGTAGGCCGAGCCGAGCCGGCTCCATGCGACGAGATCCGCATTCGGGGCTATCGCAGCGGTCGGGTCCAGCTGCAGCAGGGTCAGCCGGCTCACCACGTCGAGCAGGTCCGTCGGCCGGCGCTCGTCCAGCAGCTGCGCCCGGACCGCGATCCGCCGCGCGTCGCGCTTGGACAACTGGTGGACGGTCACCGGGGAAGGGTAATTCCCCGATCGAGATGGCGAGAACGGTCCTTCCCGATGCCGGGGAGGGACCGCTTTCACCATCTCGATCTGATGCGAGCGATGTCAGGCAACCGTGATGACGACCTTCCCGCTCGTATGTCCCGCCTCCACGTACTGCAGTGCCGCCGCTGTGTCGGCCAGCGGCAACGTTCGGTCGATCACCGGCCGTAGGGTGTCGGCGGCCGCCATTCCTGCGACGGTCAGCAGGTCGTCGCGCGTTTCGCCGGTTGGAACGAACGCGATCTTCTGACTGACGACCAGGTTGACCGCCGCCGCTGACAGCAGACTTCCCACCGCGCCGATCACCCGGCCGGGGGATCCACCGCCGTTGACCAGCACGATCCCCTTCGGCGTCGCGGCTCGGCGCAGATCGCGGAGGGATCGGTTCCCGACGTTGTCTAGGATCAGGTCGTAGTGGACCGACCCGTCGGCGAAGTCGCCCGCCGCGTAGTCGATGACATGCGCCGCGCCGATCGACTTCACCAGCTCGACGTTCCGTGCGCTGCAGACGCCGGTGACCTCTGCGCCCGACGCGGCGGCGATCTGAACGGCGAAGCTCCCCACGCCGCCACCGGCGCCGTTGATCAGGACCCGCTGGCCGCTCTGCACGCGGCCGGCGTCGCGGATCGCATGCAGCGCCGTCACCGCCGCCATCGGAATCGCCGCGGCCTGCTCGAATGTCAGGCCCGCCGGCTTCGGCACCAGCATCGCCGCGTCGGCGGCGGCGAATTCGGCAAAGGCCCCTCGGCACCTGCCGAAGACCTCATCTCCCGGCTTCAGGCCACGGACCTCGGCTCCGACGGCCTCCACCACGCCGGCGACGTCGACCCCGGCGATCCGTGCCTTCGGCTTCGTCAGGCCCACGCCGCCCATCAGCCGGGCGATGCGCGGATCGCCGCGGATCATGTGCCAGTCATACGGGTTGACAGCCGCGGCGTGTACCGCGAGAAGAACGTCCTTCGAACCGATCTCGGGCCGTTCAGTTTCCATGAACCGAAGCGTGTCCGGCGGGCCGAACCGCTCCTGCACCATTGCTTTCATGTCATCCTCCGAGGTCATGGGTGAGAGTGTTGCAAGCATCGAGTCGCCACTTGCGTGCGTTCCGAGGCACGCGAAGGGCACGCAAGTGGCGACTCGAATGGGCGTTTCGCTCAGGCGTCGGCCCGACGCAGCCGCCAGGCGGCAATTCCGAGCAGGACGACGGCGTAGCTGCACATCACGGCGAACCCGGTCCACGGCTCCAGCGGGTAGGCGACCGGACCGCTCCCGCCGGTCAGCACCGAGCCGGCGTTGGACGGCAGGTACTGCACGAAGTGGTCGGTCAGCGAGGACGGCAGCAGCAGCGTCAGCGGCGGGACGACGAAGAACACCGCGACGAACGTGGTGATGGCCGCGGCGGTGTTCCGCAGGAGCGCACCCAGGGCGAGGGCCGTCATACCCGCCACCGTGACGTACAGGGCAGCACCGATGACGGACCGCAGCGCGTCCGGATCGGACAGTGAAGCGTCCTGGCCCTGCCCGCTCAGCAGTGCCTGCCCCACGAAGAACGCCACGAAGCTGGCGACCAGCATCATCACGAAGACCACGACGGCGAACACGGTCAGCTTGGCCCACAGCATGGGCAGCCGTTTCGGGACCACGGTCAGCGATGCGCGGATCATGCCGGTGCTGTACTCGCCGGTGATCAGCAGGACGCCGAGCACGCCGATGGCCAGTTGGGCGAAGAAGGTTCCGGTCAGCGAGGTAGAGATCGCGGTCTGGCCGGGTTCCATGCCGCCGGGCTGGTTGATGGTGACGGCGGTGAACAGCGCGCCGATGCCGATCATCAGCACAACCGCGGCGAACAGGGTGTAGACGGTGGACCGCAGCGACCGGAGTTTCGTCCACTCGGACAGCACAACCCGTAGCGGGGTGACGCGCAGCCGGCCGGTCGACGGAGTAGTAGTTGAGGGAGTACCGGCAGTCAGTGTCGCGGTCATGACGTCGCTCCTGCGGTGTCGGTGGAACGGTATTCGACGGAGTCGTTGGTGAGCGTCATGAACGCTTCTTCCAGGGAGGCCTGCCGGACGGTGAGTTCGAAGATCGGGACCTGGTTCTGCCAGGCGATGGTGCCGATGTGTTCCGCGGTCAGCCCGTCGACGCCGAGCACGTCGTGCTGCTCGGAAATGACGCTGACGTCCGGGCCGGCGAGGAGTTCGCGCAGCCGAGCGGCCTCCGGTGTGCGGACCGTGACCGAGTGATGCGAGGCGCTCGCGACGAAGTCGTCGACGGTGGTGTCGGCGATCAGCCTGCCGCGGCCGATGACGACCAGACGTGTTGCGGTCTGGGCCATCTCGCTCATCAGATGGGATGACACGAAGACCGTGTGTCCGTCACCGGCGAGTTCCTTCAGCATGGTCCGCATCCAGCGGACACCTTCCGGATCGAGGCCGTTGACGGGCTCGTCCAACACCACGGTCTGCGGGTTGCCCAGCATCGCGGAGGCGACGCCGAGTCGTTGGCCCATGCCGAGCGAGAACCCGCCGACCCGCTTGCCGGCAACCTCGCGCAGGCCCACCAGGTCGATGACGGCGTCCACCCGGCGGGCGGAGATGCCGTTGGTCTGGGCGAGCGCCAGCAGGTGGTTGCGGGCGGACCGGCCGGTGTGCACGGCCTTGGCCTCGAGCAGCACACCCAGTTCTGCCATCGGGGCGGCAGCGGCCCGGTAGTCGGCTCCGTTGACCGTCACCCGGCCGGCGGTCGGCTTGTCGAGCCCGGCGATCATCCGCATGGTGGTGGATTTGCCGGAGCCGTTCGGGCCGAGGAAACCGGTGACAATTCCCGGTTGGACGGTGAAGGTGAGGTCGTCGACCGCGAGTTTGTCGCCATAACGCTTGCTGAGATTCTCGACCTGGATCACGGGATCTGCCTTTCGGTGACGGAGGATTCGCGCTGGTCGGCTGCGGCGTTTTCTGCGGTGATCGCGGCAGTGATCGGGGTGGGACGGAAGCCCTTGACGACCAGGTAGATGCCCAGCGACAACTCCCAGCCGGCAATGAAGATGGTGGCGATGCCGCTCAGGACGGAAATCTTCGGCAGCACACCGAAGATGGCCAGGGTGATCGACGTCAGCAGGATCGGGGAGCCGATCAAGCCCATCGTCGGGATCAGCCGCGGGACCAACCGGGACCGATACATCAAGGAGCCCAACAGGAGTGCGTTCAGCGCGGGCATCAGCGTCTGGCCCAGCAGGAACGTCCAGTCGTAGATGCCGGTCAACGTCTTCCCGGCGACCGCCAGCGCCGCGGGATCCCCTCCGGAGGCGTCCTTCCGCAGCGTGACGATCGTCAACATGCTGATGACTCCGACGAAAATGACTGCTGCCTCGAGGGTTCTGGTGCCGACGAAGCCCAGCGCGGTGGCCTCGTTCTGCCTTTTCACCACCGGGAACAGTGACACCGCGGTGCCGATGCAGGCGACGGCGACGATGATTTCCAAGAATGCGGCCAGCAGAAGGCCGCTGTCGGAGCCGGCGCCGGCCGCGAAGTCCGCATTCCGCGCCGGACCGTACAGCCAGAGGGTCGGAATGGAGACGAAGGACAACAGATAGAAGCCGCCGGCGACGAGCGAGGTTCTTCTCAGCGGATCCATCCGTACTCGCTTCTGTGTCGCGGTTGTCGCGGTGGGTGCGGTGGTTGCCATGTCATTCCCCTTCGGGTTCGTGGTGTGTCGACGCCGATCGGTCGACGGTGGATTCGTCGGTGCGGGTGACCGAGATCAGCGGCAGGCCGACATCCCGGACCTTCTGCAGCAGGCCGTGCAGGGCGGACTGGTCGGCAACGTCGCCGGAGATGACCGTGATCCCATCGCGGTCGTTGGTGACGGTGAGCCCGTCGAACCAGGTCGTCCAGCGCGAAACGAGGTGTCCCTCGAGGCGGATCTCGTACCGGCCGCCTCGGTCGGCGCTCCATTCCTTGCTCATCCCGCCTCCTTCACCCTGTGCATCTCCGCGGCTGTGCGGATGTTGTGCTGGGGTGAAAGTTAGGGAGCGATGTGATGACCGGGCATCACCACAGTTGATGATTCGGGTGATGAGTTCGGTGACGGGCTCAGGACGCGGCCTGGCGTGCCACCAGTCGCGCGCGGAGCCGGTGGAGTCGCGGCATGACGCCGTACATGACGATCGGCACCGCCACAGTGGCGAGGACGAACGTCCGCATCACCATCGGTGTGTCTCTCAGCAGGCCGCCGAGGGCGAGGTTGAGCAGAGTCAAGGTGGGGAAGACGGCGAGCCAGATTATCAGCGCCAGTTGATGTTTCGTCGGCGGGGGAGTGGGTCGTGGGTGGTCAGTGGACATGATGGGACTCCTCAGATTCAGATAGGGGGTCAAGTCAGTGCCGGCGGTCGCCGAGCACGGACTCGGTGAGACGGGCCTCGCCGGCTGCGGAGAAGGCGTCGTCCCGCGCCGAAAGCGCGTGTTCGACGTCCTCCCGGACCAGGTCGGCGTTGATGGCGATGGCGGCCGCGGACCCGGCTCCCGCGGAGGTGATGACCTGGGCCCGGGGATCGACGACGTTGCCGGCCGCCCAGACGCCGGCGACGCTGGTCCGGCCGGTGGCATCGACGACGGCGAAACCGGCCTCATCCATCGCGCAGCCAAGGCCGGGCAGCAGGCCGTCAGAGTGCGGGACATTGACCGGCCGGACGAACACCGCGGTGCGTTCGACGACCCTGCCGTTGGCCAACTGCACGCCGGTCAAGTGGTCGCCCGCGACGACGAGCCGCGCGACCTGCCCATCGACGACCCGGATACCCCGTGCTTCCAGCTGCATGCGCTCTGCGGGGGTCAGCTCGTGGGTGTGGGCGAAGAACACGGTGTCGTCGGACCACTGGCGGACCAGCAGTGCGTGCTGCACGGAACCGGGGTGGCTGCCCAGCACCCCGATGGGCTGGTCGCGGACCTCCCAACCGTGGCAGTACGGGCAGTGCAGGAGGTCCCGGCCCCACCGCTCGCGGACCCCGGGGATGTCAGGGAGTTCGTCACGGACGCCGGTCGTGACCAGGATCCGCCTCGCCGTCAGCACCTCACCGCCGGCCAACCGGACAACGAACCCGAAGTCCATCCCGACCACCTGATCCTGGATGGTCCGGACGCCGTAGCCGGTCACCTCCGCCCGCCCTGCGGCCAACAGCTCGGCCGGCGGCATCCCGTCCCGGGACAGGAACCCCTGCATGTGCGCCGCGGGAGCGTTTCTCGGCGCCCCCGCATCGATCACCGCGACCCGGCGCCTCGCCCGGCCGAGCACCAACGCCGCGCTCAATCCGGCCGCGCCGCCGCCGACCACCACCACGTCGAATTGATTCGCCTCCATGGCGATCACCTCCTGCAACAAGGGTTCGCCGGCGCCCCGGATCTGACAATGTTTGTTGCCAATTCCGGGAACGGGGAGTGGACTGGCCCGCATGGACTGCTCAACCGCGATCGCCACCGCCCTGGCCCAGGTGGGACCGCGGCTGAAACGGGCGCGGGCGCAGCGCGGCATCACTTTGACCGAACTTGCTGCAGCGACGGGGATCTCGAAGAGCACCCTGTCCCGGCTGGAAGCCGGGCAGCGCAAGCCGAGCCTCGAGCTGTTGCTGCCGATCGCGCAGGCACACCAGATCCCGCTGGACGAACTGGTCGGCTCACCCGAGGTCGGCGACCCCCGCGTGCGGTTCACCCCGCGCAATCGCAACGGCCGCATCGTGGTCCCGCTGACCCGGCAGCCCGGCGGCGTGCAGGCCTGGAAGGCGATCATCCCGCCCGAGCAGAACGAGCCGGAACTGCGCACCCACGAGGGTTACGAGTGGCTGTATGTGCTGTCCGGGAAACTGCGGCTGATCCTTGCGGGGCACGACATCACCATGAGCCCGGGTGAAGTCGCGGAATTCGACACCCGGCTGCCGCACTGGTTCGGGCCGGCCGACAACCGACCCGTCGAGATCCTGAGCCTGCTCGGCCGGCAGGGCGAACGCGTTCATGTCCGCGCCGCGCCGCGTGGGCAAGGAAATCCGGACTGATCAAGCCTTCCCGCGGCGGGTAATTTCGCGGGAATTGTCCATTTCAAGGTCGGGGCGCTTCAAGTGATGTATTCGCCGGTGTGAATTCGTCCGCGAACTGTTTGAAGCACTGATGAAGCGGACCGAAACAGATCCGAAACCTTGCCGCGTGTGAGGTACGCCGAACGTGTTACGACAATCTTCGGTCTGACGTCGTGACCAGGCGCAGGTTGCCTCATTGGGGGTAGAAATAGCACACGACGGTTACGAAGCGTCCAAGTTGCACCACCAGCCGGGTGACGTGACGCACTATTGCCTTGCCGTTGGGTTGTCCCTAATCTTACGGAGAGCTACAGCCGCGGGGGGCGGCAAGTAGCACGCGACCCGGCATAGAGGCCAGGTCGCCTGGTGTGGACCGGCCGCCTTCGGTGTAGTCACCGGCGATCACCACGACCCTTTTTTGTCCGGAGAAGCGCGACGCTGCGTAAATCTCGCCGTCGTGGGCGCAATTGTGCGCGAATATTTCGGAGTATCTGATGAGTGTGGTTGATAAGCGCGAGCCGATTTCGGCCCGTGCGAAAGTAGAGGCCACCGGGCCGTCCGGCTCGGTCGGGGTGATCACGGTGACGGCCGGTCATTCCCCGCTGCACGGGACCGATGGTGCCGTCGAGGCAGTCACCGCCGCTGCGGCGGCCAGGGTGGCCAGGATGCTGCCCGCCGGTGAGACAGCCCTCCAGGAGGGCCCCGATCGCATCGTCGTCCGCATGCGGGACAGCGGCCGCCGGCGGCAACTTCGCCGGATGGAGCTGATGACCAAGGAGATCGTTCGCTCGCCGCTGGCAGTCGCGGATCGCCGGTTCCATGTCGAGGTCGGAACAGGTTGGGCCGAGCACGGGCGGCGGACCGATGCTGCCGTGCTGGCCACCCGTCGGGCCGACGAGTCGCTGAGCAGTCGGGACCTCATGGTCCGTGACGACCTGATCACCGACCGGCGGTCGAGCGGCCGGCGCAGCAAGACCGGTGCTCAGGTCTCGCTCTCGCTCGTCCTGTCGCTGCTGGTGCCGTTTCTGATCATGGTCGCCGGCTACCGGCAGGGCTGGGACATCTCCGCCGTCGTCTATTGGGTGCTGGTGGCGGGGTTCGGCACGATGGTGGTGATGCAGTGGGCCGAGGCGCTCCACGCGTTGAACCCGCCGTCCCTGCCGGAGCCCAGTGGCCGGCCGGCACCGCGGGCGACAGCCATCATCGCCGCTTATCTGCCCAACGAGGCGGACACCATCATCGAGACCCTTCGGGCATTCCTGGGCCAGCGGTACAGCGGCGGCCTGCAGATCATTCTGGCCTACAACACGCCGCACGAACTTCCAGTGGAACAGGAGCTGCGCAGACTGGCCGAGGATCACCCGGACCTGCTGCTCCTGCCGGTGACGGACAGCACGTCCAAGGCGCAGAACGTTAACGCGGCGATCAGCCGGGTCGAGGGCGAATTCGTCGGGATCTTCGACGCCGACCACCACCCGATGACCGGCGCATTCGAGCGGGCCTGGAGATGGATCGGATCCGGCGTCGACATCGTCCAGGGCCATTGCGTCATCCGCAACGGTTCCGACAGTCGGGTCGCACAACTGGTCGCCGTCGAATTCGAGCAGATCTATGCGGTCAGCCATCCCGGACGGCAGTCCGTGCACGGATTCGGCGTCTTCGGCGGATCCAACGGCTTCTGGCGAACCCAGGTGCTGCGCGAGACACGTCTGCGGACAAGGTTTCTGACCGAGGACATCGAGTCCTCGATCCGCGCGGTCCGGGAGGGACGGCAGATCGTCAACGACCCGGGACTGGTCAGCCGGGAGCTGGCGCCGGAGACCGCCGGAGCGCTCTGGAAGCAACGGATGCGGTGGGCGCAGGGATGGTTCCAGGTGTCGTTCACCCATGTCCGTGGCGCCTTTGTCGACCCGGCCCTCCCACCCAGGCAACGGTTCGGCATGGCATTTCTGCTGGGCTGGCGGGAGATCTACCCGTGGCTGTCGTCGCTGATGTGGCCTGTGCTGGCCTTCACGCTGTGGCGTGACGGGTCTTTGCCGCTCAATTCGCCGGCACTGCTGATCATCACCCTGTTCACCCTCACCTGCGGACCGATCCAGGTCCTGTTCGCCTATCGGCTCGGCGTACCGGAGATCCGGCAGCACCGTCGGTGGTGGTGGGTGTATGCGCTCTGCTCGGCGATGTTCTACCAGGAAGCCAAAAACCTGATCGGCAGGGTGGCGCAGATCAAGCAGCTGATGGGTGAGCGGCATTGGGCCGTCACTCCGCGCAGGGCACCCGCGCAGGCCGTCCACGGATTGGTGGGTGAAACCGCATGAGCACGCCGGTCACGTCTGCACCGCAGGCACAGTCGGGAACCCGCCGCTATCCACTCGACGCTCTGCGTGCGATCGCGGCGGTGGGAGTTCTCGGATTTCACACGTACCAGAACAACAAGGTCGCCGGATCGGAGTCCTATTCCTGGACGGGATTCGCACACGAGCTGATGCTGAGCACGGACGCGCTCGTCGCCCTGTTCCTGGTCATCTCCGGCTTCGTGCTGTGGCTCCCGGTGGCCACCTCTCTGCTCGCCAACCGCCCGCAGCGGTCCGCCAAGATGATGCTGCTGCGACGCGCCGCGCGATTGGTGCCGCTCTACCTGGTGGTCATCCTCGTCGTCTGGGTGATCAACAACCCCGGCCCGCCCGGGCACTGGGAGGATCTGATCCTGCATGTCACCTTCACCCAGGTCTACAGCGACCAGTACATCTTCTGGACCGTGGGTCCCGCCTGGTCCCTGGCCGTGGAGTTCCACTTCTATCTGCTGGTCGCCCTGAGCATTCCGCTGGTCGGACGGATCGCGGCAGGGGCAGGACGCCGCGGCCAGGTCGCTGCGCTGCTCGCGCTGCCGGCCGCGATGATCGTCGCCGGTGTGCTGTGGTTGACCTGGGCGATCCACGTGTCGCCGCAGCCGGGGGACGCGTGGTCGGTCTGGTTCAATCCGCTGGCGAAGGCCCCGCTCTTTGCCTGCGGTCTGGTGCTGGCCGTCCTGGTCGCCGCGGGTGCCCGCGTCCGGCGGCGCTTCGGCCGGGTCGCACTCATCCTCAGCAGCGCAGCGATCCTGCTGGCCGGCACCGTTTTCCGTGAGGAGATGCCCGGTAACACCGACAAGTGGATCGATCTCACGTTCGGAGTCGCCGCGTGCGCCTTCGTCGCCGCGATCGTGTTGAACGACGGGCCCGCGATGCGGTGGCTCACCTGGAGTCCCCTTGTTCGCGTGGGTGCGCTGAGCTACGGCATCTACCTGGTGCACGAGCCGATCATGCGACTGGTTCGGTCCACCGGTGTGCTGCCCGACCCCGGCAGCCCGGGAGGCGTTCTGGCCACCTTCGCGGTCGTCCTCACCTTGGCCATCCTGATTGCCAAGCTGACCTCTGCGACCATCGAGCGGTACGGCATGAAACTGCTGGACGTGTACCGGTCCGACGGTCGGCCCAGGAATTACTACGCGCACGACATCAGCGACCCGTTGTCGCGACCGCTCACTGCGAGCTCATGACGGGGTCATTACCGTGAGTACTGATAGTGTGACTTTCCGTGACGCAATGGTGACTTCGCAGGACAGGCGGTGGCGGGACACCGCGATCAAGGTCGTGGTCATGGTGCTGATCGCTTCAGGGGTGCTGGTGTCGGGTCAGGCCGAGGCCACCACCGGGCCCGTCGTGTCGTCGTGGGTGACCACCGGCGACCGGGGCTTGCTACTGGCCAAAGGTGGTTCTCCGATCGCCTTCACCAGCAGCGGGGGGGCAGGCGGCGCGACGATCAGGGTGGACGCACGTCGACAGATGCAGACCGTCGACGGCTTCGGTGCCTCGATCACCGATTCCTCGGCGCGGGTCCTGTCCCGCCTGCCGGCGGACGAGCGAGACCGCGTGATGACGTCGCTGTTCAGTCCATCCGGTGGAATCGGGCTGAGCCTGCTGCGGCAGCCCCTCGGTTCCTCGGATTTCGTCGAAGGCGACCACTACACCTTCGATGACCTGCCGGCCGGCCAGACGGACCCATTCATGACGCGGTTCAGCATCGCCCGGGACGAGGAACAGATACTGCCGCTGCTCCGGCAGGCACGCCGCCTCAACCCCGCACTGAAGGTGATCGCCACCCCGTGGGGGCAGCCGGCGTGGATGAAGGCGAACAGGTCGTCCATGGGCGGACGGCTGATCAATGACCCTCGGATCGTGACCGCGTACGCCCGCTATCTCCTGAAGTCCGTTCAGGCCTACGAAGCAGCCGGAGTGCCTATCTATGCGTTGACCGTGCAAAACGAGCCGCAGAACCGGCGGCCCGACGGCTATCCCGGAACGGATATGCCGGTCGCGACGGAGGCGGCCGTCATCAATCAACTCGGACCGATGCTGCACCGGGCCGGCCTGTCCCGGGTGAAGCTGATCGGCTACGACCACAACTGGGCCGAACATCCCGCCGACGTGAACACTGCAAATTCGCTGGGAGTGCCGGCAGAGCCGAACTATCCGCACGACCTGCTGCGGAGTTCCGCGTCCACCTGGCTGGCGGGAACCGGCTACCACTGCTACGCGGGCGATGTCGCTGCGCAGACCACACTGCACAACGCGTACCCGGACAAAGCGGTGTGGCTGACGGAGTGTTCAGGCTGGCGCCCGACCGGCCAATCCTTCGCCGGATACTTCGCCGACACCTTCCGCTGGCACGCGGCCAACGTGATGCTGGGTGCGACCCGCAACTGGGCAAAGGGCGTCATCACCTGGAACGTCGCGCTGGATCCGGCCGGCGGACCGACCAACGGAGGGTGCGGCAACGATCCCGCTGGGCAGTGCTCCGGCGTCCTCGCCGTCGACGGCTCGACCGTCACCCGGAACGCCGAGTTCTACACGCTCGGCCACTTCAGCCGTTTTGTTCGACCGGGTGCCGTGCGCATCTCCAGCAACGACGCGGGCCTCGTCCGCACCGTCGCGTTCCGTAATCCCGATTCGTCGATCGCCCTGGTCGTCCACAACACGAGCGGCAGCGATCAACAGCTGAACGTCGTCTGGAATGGCCAGCGGATTCCCTATTCGGCTCCAGCGGACTCGCTGTCGACCCTCACCTGGACGGCCACCTCCGACACCACCGCACCAACCGCGCCGGTGGTCGCCGCATCGGGCACGACGTCGACGTCAACCGTTCTGTCCTGGCCACCCGCCACCGACAACACCGCCGTCACGGGATACGCCGTCACGCGCGATGGACAGCCCGTGGGAACGACGGTCGGCACGACGCTGGCCGTCAGAGAATTGACCCCCGCCACCAGGTACCAGTTCACGGTGACCGCCATCGATGCCGCCGGGAACCGGTCCGCGCCATCTGCTGCGCGCCCGGTGACCACGGCCGTGACGACGACGCAAGGGTTCAGCCCGGGCGCCTGGTACTCCATCCGGTCCGCCCACAGCGACAAGTGCGTGGACGACACGAAGTGGGGGACGGCCACTGGGACACCGCTGCAACAATGGCAATGCGGCTCTGACGCCAGCCGGAACCAGCACTGGCAATTACGGGACGCCGGGAACGGCTACGTACGGGTGATCGGCCGGCACGCACCATTGTTGACCTGGGACATTGCGGGCGGCACGGCAGCGACCACGGCCGGCGCGCGGGCCCAACTGTGGGCTCCGACCCGGGCAGCCAACCAGCAATGGCGACAGGTCATCACGGGTGCGGACACCTATGCCTTCGTTGCCCGGCACAGCGGCAAGTGCCTCGACCTGGTCTCCGGTGCGGTGACCAACGGAGCCCGGCTGGAGCAACAGCGCTGTGATGGCACCGCCTCGCAGTCCTTCCGACTGACGCCACAACGCTGAGCCCCAGCGCCGGCTCGGCTCCGGGCGGATTGTTCCGGAATGACCGGCCACGCGCGTGCGTTGGCACAGAGGCGACGGGCGGTGGCCGGCCCGACCGAGTGGCGGTCGGCGACGCGCAGCAGAACGCGCAGCGCACCGTTCGCGCGGAAAACGAAGGAGCAACGATGACCCAAGCGACCGAGAAGGCGATCCTCGCAGGAGGGTGCTTCTGGGGCATGCAGGACCTGATTCGCCGGCGCCCGGGTGTGGTGTCGACCAGGGTCGGGTACACCGGCGGGACGAACGCGAACGCCACCTACCGCAACCACGGCACCCACGCCGAGGCGATCGAGATCATCTTCGACCCGACGCAGACGTCCTACCGCGACCTGCTGGAGTTCTTCTTCCAGGTGCACGACCCGACCACGAAGAATCGGCAGGGCAACGACGTCGGCGCCAGCTACCGGTCGGCGATCTTCTACACCGACGAGGAGCAGCACCGGGTCGCCGATGACACCATCGCCGACGTGAACGCCTCCGGCCTGTGGCCGGGCAAGGTCGTCACCGAGGTGGTCCCGGCCGGTCCGTTCTGGGAGGCCGAGCCCGAGCACCAGGACTACCTGCTGAACTACCCGAACGGCTACACCTGCCATTTCGTGCGGCCGGGCTGGAAGCTGCCGAAGCGCGAGGACAGCGTCCAGCGCTGACGCCTGCATGACGGCCATCGAGTCGGCGGAAACGGTTCGTCCCGAAGCCGCGGAGCGACCGGAGCCGCCGACTCGATCGTCTACCGGCACCGACTGAGCACACCCTGCGCCGACCACCGGCCCGCTCTATCCTGATTCGACCGGAATGTCGGAACAGGGGGCCTGGTGCAGACCATCGAACGACGCGACGTGTACTCGTTCGGCCAGGAGTGGGACCCCGTCCTGCGGGCCTACGCCCTGGCCATCGGCGAGATGCGCAATCTGCCGGCCGAGGACCCGAGAAGCCTTGCCTACCAGGCCTCGGTGCACGGCGTGGGAGCGGAGACCGACCCGCCGCCCGACCAGTTCCGCAGCCAATGCCAGCACAACTGCTGGTACTTCCTGCCGTGGCACCGCTGGTACCTGCATTACTTCGAGCAGATCATCCGCTCGCTGCTGCCCGGGATCGCCGAGGTCCCGGCGGAGATCGCCGAGTCCTGGGCGCTGCCCTACTGGAATTACGGCCGGCCCGGCACCGAGAAGCTGCCCCCGGAATTCGCCGCACCGAAGCTGTGGGACGGCGTCCGCGACAACCCGCTGTACGACGACAGCCGACTTCCCGAGGTCAACGACCGGACCGCCGGCCTGGCGCCGGTGCAGACCGTGCCCGGCCCGGGGGTGCTGACGCAGCCCTTCAGTGCGTCGGCTCCCGGTATCGCGACCTTCGGCGGCACCGCGTCGGGGTGGCATCACTTCCGGGAACCCGGCGCGGTCGCCGGCGGCGTCGAGGGCACCCCGCACAACGACGTGCACGGCTTCGTCGGCGGGAACATGTGGCGGTTCGCCACCGCCGGGCTCGATCCGGTGTTCTGGCTGCACCACTGCAACATCGACCGGTACTGGGAAGTGCGTGGCCACGCCGCAGATCCCACCGGCTGGGCGGCCCTGGAATTCGACTTCCGCACCGCGCCGGGCGTCACCGCGCAGGTGAATGCCGACGGATGCGTTGACACCGTCAACCAACTCGGTTATCGCTATGACGACGTCAGCACACCGGCGCCACCCACGCCGGGAGTGGAACGGCGGGCGAGGAGGCGCACCTTGGTCCCGGAAGCACCGCCGCCCGACCTGCCGCCGGAGGTGGTCGGGACCAGGGGAGCGGTGCAACTGCGCGGTGGACGGGTGGATGCCCCGATGCAGGTCGGCGCAGTTTCCCGGCAATTCCGCAACGCCCGACGCGGTGATGCCGATCCGCAACGGGTCTTCCTGACAGTCGAGGACATCACCGGAGAGGTCAACCCCGGCATCAGCTACGGGGTCTATGTCGGTGACGTCGCCGACGACAGCAAACTCGCGGGGCTGGTCTCCTTCTTCGGGATCGAGAGCAGTCGCGGCGGCGAGGGCAGCCCGTTGGGCTACGCGTTCGACGTCACCGACATCGTGCAGGCCCTGCGGGACGACGGCACCTGGGACCCGGCCGACGTGCACGTCATCTTCGAGCCGGTCGGGCCCGTGCATGACGACGGGCGGCCGGCCGAGAGGGACATCGACCCGATCGAGGTCGGCAGCATCAGCATCGCCTACCAATGACGGCGCCGCCCCGGGTCCGTCCACGTGACCACATCAGTTTCAGCGCAGCGCGTTTCACTGCGCGGCATCCGGAGTGGTGGCTCGTGGCGGTATCCGCGGTGGCCTGGGTGCTGATCCTCCGGATGCCCGGCGCACTGCAGGGCCGACACCACTCCGGCACTGACTCCTATCTGGTCGCCGCCGGCAGTTGGCTGCTGATGGTGGTGGCGATGATGGGACCGGCGATGGTGCCCCGGGTCCGGCACGTCGCGCAGTGTTGCGTCGGACGGGCCCGAACGCACGCGATCGCCGAGACCCTCACCGGTGCCCTACTGATCTGGACGGCGGTCGGCGTGCTGGTCGTCGGGCTGGTCACGGTGAGTCCGGTGCTGGATGCGGGGAATTCACCGGTCGCGTTCGGCGTCGCCTGGTTGCTCGTCGCGGGTTGGCAGCTCTCGGCGTCAAAAGTGTCTGCCCTGGCCCGATGTCATGCAATACGGATCCCGCGCGGGGTGGCCGACGGTCGCGGGCGGCTGACTGCCGGGGTGGCCTACAGCGGCTGGTGCGTGGTGTCCTGCGGCCCGGCGATGGTGGCGATGGCGCTCACCGGGCACCCACTGCTGTTGATGATCGTGCTGACCATCGGCCTGATCGCGGAGCGGGTGGCGCACCGGCCGGTCCGTGTTGCGCGCCGCCTGGCCGCCGGCATCGCGCTGACGGCTGCGGCCTGCCTGGTCCTCGCGTTCGTCGGGGCTTGAGGTTCGACGGCTCACAGTCTGCAGAGTCCCCGGCCAGGCTTCACCGTGTTGCGCCGGGGCACGCCTCGACCGCATTGTCGGACCACCGCCCTACCATCAGCACCACAGCTGAGACGGCGAACCCCGGAGAGAGCGTCGGGACGGTGCAAAGGCAAGGAGGTGGCGGTGCGCTACGACGATCTGGACGCGCTGCGCCGGCACAGCCCGGCGTGGCGGTTACTCCGAGCGGACAATGCGCCGCTGGTGCTGTCCTTCCTCGGCCGGGTGTTCGTCGAGGAGAACGTTCGGTCGATCTCGGCCGCCGACCTCGTCGGCCGTCTGGACGACGAGCTGCACACGCTGAACAGTCGGCTCGGTGATGGCACCTTCCCCAAGTCTGCGAAGGCCTACCTCGACGACTGGGCCGGGCCCGAGGTGGGTTGGCTGCGCAAGTATTACCCGGTGGGGTCTGACGAGCCGCACTTCGACGCCACGCCCGCGGTGGAGAAAGCGCTGGGCTGGGTGGAGTCGCTCCAGGCCCGGTCGTTCGTCGGCACCGAGTCGCGGCTGAACACGGTGTTCGAGCTGCTGCGACAGATGGCCTTCGGCGCCGAGACCGACCCGGACGTCCGGATCGGAGAATTGATGCGTCGCCGGAACGAGATCGAATTCGATATCGAACGGTTGCGTGCCGGCCATCTCGACGTTCTCGACGATGCCGCGCAACGCGACCGCTATCAGCAGTTCTCGACAACGGCCAGGGAACTGCTGGCGGATTTCCGTGAGGTCGAGGACAACTTCCGCCGGCTGGATCGTGAATTGCGGGAGCGGATCGCCGGGTGGTCCGGGTCCAAGGGCGAGTTGCTGGACGACGTGCTGGGCAACAGGGCGAGCATTTCCGAGTCCGATCAGGGGCGGAGCTTCCACGCCTTCTATGATTTCCTGCTCTCGACCAGCAAGCAGTTGGAGTTCACGGAGCTTCTCGAGCGGGTGCAGTCGCTGGCCGCGATCGGGTCGGCAGACCCGCGGATGCGGACCATCCACTACGACTGGCTCGACGCGGGGGAACGTACCCAGGCAACGGTCAGGTTGCTGTCCGAACAGCTCAGGCGGTTCCTGGACGACCAGGTGTGGTTGGAGAACCGCCGGGTGATGGACATCCTGCGCAGCATCGAAGCCAACGCCCTGCGGATCCGGCACGTCCGGCCGGTCGAGCTGACGACGGAGATCGACGGCGTCGCACCGACGGTCGCGCTGCCGATGGAACGGCCGCTGTATTCCTCGTCGGCGAAAATGGCGATGGACAGCTCGTCGGTGACGGCAGGCGAGGACGAGTTCGACGCCTCGGTGTTGTACGAGCAGTTCTTCGTCGACCCGGCCCGGCTCTCGCAGACGGTGCGGCGGTCGCTGCAACGGCGACCGCAGGTCGGGCTGGCCGATGTGATCGCAGCGCAGCCGCTGGAGCAGGGGCTGTCCGAGCTCGTCACCTATCTCTCCCTCACCGACGAGCTGTTCGCCGTGGTCTTCGACGATCAGGTCACCGAACAGGTGCACTGGTCGGACCCGGACGGCAACGCGCGCGTCGCCACCATTCCCAGGGTGACGTTCACCCGCACCGCACCTGTCAGCACCGCACCTGTCAGCACCGCACCTGTCAGCACTGCTACCCACCGGGGCACAACATGACCAGCCCTGCATTGGCTCGGTCGGAGCTGGACTTGTCGCTGGTCGTCACCAGCCTGATGAAGGGTGTGGTTTACCGCGACAGCCACGAGAAGGCCTGGCGGCACCTGCTGCCGCTGCAGTCCCACGTACGCGATTACGTCGCCACCATCGGGCTGACGGTGGTGGTGGACGAGGCGGAAGGGTACGCGTTCCTCCGCTCCCGACCCGACGACGAGAACAGTGACGCACCATCCATTCCGCGGCTGGTCGCGCGTCGCTCACTGTCCTTCCATGTGAGTTTGCTGTTGGCGCTGCTGCGCAAGAAGCTGGCCGAGTTCGACGCTCGCGGCGAAGACACCAAGCTGGTGCTGACCAGGGCGCAGATCGTCGAGCTGACGCGGGTATTCCTGGGCTGCAGCAACAACGAGGCGCGGTTGGTCGACCAGATCGATGCAACGCTCACCAAGGTCGTCGACCTCGGATTCCTCCGGCGGGTCCGGGACTCCGACGCATACGAGGTCCGCAGGATCCTGAAGGCCTTCGTCGATGCCCAGTGGCTGGCCGGCTTCGATGAGCAACTGGCCAGGTACGTCGCTGAGATCCACGGCGACGAACGGATCGACAGTGCCACAGAGGCAGGGGATACGGGATGACGGATGGCCTGTTTTCTGCCGTGACGCTCGAGGATCCCGAGAACCGCGCTGGTTTCCGGTTGCACCGCCTCGAGATCTTCAACTGGGGAACATTCAATCGCCGCGTGTGGACGCTGGATCTGGGCGGCAGCAACGGTCTGCTGACGGGTGACATCGGGTCTGGCAAGTCAACGATGGTGGACGCCATCACGACCTTGCTGTTACCCGCCAACCGCATTTCCTACAACAAGGCGGCCGGGGCGGAAACCCGGGAACGGAGCCTGCGCTCGTACGTATTGGGATTCCACAAGTCGGAGAGCAACGAGGTCAGCGGCACGTCCCGTCCCATCGGGGTGCGTTCCGGGAGCACGTTCTCGGTGCTGCTCGGCACCTTCAGCAACGAGGCCTACGGCCAGGAAGTCACTCTGGCACAGGTCTTCTGGCTGCGGGAGGGTCAGACGGGGCAACCCGACAGGTTCTTCGTCGTCGCGGACCGGGCGATGACCATCACCGCCGACTTCGCGGATTTCGGCGCCGACATCGCCGCGTTGAAGCGGCGGCTGCGCAAGACCGGGGCTCGCACGCACGATCATTTCCCTGAATACGGCAGGGATTTCCGCCGTCAACTCGGCATCGAATCAGAGCAGGCGATGGACCTGTTCCACCAGACCGTGTCGATGAAGTCGGTCGGCAATCTCAACGATTTCGTCCGCAGTCACATGCTCGAACCCTTCGACGCCGACCAGTGGATCGACCGGCTGGTCGCGCATTTCGAGGACCTGACCCGGTCACATGAGGCAGTGCTCAAGGCCCGTGCGCAGCTCACGGCACTCGAACCGCTGCTGGCCGATTGCGACCAGTACGACGCGCTGGGGCAGCAGATCCAGGAGCTGTCTGCTGAGCGGTCCGCCCTGCCGTTCTACCTGGCCAACCTCAAGCAGGACCTGCTCCGTACGCAGATCGCCGCGGTCGATGAAGACCTCCGCGGGCGTGCCGACGAACTGGCGGCAGTCACCGATCGATTGGCCGACTTGCGTTCCACCGCCAGCCGTCTGGAGGTGGAACGGGCGGGGCACGGAGGGAACCGGCTGGCAGAGATCGAGCGTGAGATGGCCGCCGCGATCCAGCAGCGGGATCAACGGCAGCTCACCGACCAGCGGTTCGCCGGGCAACTCGCCGATGCCGGTCTCGCGCCCGTCGGCTCCATGGAACAATTCACCGACCGTCGGGCCGAGATCGCGTCGGACCTGCTGCGCACCGACGAGGAACTGGCCGAATTCCATGATCACGCCACCGCACTGGCGGTCGAGAAGTCGGATCTGGACGCGCAGGCGGCGGAGCTCGGCGCCGAGCTGGCCAGCTTGCACGAGCGGCGCAACAACATCCCGCGGGCCAGCCTCGAACTGCGCTCGTTGCTTGCGCGATCGCTGCAGATCGACGAGGACGAGTTGCCGTTCGCCGGTGAGCTGATCGCGGTCCGGGAAGACCGACACGAATGGGAAGGGGCGGCGGAGCGGGTGCTGCACAGCTTCGGCCTGTCCCTTCTGGTCCCGGACCGGCACTACCAGCTGGTGTCCGGCTGGATCAACGACCACCACCTGAAAAGCCGTCTCGTCTACTTCCGGATGGTGGCCGGCGTCAAACCCGCTCCCCGTCCATCCGTCGACGCAGGCACGCTGCCGTTGTACGCATCCCTGGTGATCAAGGAATCGACACCGTTCTACGGGTGGCTCGAGGCCGAACTCTTCCGACGGGCGAATTACGTCTGCGTCGACAACATGACCGAGTTCCGGCGCGAACGCAATGCCGTCACGCGTGAGGGGTTGATCAAGAGCGACAAGCGGCACGAGAAGGACGACCGGCGTTCGATCGGAGACCGCCGATCGTACGTGCTGGGCTGGGACAACCAGCAGAAGATCGACGCCCTGCTGGACCAGATGACGGGTCTGCAGAGCCGGCTGAACGCCCTGTCGGACAAGCAGCGCCACCTGCTGATCCGAACCCGTGAGGCCACCGCCCGGCGGGACCTGCTGACCCGGCTCGACGAGTGCCGCGACTACGCGCAGATCGACTGGCAGAGCCTGGTCAACCGGATCTCCGGCCTGGTCGCCGAGCAACGCGAACTGCAGAAGTCATCGCGGGAACTGCAGCGCCTGACCGAGGAGCTGCACGGCGTGCAGGCCGAGATCGAGGCAGCCGACGACGAGAAGAGTGCGATCAATACCCGCATCGGTGGTTTGGGTCGAGTCCGCGCCGACGCGGTCACCACCTTGGCGTCGGTGCAGGATGTGCTCGGGCAACCGGCCGCGGAGCCGGCCGCCGCCGACTTCCCGCGGCTCGAGAAACGGATCGGGAATGCCGTTCCGGACACGCCGGCCGCTGCGGACCGGCTGCAGACGGAACTGTCCGACAAGCTGACCAGCAGCATGGAAACACGGATGGGCAGGCAGAACACGCTGACCCACAAGATCACCGGACGAATGGCCGAGTTCCGCCGCGAGTATCCCCTGGAAACCGCCGACGTCGACAACTCCGTCGCGTCGGCCGGGGAGTACCGCGAACTGCACAGAAGGCTCGCCCAGGACGACCTGCCGCGGTTCGAATCGGAATTCAAGACGTATCTGAACACCAACACGATCCGCGATATCGCGATGTTCTCGTCCAAACTGGGCCAGCAACTGGAACAGATCAAGGAGCGCATCCAGACCATCAACGACTCCTTGTACGAGATCGACTACAACCCGGACCGGTACATCCGACTGGACCGTGCGGTGACGCCGAACACCGAGATCCGTGAGTTCCGCAGCGATCTGCGGGCCTGCACCGACGACGCGGTGTCCGCCGACGACAGTGACCAGTATTCGGAGCAGAAGTTCCTCCAGGTGAAGGCCATCGTCGAGCGGTTCAAGGGCCGACAGGGGCAGACCGAGGCCGACCGCCTCTGGTCCCGCCGGGTGACCGACGTCCGGAACTGGTTCCTGTTCTCAGCCTCCGAGCGGTGGCGCGAAACTGATGCCGAGTACGAGAACTACACCGATTCGGGCGGGAAGTCCGGCGGCCAGAAGGAAAAACTTGCCTACACGATCCTGGCGGCCTCGCTGGCGTACCAGTTCAAGCTGCAATGGGGTGCAGTGCGGTCCAAGACGTTCCGGTTCGCCGTCATCGACGAGGCGTTCGGCCGGGGATCGGAATCGTCCACCAGATTCGCGCTCGATTTGTTCCGCAAGCTGGGGCTGCAATTGCTGATCGTGACGCCGCTGCAGAAGATTCACGTGATCGAGCCCTACGTGGCCGCGGTCGGATTCGTCGACAATCTGACAGGCGACTATTCGCGGTTGCAGAACCTGACCATCGAGGAATACCGCGCCCGCCAGCTCGCTCATGTTCTAGGGGCGGCGGGGTCCCCGGCGAATGGCTGATGCCAGACCCGGCCGGACTGCTGCAGCGGGTCGCTGGACCGAACCCGCGGATGTGCTCGATGTCCTGCGCCGCCGCTGGCGGGCCGGAACCTGGCTGACGGCGATGGCGACCTCGCAACCGTGGGAGCCGGTGGCGGTGCCGTTGCGCGGACCGACCGCGACCGACCTGGCAGACCGTTACGACGATGTGCTGAGGTGGGTGTCCGGTTGGCGGCGCGCCCAGAAGGGCGGCCTACGCCTGGATTTCCACTCCGTCGGCGGACGGCGGGTCGGTGTCAACGAGCTGCCCCGGCGGGTCTGGCTCGACCGACGCGAGCAGGTCTTCACGGTGCTCGGCGTGCAGGGTGAGGCAGCGACCTACCTGCAGCTGGTCCGCGCTGAACGAGAGAGGGCACCAAGACTGGTGGACTGGATGCTGGCGAACCCGCATCAAGTACTGGACGCCGCTGCGGAGTGGGACAGGCTGGTGTCGATCGTGCTCTGGACCGACGCACATGGTTCGGGTCCGGACGCGGTCGACGGCTCCCGCCCGTATCTGCGGCAGATCGACCTGCCCGGGGTCGACACCAAGTTCATCGAGGAACGGCGGGGCATTCTTGCGCGGCTGCTGGACGCTCAGCTCGAGCCTGCCCGGATCGATCAGTCCGCCCAGCGATCGGACCTGGTTCGCAGGTATCGGTTTCGGGCAAAGCCGCAGTACCTGCGGTTCCGGTTCCTGGACGGTGTGCCCACCGGGTTCGGCGGATTCAGCGAGCTGACGGTGCGGCTGGACGAGATGCAGTCCCGCCCGCTGCCGGTGTCCCGGATCTACGTGGTGGAGAACGAGATCACCTACCTGGCGTTCCCCGCGGTGCCGGATGCCGCGGTCGTCTTCGGCGGCGGGTATGCCGTCGGCAGGTTGACTGCACTCCGCTGGCTGGGCGACCGGGAACTCCACTACTGGGGCGACCTGGACACCCATGGCTTCGCGATACTCAACGTCATGCGCCGGCGGTTCCCGCAGACCCGGTCGCTGTTGATGGACCGAAAGACGCTGCTGGATCACGAGAGTCAGTGGGTGCGCGAACCCGATCCAACCAGTGAGCGGCTCGAACTGCTGAATTCCGCGGAATCGGACCTGTACCAGGACCTGGTCGAGAATTCCTTCGGACCGGCCGTCCGGTTGGAGCAGGAGCGGATCAGGTTCTCGGCGATCACCAATGAACTGCGGTCTGCCGGTAGCGGTGTGAGGTCAGCACCGACGGCGATTCATTCCAGAGCTCTTCTGCTATCGCCGGAGGCATGAAGGAGGAACACCCCGATCTTCCTGTCACCGGCCCGGTCGGCATAGCTGCTGGCACCCGGATAGATGGCCATCGCACGCTGCCAGACCTGCTCGCGGCGTTCGCCGACAAGCTCCTCTGCGATCACCGTGCCAAGATGGCCATCGATGCCAACCATCGCTTTCGGGTCGTGCTGCAGGTTCAGGCACCAGCCTGGCTGTTGGTGACGCCCAAAGTTACCGGCGGCAACAGCAGTCTCCGAACCGACGGGAAACCCAAGAACTGGCACGGTCCGGGTCAGTCCCGACTTGCACCCGGTGGTGGTGAGCATGACGACCGGTAGCCCGGACACGAGCGCGGTCACGGTGTACCGTCCGCGGCTCAAGCGGTAAGCGGCCCGGTCGAGATGGTGTAAAAGGTGGGCTGCGCACCAGGATCCCATCCTTGTCGAGACGATGGTCCGCATGAAGCGGTGCGGAGCCGGCGCGGTCTCGAACTCCATCTGTCCCACGAACACAGTCTGCAGCACCACAGGGAGCCTCGTCAGGCTTCCGAACCCGCGAGCGGCACTGATACGCCTCGACTTCTGAGGCCTTGATGAGACTGACCGATCGGCAATCACGTGCCGATCGGGTCATGCCCAGCTTCTTCGCCCTCTTACTGAGCTGGTACTTGCGCGCCCAGAATGTTAGGGACTAACATTCGGTTGTGACTACGCCACCAACTGTCAGTCCGCCCCCGGTCAGGTCGGCGAAACTGCAGCGCACCAGGGCCCGGATCCTCGCTGCCGCAACTGATCTCTTCAACCGCAGCGGCTACGAGAAGACGACGGTCGCTCAGATCGCCGCAGCCGCCGGCGTCACCGAGATGACCTTCTACCGGCACTTCGGCTCGAAGGACCAACTGCTGGTCGACGACCCCTACGACCCGCTGATCGTGGCCGCGATCGCCGAGCAGCCCCGGTCGCTACCGCCGCTGCGCCGCGCCGCCAGGGGGGTTCGGTCGGCGTGGCGCAACCTGCCGATCACCGACGAGGAACCCGTCCGCGAGCGGCTGGCCATCGTCGCGGCGACCCCCAGCCTGATGCCCGCCGTCCGGGCCGGGACTGCGGCCACCGAGACGGCGATCGCCGACCAGTTGGCCTCGGACGGCGCGGATGCCGACGACGCCGCGGTGGCGGCGGCCGCCGTGATGGCCGCCCTGATGACCGGGCTGCTCCGCTGGGCCTCCGCCGGCGACGGCGGCCTCCTCTCCCACGCCATCGAACGATCCCTCGACGTCCTGGAGTCGTCATGACCGAGAACGCGCTGTCCCTGACGAACGTGTCCCGCAGCTACCACGGCGGCGCGGGGGTCCACGAGATCGACCTGTCGGTTCGCCGCGGGGAGATCCACGCATTGGTCGGCCTCAACGGGGCCGGCAAGTCGACACTGATGAAACTGATGGTCGGCATGCTGCATTCGACGTCCGGTCGCGTCGAGGTGCTCGGCAGCAGCGTCGCCCACGCTGGTCCGACGACTTGGTCCAGAGTCGGTGCGCTACTGGAACACCCGCTCATCTACGGCGAACTGGACGGCCGGACGAATTTGCACCTCGCCGCCCGGCTCCGCGGAGTGGCGACCGCGCAACGCGGACCGATGGTGGAGGCCATCCTGTCCGAACTCGACCTTGGCAGGTACGCGTCCGTACGAGCCAGGCGGCTGTCACAGGGCAACCGGCAGCGGCTCGGGCTGGCCGGGGCGCTGCAGCACCATCCCGAGCTGATCATCCTGGACGAGCCGACCAACGCCCTGGACCCGTCCGCGGTGATCCGGCTGCGCGAAGCCCTGCTGCTGCGGGCGTCCGCCGGCGCCGGAATCCTTGTGTCCAGCCACCATCTCGATGAGGTGGCGCGGATCGCTACCCGCATCTCGGTGATCGCCGAGGGCCGGATGATCGGCACCCTCGATCCCGACGGCGTCGACATCGAGCGGGCCTTTTTCACCTTGGTACACGACGCGATGGCGAGGATCTGATGAGCACGTTCCTGGACGGCCTGGCCGTCGAGACCCGCAAGGCCCGCTCCTCCCGGGTGCTGTGGTCGACCGGGCTGTTGCTCGTGTTCGGCCTGTGCGGTCTGGCGGCGACGATGGTGCTCGCGGCGAAGAGCGGCAACATCCAACTGCTGGCCAAGCTCGGACCGCAGGCAGCGTCCGGTGACTGGACCGCGCTGCTGTCGGGCGCAGCCCAGATCACCTCTGCCGGCGGCCTTCTCGCCTTCGGGGTGGGTGCGAGTTGGTTGTACGGGCGCGAGTTCGCCGACGGAACGGTGTCCGGACTCTTCGGCCTGCCGGTGTCCCGCGGCCGGCTCGCCGCCGCGAAGCTCGTGGTGTTCGCCGGGTGGTCCCTGCTCATCTCGCTGATGATGACGGTCGGCCTGCTCGCCGTGGGGCTCGCGATCGGATTGGGCGCTCCCGACGGTGCCGTGTTCGCGGGGCTGGGGCGGCAGTTCGCGCTGGGTGTGCTCACCGCGTCGATCGCGGTGCCGGCCGGTTGGGCCGCATCCCTCGGTCGCGGGTTGCTCCCCGGGATCGCCGTTGCCGTCGGCATTCTCGTGCTGGCCCAGGTGGCCGTGCTGGCTGACTTCGCCTCCTGGGTGCCATTCGTGGCCCCGGCGATGTGGGCGCTGCAGCCGGCGACGTCGGCCCTGACGCTGCTGGTGGTGCCGTCGGTCCCGATCCTGTTCGGCGTGGCGACGGTCAGCCTGTGGGGGAGGCTTCAACTGGATCGGTAGGTCGTTGGCTATGCCCGCAGAGACGCGGCATCCATCTCGATTCCAACCACCCGTGCCACTCGGTCGAGATCAACATCGAATGAAAGCAACGCCGCTTCCCGACGCCAGGCGACTGCGGCAATCATGCAGTCGATCATCCCTCGAGGTGTGATACCCGCGCTGCGGCAACGCCGATAGATGAGGGTGGCCGCATCGAAGTCAGCAGCGGGATCGAAACCGAGCAATCGAAAGCTCAACAGGAGTCGGCGAAGGTCCCTTTCCTGACGATCGCTGCGCGAGCCGGCGAGGACCTCCATCATCACCGGCTCCGTCACGGCCAATGGTCCATCCGCTTCGATAAGGAACGTCAAACGACGGTCAACCGCGCTGCCGGTCGCCCGGTCGTACTCAACCCATGCCGACGTGTCAGCGAGGATCATTCAGTGCCCGGAGCAACATCTGCGGGGACGACTTCGATGGCATGCGCTCCGCGCATCTGGAGGGCCTCGTCCCGGGTCATGGGCTGGCCGGCCAGATGCCGGAGCGCAATGTCGACAGCTTCAGTCTTGGTTCGTATTCCGTAGCGGCTCATGATCGCGTTGACATAGTCGTCCTCGATCTCGATATTTGTTCGCTGCCGCGCCATACACCTATCGTACACCTGAGCGCAGGCGTGCCCGATTCCAGGCATGCCGATCGGATGGTCGATGCCGTTCCCGGAGCCGACCGGCGTAAGGCAGTGTTCGTGATACTCCGTGTACACAAACGTCCGGTTACGCCACGATGGCTGCATGACCCACGCGGGGGCGGCAACCGATCGTCGTGACGATCCTTCTGTTGTGGCCGACACGCTGGCGGCGCTCATAACGCCGGCTGGGCAGCGCGATCCCTACCCGCTGTACGCGCGGCTGCACACGGTCGCGCCCGCAGCGGTGGGACCGGACAACGCGTTGGTCGTGGCCGGTTACGCCCAGTGCGCCGCGGTCCTCAAAGACCACCGGCTCGGCAAGTTTCCGGCGCGCATGTTGACGGCGTTGGGGTATCCGGATTGGCAGGAGCATCCGGCGCTGCGAATGATGTTCGGCAGCATGCTGACGCTCAATCCGCCCGAGCACACCAGGCTGCGCCGAACCGTGTCAGCGGCCTTTACCCCCGGCCGGGTGGCAGCGCTCCGCCCGGCAATTGCTCGGATCGCCGAAGAATTGTGCGACCAGTTGGACGGCTCTGTTGACTTCGTGGAGCGATTCGCGTTTCCGTTGCCGGTGACGGTGATCGGTGAATTGCTCGGCATTCCAGAGCCGGACCGGCCCATGTTCCAGGGATTGATCCGGGATTGGTCATCGGTCCTGGAGATGCTGGGTCCGGTGGCGGTCGACAGGGCGGATGTGGCGGCCGTTCAGATCCGGGACTACCTGGCCGAGCTTTCCATGGCCCGACGAGTCCGGCCGGCCGATGACCTGATCTCGGCGTTGGTCAACGCGGAGGACCCGCTGCCGGAGGATGACGTCATATCGACTGCGGCCCTGCTGCTCGGGGCCGGGTTCGAGACGACGACCGGCTTGCTCGCCAACGGGCTCCTGGCCCTGCTGCGCAACCCCGATCAGGCCGAGTTGCTCCGGTCCGGGCCGGCCGAGTCGGTGCCAGCCGCGGTGGAAGAGTTGCTGCGGTATGACTCGCCGGTGCAGACACTCACGGGTCGGACCGCCACAGAGGACCTGACCATCGGGGACCTCCAGGTACCGGCGGGCACCCGGGTGTTGACCCTGCTCGGCGCCGCCAACCGCGACCCCGCCGTCTTCGCCGATCCGGACCGGCTCGATCTCCTGCGGAAGGGACCGCCACCGTTGTCGTTCGGCGGTGGGATTCACTACTGCCTGGGCGCACCCCTCGCGCGACTGGAGGCCCAGGTCGCGCTGCCCCGGTTGCTGCAGCGGTTCCCGGGCTTGCGGCTGGCCGGGGACCCCGAGCCTCGACAGGGGTTGGCGATCCACGGGTACGCCCGACTACCGGTCAGTGTCGGCGAGCGTCGTCGCGCGTCGGGTGCCGCCGACCGGCGGGGGTAACGGCGAGCGGAATCCGGCTGTTGCCAGAGAGTGTGCTGTGACTGGTAGGACCCATGTGACCGACGCCGCGCGGGTCGACCCTCGGTTCCAAGGCGTTGTCGGTGCTCGATCGTAAGGTTCTGCCAGTCACCGAGAGGGGGTCGCGAGGTGCTGGCGACGACGGAGTTGATGGACGCGCAGGTGAATCGTGGCGGTCCCGCTCGGGTGATGTCGGCCCCGGCGGGGTATGGGCACCTGGTCGAGCGACTGCTCGGCGGCGCACGGATTCGGCCGGACCGGATCAGTTTGGTCGACGCGGCGGCGGCGGTGTGGAGCCGACCAGGGTTCGACACCCTGATGTCCGGACCGACCCTGACGTTCGAGCCGTTCGACTATCAGCTGCAGACCGTGTCCACCGTGTTGGGACGCATGCGCGGGCGGGCGATCCTGGCGGATGAGGTCGGCCTGGGCAAGACCATCGAGGCGGCCTTGGTGCTGTCCGAACTTCGCTTGCGGGGGCTGGCGCGCCGCGTCCTGGTCATCACCCCGGCCGGTCTGGTCGACCAGTGGCGGGAGGAACTGGAGCGCAAGTTCGGCCTGCCGAGGACGGTCCCGCGGCGTGGCGAATGGGACAGCTCGGAGGAATCGCCGGTGGTGGTCGCCTCCATCGCCACGGCCCGCCGGGATCCGACAAAGTCCGCGATGCTCAGTGCCTCCTGGGATCTCATCGTGGTCGACGAGGCTCACCGATTGCGGAATCCGCGCTCGGCGTCGGGCCGGTTCGCCCGCGAACTCACGTCCCGGTACCTGTTGTTGCTGACCGCGACGCCCGTGGAGAACCGGCTGTCCGACCTGTACGAACTCACCAGTCTGGTCAGTCCCGGGCTGCTCGGCACTCCTGCGGACTTCCGGAAGAACTACGGTTCCGACGCCGTCACACCCGAACCGCGGCGTTTGCCGGAGCTGCGCCGCAAGGTATCCGCGGTCACCATCCGGCACCGGCGCAGCGAGGTTGCGCTGCGGTTGCCGCACCGACTTGCCGAAACGACATTGATCGCCCCCACCTCGGAGGAATCCGAGCTGTACGCGGCGATCTCCGCGCGAATCCGCGACGACGGACGCGAAGCGCCGGCGGGACGACGGCTCACGCTACGGTCGGTGGCCAGGTTGGCCGGGTCGAGCCCGATGGCCGCGGCGCCGACCTTGTCGAAACTGGGCTGGACCGATCTGGCGGAACGGGCCTGCGCGATCGAGCACCCGGCGAAGGTCACTGCGCTGGTGCACCGACTGCGACCGCACGTCGAGGCGGGCCGAGGTGCTCGTCTTCACGGCCTTCCGGGAAACCCTCGCGGCTCTTTCCACCGCGCTCGATCGGCAAGGGATCGCCGCGGCGGTGTATCACGGAAGCCTCACGCGCTCCGCAAGGGAGGCCGCGATGGCGGAGTTCCGGGACACCGCGGCGGTGTTGCTCAGCACAGAATCCGCAGGTGAGGGGAGAAATCTGCAGTTCTGTCACGTGATGATCAACGTCGATGTGCCGTGGAATCCGATGCAGATCGAGCAGCGGGTCGGCCGACTGCACCGGGTCGGCCAGGTCAACGACGTTCTGGTCACCAACCTGGTCGCCAGGGACACCATCGAACAGCAGATCCTGTCGGTGTTGGAGGCGAAGATCAACCTGTTCGAGTTGGTCGTCGGTGAGTTGGACATGATCCTCGGCCGGGTCGATGACGACTTCGATTTCGAATCATCGGTGTTCGACGCGTTTCTGGCCGCCAGGGACGATGCCGATTTCCGCGTCCGGCTCGAGAATCTCGGCGGCAGGCTGGCCGGTGCCCGGAGCGATTACATCCATGCCCGCGGCCGAATGGACGAGTTGGTCGGAGGCGACGCGTCATGACGGTCACCGATCGCGGCCTGGACTTCTGGCTGCAGTACGTCAGTGCCGAGGGTGGCATGCACGAGCGGGTTGGCGATTCGACTCTGGTGCTGCTGCCGGAGGCGCTGCAGGCCAGGCACGAGCAGTCGGAGGACCTGATGGTCACCACCGACCCCGAAATCGCCCGGGAGGACGGTGCACTGCTGCTCACGGCGGGCCACCCGCTGCTGGCCGCGGCCGCAGAGGCGGTGCTCGCCGAGGGTGATGTCGGCGCGCTGCGGCTCGCCCGCCCGTCGGTGCGTCCGCCGGACGCGGATCACCTGCAGACGCGGGTTCGTGATCAGCTCGCGGTGGACCACGGACGGATTGACCTGATCGGCGGACCCAGGCCCGCAGTGCGAACGATCCTGCGGGTGAGCTCGCTGGTCACGTACGCGCTCTCGACCGACGATCACTTTCAGGAACAAGTCGAGTGCTGGGTCGACATCCCCTCCTGCCTGCCCTATCCCGACGACATCGGGGGCGCGCTGTCTGCGCTGCTCACGGGCGAGCACACCGAGCGGGACCAGCTGCGACCGGATGATCCGAACCTGCTACCGGCGCTGGCCGAGGCTGATCGGGAGATCAGTCGCCGGGCTTCGAAACGGCGAGATCTGCTCGCGGGCAACGTCGGACGGTCCCATCGCGAAGAAGTAGCCCGGGCGCGCGACTACTACTCGCAGGTGGCCGATTCGCTGCGGCGGCGGATGACGTCCGCGGCCGCGGACAAGGTAGCGGCCTACGGCACGCGTTTGGCGAGCACCGATGCAGAGCGTGACCGGCGCATCGCGGAGATCGACGAGAAGTACAGGTCGGCGGTCAGCTGTTTGCCCTTCCGCCTCCACGTCGTCGGCGTTCCCTGCATGCGCGTGGAGCTTGATATCCGCCGTGGGAATCGTCGGTACCCGGTCGAGCTCGACTGGCTGCTGGCGCTCCGCAGATTCGCCCCGATGCGATGCCCGGCCTGCGGGTCGACCAGCGTCCTGGTGGCAGGCAAATCGGCGTTGGGGTGCCGCGGTTGCCAGCCGGTACGGATGGTGCCGTTGACAACTCAATAGTCGAAACTGGCTGAGCCGCAGCACTTCTTGTACTTGACCCCCGAGCCGCACCAGCAGCGACTGTTGCGCGCTGGCGGCCACGCGACTCTGAATCCCTCGTCATATCTATCCTGGAGCAGGTTCGTTCGCGTCATCGGGTCGAGCGCGTCACTGTTCGTCCGCGCGCAGTATTCCTCCAGCGCGGCAACGGTGATGGGAACCATGACAATGCGTGCGCCGTCCTCGGACACGATTCTCCGGTTGTCCAGTTCCCGCCGTCGGGTGAACGATTCGACCTCCGTTGTCTGCACCAGGGCCGGCCATCGTGCCGCGGCCGACCCGATCTCGTCCCTTGGCCAGAAGAGCACTCGCACCACAGTTTTCGGAGTTGCCACGCCCGGCGGCAGCTCGTTGGGATAGGCGGCATCCGGAGCTGTCGAGGCCGCGCTGTCCAGCTCATCCGGGGGAAGGCCCAGGGACTTTCGCACCCGCGCGCGCCCGATGACCAACAGGGCGATCTGAGCGGTCATCGCGGCGTCACTCGGTCCACCCAGCGCGACCAGATCGACGCTCCGCGAGACTGCCATGTCGAACCACCGGAGCGCGAGCCGTTGGTCGTTGCTCGTCTCGGCGGCCTCCGCCGCCCGGTGGAAGGCGATCGCAGAGAAGGGCCTGTGCTTCCGGAGGACGTCGAGCTGCGAGCGGGCTTCGGCCCCTCGGTCGAGTGCGAACAGCGATGCCGCTCGCACGGCCATGGCGTAGGCGGCATCGGCGCCCGGGACGGCGACAACCTCGTCGAGCACCTCCAACGCTCCGGCGTGATCACCGGAGAGCTGGCGTTGCTCAGCCCTTTCGATAAGGGCGCCGACTCGAGGGTTCGCCCAAGCGTCATCGGCAGGTTCGCTCGGATCGTCGGCTGTGGCACTTCGCATCGGGCGAAACCTACAGCCCGGCGGACAGGGCTGTGGAGCGCGCCGCCCTGCCTGAATGCAGAATCGTTCGGATGACGGCACCCGAACCGGCAATCTGCGTCGTCCCCGCCAACGAGGCAAGTTGGGAGGACATCCAGACGGTCTTCGGTACGACCGGCCCGGCGGCCAGGTGCCATTGCCAACGGTTCAAGCTGCGCCGCAAGGAGTATTTCAACGGATTCCCCGCCGAGGAGCGCGCCGACCGGCTCCGTCAGCAGACCGATGCCGGCCATCCCGATTCCGAGACGACCTGCGGTCTGGTCGCCTACCGTGACGGCGAGCCGGCGGGCTGGTGCGCCGTCGAACCGCGGAGTCACTACGAAGGCCTGCTGCGCAACAATCGCGTCCCGTGGCAGGGTCGCGAGGAGGACAAGTCCGATGACACCGTCTGGGCCGTCACATGTTTCTTCATCCGCCGCGGATACCGCAAGAGCGGCGTGAGCCGCGCGCTGGCGCGGGCGGCGGTGGACTTCGCCCGGGACCGTGGCGCTCGGGCGATCGAGGGCTATCCGATCACCACCAAAGACGTGATCATCGAGGAACTCCTGGTCGGCACCGTGTCCGTGTTCGCCGACGCCGGTTTGTCCGTGGTCAGCCGCCCGACGCTGCGCCGTGTGGTGATGCGGCTCGACTTCTGAGTTGGTGGGCGAGTGGCGGACCACGGCGAGAGCTTGTTCTGTCCCTCGGTCAGGCGAAAAGTTCGATAGCGCAGCGTGTTCCGGGAGCTCGCGCCAAGCGGCGGTCGCTGGTCAGCAGCGGAACTTCCAGGGTCTCGGCGAGCGCCACGTAGCAGGCGTCATAGCTCGTCAAGTTTTGTCTCAGTTCCCAGCAGCGCTGCAAGAGCAGGCGGTGCGGTGCTCGTCGCAGGGCAAGGTCCGTCAGGTCGGCCACGGCCGCCTCGCTGCGTTCGGACGTCATCAGACCGGACATGGCGAACCGCCGAAAGACCGAAATGACCTCCGGATCGATCAACTCGGGCGCCGCCAGCACCTCGCCCCGAAGCCGCACCCGCGCCGCCGAACCGTGCTCGCCGTCATCGCCCAACGCGACGGCAAGCACTGATGCATCAATGACTATCACGGTCCTCCCTGACGGCTTCGACTGCCTGTAAGGGGCTGAAGTCGCCGCCGGTTCGCCGGTCCGCTCGGTCCAGCACCTCGTCAAGTGTGGGCGCGGCCGCCTCCCGCACCAGAAGGCCGAGCAGGTACTCCTGAAGAGACTGGTGCGCCCGGGCGGCGCGCTGCCGCAACACCGCATGCGTCTCTTCAGGGACACCCTTGATCTGCACGCTCGGCATGGCGCCATGGTGGCGCCAATAGCGTCGGTGCGCCAGTGGTCGGATGACCGCCGGGGGAGGGAGCGGCTGCGGCCCCTATGCCTCGACGTCGACGAACAGGCCCGTGAAGGCGGCATTCATGGCGCCGAGTCGGCCGAAGAGCTCCCTGGCCTGCGGGGTGGTGACCGGCGGGATTCGCGACGGCACGGTATTCCGCCTCGAAGGCCTGCGAGTCCGTCGGGTTGTCGATTCAGGAAGCGAGGCCGAGGAACACGATCACCAGTCGTTCTATCGCCACCGTTTCCGTCGCTGACAGTCGCCCGACGTACCGGTCCATCCGAGCGCGACGGACAGTGGTGATCTTGTCGACCATGACCCAACTCTCCGCTGTCAGTCCGCTCGTCGGTCCGGGCGCGACGGGGAACCGGAACAACGGCATCGAACCGCCATCAGTCGACGTGAGGGGAAGGACGGTGATCGACTCGGTTCCGTCGAACCGATCGTCCTGCACGATGAGTATGGGTCGGGGCTTCGAGGCGTAGACGCCGCCGGTTGCCGTCCAGATGTCCCCCCGGCTCACTCCGAATCCCAGTCCGCCGCCGCCACGTCGTCGATCCAATCCTGGGTGTCGTCCGCCCGGTCCGCCGCGGCGGCGAGGAGCGATTGTTCGTGGGCTGCGCGGGAAAACGAGTCGGACCGGACGTCCGGCACCCACACCTGGATCTGCCGGAAGCCTTGCTCTCTCATACGCCGCCGGTGTTCGGCGACACGGTCCCTGACGGCCATGCGTCGATGTTACACGTAACGCTCGTGGTGATGGTCGCGGGCGATGCTCCGCTGGTGGGCTTGACCGCCGAACCGGGCCGGTCGGGGCCATCGAGTTGGCGATTTCCGACGTTCGTTGGGCGGTTTTCGGTCGAATATCGCCAACTCGATTCCCCAATGGCGCGCCGCCTTCAGCCACCCCCGCGGCGGAAAACCGGCGCCAGCACCCGCAATCCCAGGATGAACGAGATGACCAGCAGGAAGTAGCCAATCAGTTGGTACAGGCCGATCGTCGGCGTGACCTGCGGTCCACCCGCGGCGCCCAGCAGGAGCACCGCCATGATCCCGGTGACGCCGGCCAGGAAGGCCACCAGCACCTGGTGCAGCAGACCGGTGACTGTGGCCCTGCCTCGCTCGTCGGCGAGCACCCGCACATTGACGGCGAACCGGCCGTGTTCCGCTGCGTTGGTGATCCGCTCCAGCCGGCGCGGTAGCCGCCGCAGGATGGGCGTCAGCTCCGCCAGCTCCTCCAGCGCAGTCTGTTTAAGCAGCGCGGGGGTGACGCGCTCGGTGTACAGGGTGGCGGCGATGCCCCTGCTCTCGGTGATCAGGTCGAAGTCGGGCGCAAGCCCGGTGAGCGTGCCCTCGATCGTGGCCAGCATTCGGAAGACGGCGGCCACCTCGGGCGGGATCGTCAGCCGGTGCGCGGTGATGATGCGGAACAGTTGCCCGAACATCTGCGCGCTACCACCTGACGCAGCGGTGCCGCCGACGACGAACCGGGCCAGGAATCGGCCCAGATCGCGCTCCAGTTGCGCGTCGTCTACCTCCTCCGGCCGCGGCACGATCTCGAGCAAGGCGTCGGACACCGCCAGCGGATCGGCCTGGTCGATGCCCAGCAGCAGCCGTTGGATGGCCTCGCGCAGCAGTTGGTCCAGCCGCCCCACCGACCCGAAGTCCAGCAGGCCGATGTCGCCGTCCTCGAGCAGCATGATGTTGCCCGGGTGCGGATCGGCGTGGAACAGCCCATCCACGACGACCTCGTGGATGAAGAAGTCCAGCACCTGCTCGGCCACCTCGGCCCGCCCGCCCCGCGCGGCATCCAACAGTGGCCCGGCGTCCGTCAACTTCGTCCCGACCAGCCGTTCCATCACCAGCACCGTCGACCCGGACCACGCCCGGTAGATCCGTGGAACCCAGACATGCTGGGCACGCCGGAGCGCGGCCGAGCCCATCACCGCTTCGACGTTGGCGGCCTCCACCCGATAGTCGAGTTCTTCGCGTAGTGCGGAGGCCAGCCCCTCGGCCAGTTCGCCCGCGCCGATCGACCCGGCCCATTGGGTCCATCCCTGCAGCCGGCCGGCGAGCCAGCGTGCGATGTCCAGGTCCCGCTCCACGGTCTGCTCGATCCCCGGGCGGCGGACCTTGACCACGACCGCTTCGCCGGTGCGCAACCGGGCGGAGTGGACCTGCCCCACCGAAGCGGCGGCCAGCGGTTGCTGGTCGATCTCGGCAAACACCTCCTGGACGGGCCGTTTCAGCGCGGCGACCAGCACTGCTTCCACCGCCGGCCACGGAACCGGGTCGGCGTCGTCCTGCAGGCGTTGCAGCTCGTCGACCACCTCGCCGGCCAGCAGGTCGCGCCGGGTAGACAGGATCTGGCCGATCTTGACGAAGGTGACGCCGGCCTCATTCAGCGCCGCGGTCAACCGCCGACCGAACTCGGTGCGACCGGTGGGGGTGCTCAGTGCCCGGCGCCGTCGACCGCTCGCGTAGGGCCACATGCCATTGCGGAACAGGACTCTCACGATCTGCGCGATCCGGCGGGCGCGGGCGAGCCGACCGCGCAGCCCGCGGCCCCAGACTCCGTGAAGCGGCACCGATCCGTACGGCAGGAAGGCCTCGCCGACCACCAGGAACAGCATCGCGGCCAGGATCGTGCACATCATCGCCAGCAGCACGAACCAGCCCAGCCGGCCGTCCGTCGGGTCGATGTCGGCGACGGAATCGGCGATGGCGACGAGGATCGGTTGGTAGACGATCAGGGCGAACACGCCGCCCAGCAACAACCGGATCGGCCCCAGCCGGAGACCGAGCATGCGCTGCACGAGGAACCCGAACAGCAGCGCGGTGACGATGGACAACACGAACCCGACCGGTGCGGTCAGCCAATCCATCCGCGACTCCTTCGCTTGGGTGCCTCGAGTCGACGCGTGAGGCGACGCGGGCTCTTCTGTTATCAACGCATACGGTCGGGTTCGATCTCAAACGCGTTGCTGGGGCTGCGAGGCGCGCGCGGGAGGGACTCCGCGATCGAGTCGCCAAGTTCGGACCTGGTTTTCGTCATGAACGGTCCGGTAGTGGCGAATCGATCTGCCGCCTGTCCGGATCTGGGCCCGGCTGATCAGTTGGCTGGGCGCTGGTAGACCCGTTCTCCGCGGAGCAGGTCTCGGCGACCTGCACCTGGTCGATGTCCTCTGGGTTGATGGTGAAGATGTCCCGGTCGAGCACGACGAAGCTGCCCTCGTAGCCGGGGTCGATGACACCGACACCGTCGATCACGCCGACACCGTCGAGCGGGGCGACGGTCCCGGGGGCCGGCCTGCGGATTTCCTGCCAGGCGACCGCAAGATCGGCAGAGGAGAGCCCAGAAAGCCATGAATTGGCGCGCGGAGAATCTCGCCGCGTCAGTTCCGTTGCCGAAGAAAAGCTGGGAGAATCCGGCGATGTGTCGCATGTCACAGCCAATAGGCGTGATGGACGATTGGCGAGATCGTCTCATTTGCAACTTAAAGAAGGTGACCCAATGATGCAAGTTGCCGCAAAGAGGTCCGCTGCCCTTCTGTCCGCGGTAGCGATTCTCGGAAGTCTCAACGCCTGCTCAACCCTGTATTCAGGGACGGCTGTGCCGGTTAGTGGTGCGTCAGACACCACAAATTCGTCCCTGTCCAGCCGTGAGGTACCAGCAACCTCTCTAGCGCCGGCGGATGTTACCGAAGCGGATTCGGTAGACGACCGGGCTGTTGACGAGGCCGGGTGCGAGGTGTATCTGTCGGGTGTCGACGCACTCTTGGCGTCCGCCTCCGGTGCACTGCACAACAGCAGCGAAGCATTCCATGACGTAAGCGACGGCTACTCATTTGCGCCTAGTGAACTTGAGAGTGCCGCCGAAGATATCAGCGAGACCACGGATCTGATCGAAATAGCGACGGATCTGTTGGACGACTGCAATGACCCGGCTCTCGCCCAGTCGCCTCAGGATGCTGTTCTCGCGTATGGCGATGCGATGGACATTGGTAGTTCGATTACTGACTCCTACCAAACCCCACAATTTGAATCAGACATAGTTCGGTTTGACATCGCCGTTGACAACTTTGATATCGAGTACGAGGGTTATATGGTCACTCGGTGAGAATGAAGCCTTCATTAAGCAGGCGTAATTTTCATCTCACCGGAACGTTCGCTGCGGCCGTTGGGTTAAAGACCTGATCGCTGTTGGTGTGCCGATCACCCAGGTATGCGATTCTCTCTGCTGAGGCGAATGCCCGACATAAAGAGCGCTCAGTGAGCGCTGAAGATTAGCGACTCCATCACCCGCGCGTATCGCGAGTTCGTCGAGATCGCCGGCACCGCTGGTCACTGACCTGGGCGGATCCGGGACCTGTCTCATAAGCGACACGCTGTTCAACGACAACGACACTGCGAGATGTCGTCCGGACTTGAGACCGACGACTACGTGTTTCCGGGCGTGCCCGGTACAGAGTTCAGAAACCGCCACACGCTCCCCCGCACCCACCACGCACAGAAAAGAGAACCATGACCGCCCCTTACACCTGCTCCAACGATCGCCAGGGATACATCCGACCGGTCAACAACGCGAAGTACGCACGATGAAGGCGGCTGTCGGCTTGGTCGCGGTCATTGTCTTCGTCGCAATCATCGTCGGCGTATTCCGCGGCGACGACGGCGGGTCGTCGACCTCGACGCCGCCAGCGCACGCCGCGGACTGGCACACCGTCCCAATCAAGGGCTGGGCATGCGACGCGCACACGATCGCTGAGATAGAGCGCACCACAGGCGGAGTTGGGTACTGCGTCGACTAGACAGGCGACGAGGCGTGTATCAAGTGGGCACGTCGCCCACTCGCCACACGCATCCCCAGACTCGAAGGGCGCCGGTCGAGCGGATGGACGCATGGACTGGCTCCTAGTGCACGGCCTTGGTCGCGCTCAGCGTGGGGAAGCACCCTCACTGTCGGTAAACCTGGCGCGTGCATGTTGGCTCCGGCTTACAGGTGTGTGGCTGGTGCGTCCGGGTAGGAAGTCCCCGCAGGACTACCCGCCCGGCGACGTGACCGCCGGAGGCGTCGTAGGTCGTTCAGGAATTCCATTGCGCAGCGCGAAGTCAAGGTTGTATCAAGCCAGCGGACGCTGGTAGACCCGTTCGCCGCGGAGCCAGGTTTCGGCGACCTGGACCTGGTCGATGTCCTCCGCGTCGATGGCGAAAACGTCGCGATCGAGGACGACGAAGCTTCCCTCGTAGCCGGTGTCGATGACCCCGACACCGTCGAGCGGGGCGACCAGCCGGGGCCGGCCGGTGTAGAGCAGCAGGGCCTGGGGCACGGTGACGGCCTCCGCCTGGCCGATGTCGGCGCCGTTGTAGGCCCGTCTGGTCACGGCGGCCTTGATGGACACGAAGACGTTGTCCGCGTCAGCCCAGGCGGTGGCGGGGGTGTCGGAGGACAGCGCGGTGAACGGCACCCGCTCGTAGAAGGACCTGATGGGGTAGGCGATCTCGAACTGGCTCTCGGACAGGTTCCGCTCGTAGCTGTCGTACTCGGCGAACAGGAAGATCGAGTGGCTGACCACCGCGAACGTCATCTCCGAGGCGTTCAGCCGATCGATCATGGCGGGGGAGAACAGGGTGGCGTGGTCGAGCCTGATGGACGGCAGGTCGCCCATCCAGGGCTCCTCGTCGCCGAACATGTCGATGACGTGGTTCAGCGCCCGGTCGCCCATGGCGTGCACGGCGACCTGAATGTGGTTGCGGCGCGCCCAGTTTACCGCCGCCCGGAGGTCCTCGTCGGTCAGCGTGTGCATGCCGTGGTCGTGCGAGTCGGGGTAGGGGTCCTCGGTCCACGCGGTGCGGTTCGAGTAGGCGCCGTCCATGAACAGCTTCAGCCCAGCGATCTTGATGCGGCCGGTCCGGTCGTCGTCGGTGAGGTCTCTTATTCCGTTCTCGGCGATCGCCGGCCAGGCGTAGTAAAGGGCGCACTGCACCTGCAGCCCTTGCTGTTCCGCCGCGCGGAACGTGGTGAGCGGTGACGGCACCATGGTGGCCATCAGATCGCCGACCCCGACGATCCCGCGCTCGAGGAAGTGCTGGTTCAGCCGGACCAGGTTGCGGACCTGCTGCTCGTCGTCGGGGGCCGGGATCGTTGCCGCGACGGTGTCGGTCGCGTTGGTCTCGATGAGCTGGCCGTTGAGCCGCCCGTTCGCGTCCCGCCCGTACTTTGCGCCGGGCGGGTCGGGCGTGTCGTCGGTGATCCCGGCCAGCTCGAGAGCCCGGTGGTTGCAGGCGGAGGAGTGGCCGTCGCAACGTTGGACGAGAACCGGCTGGCTGGCGCTGACCTGGTCCAGGTCGTCGGTGGTCGGCCCGCGGCCCTCCAGGTATTTCGACTCGTCATAGCCGAAGCCCTGGATCCAGGCGTCGGGCCCCTGTCCGGCATTGGGGTGGGTTCGCAGAGTCTCGAGCAGTTCGGCCAGCGAAGTGACCGCGGGTGGGAAGCACATCACCGCGTCCACCAGCGTCGACAAGAACGCCGGGTGGGTGTGCACGTCGAGAAAGCCGGGGACCACCGTGCGGCCTTCGAGGTCGATCCCCGGCTCGCCGCTGACGTCAGCCTGGTTGCCCACCCATGAGAACGCGCCGTCCGTGATGCGGAACGCGGAGGCGAAGTCGTCCTCGCCGCGTCCGGTGAACACCTTGGCGTTGAAGAACAGCTGGCTGGTCAATGCTCGCTCCTTTGCCTGAGCAGCTGAACCTACTGAACGCTGTCTGCTGGGCGTGCTGCGCCTTGGGTTCGATCGTGCTGGGGACTGGTGCTGCGGCGGGAGGCACTCGGTCAGATGGCGGCCTGAGGGGATCAGCCCTGCGGCACGACGAACGTGCATCGGGGTCCCGTTGCGCGGCTGAGCTTCTCATCGAGCGTTGCCAAGGTGGCGTCCAAGGTTTCGGCGAGTGCGACGTACCACGCGTCGTAGGCGGTAACCGTCGAACGCAGCTCCCACACCCTGTCGGCGCAGAGACTGTAAGGAAACAATTCGACGCGCAGCGATCGGAGGTCGTCATGCGCGAGTGAGGCGACGTCCGTTGAGATCTCGGCAGCTCGGGCCGCCCTTCGGAGCACGTTGGCGACGTCCGCCTGCATCAGGTGCGGGGCAGCCAAGTGATCGCCCTTCAACAGTGATTCGGCCCAGTGCCCCAGGGGACCTCGGTCGACCAGGGCAGCGACCACGACCGACGAGTCAACGACGAGTGTCATGCCCGGTCGGCGTCGCGATGAGCCAGGATCTGATCCACGCTCAGCGCGCTGCCCGTGGTGTTCTTGCGGGCGCGAACCCGCGCCACCCACACCTCGGCGTCCGGCTCTTGCGCAAGCGTGACGAGGCGAGCCCGCAGATACTCCTGCAGCGAGCGACCGGTCAACGCCGCGCGGGCGGCCAGTTCCTCGCTGGTCTCGTCCGGGATATCTCGGATCGTGATTGACTTGGGCACAGCTGCAGTCTGCTGCTTGTGCTGCTGGTTTGCAAGCAGCGAGCCTTGACCGTAGGTCTGTGCCTGCAGCCCGGGCTCTCCAGCTGCTCGGAAGGTGCTGACCGGATCGGGGACCATTGCGGCCAGCAGATCGCCGAGGCCGACAATGCCGCGCTCGAGGAAGTGCTGCTCGAGCCGGACCAGGTTCCGGATCTGCTGCTCCTCGTCGGGGACCGGGATTGCCGCCTTCACGATGTTGGTGGCGTTGGTCTCGATCAGCTGGCCGTGGAGCCACCCGCCTCTGTCGCGCCTATGCCGCGCACCGGGCTGGTCGGGTGTTTCGTCGTTGTCCGGGCCAGCTCGAGCGCGAGTGGTGCTCGGTCAGATGGCGGCCATCAGTTTCGCCAGCGGTGCTGGCATGTTCGCGAGGGGGAGCGCGTTAACCAGGACCGGTGCGTACTCGATCTTGCGCCCGCCGCGGGTGCCCATGAACCGCCTCAGCCTGGCCTGGTCCGACCGTCCCTGCTGCGCGGGCTGCTGCTGGAACTTCCGGAATGACGCAAGGTCACCCCGCTCTTCCAAGACGCGTTCCACGGCCTCGACACCGAGCGCCCGGATCAGCTCGTCCTCGAGATCGGCGTCGCAGACGAAGAAACGGCGGTGCTCGAGTTCGGTGCGGTTGGCGACCGTCCCCAGCCCCGCCCGCCCAAACCCGGTCTGGAAGAAGCGCATCTCGGCGAGGTCGCACAGGCCAGCCAGTCCCAGGTTGAGTCCGTGCGGGCCGTAGCGCTGCAGGAATTGGCCGATGTTGGTCGCGCCCTGCATCGGCAGGACAGCGACACCGTCAGCGGCCAGGTCGCGACCCCAGCGCTCCGCCAGGGCTTCCACAGCTCGCTGGTCGCTGACCCCCTCGACGAGGACGACAGTCCGCAGACCGACGACGACCTCGTCCGGGGCAGGCATGGCGTGGACCGTACCGGTCGGCCGACTGAGCCGGAGGGGGATTAACGCAGGTGCCTCACCAGGGATGGTGCCGCCCACGTCCGGTTACTTCCGGGCAGGGACGTCGCCGGCCAGGACTTGTTCCTGGCCGGCGACGCGTGGTGACCACATTTCCGGCGACACCGAGGTGAGCACCTACCGCCGCCGGGATTCTGTGTGCTGCAGGGCAAGTGCCAGTCCGTCAATCGACATCACGCCTGTGCTGCGGTCGTGTACCGGCTCAGCGGGTGACGGCGAAGGCGGTGCCGTCGCCGGCGGAGATCGCGCTGACCTGGGTCAGTCCGGCCACCCGAACCGGCACCGCACTGTCAGCGGTACTCCCGTTTCCCAGCTGACCAGACAGGCCCGACCCCCACGCCCACAGGGTTCCGTCTCCGCGGACCGCATAGCCGTTGGAGTTGCCGCCGGCGACGGCGGTGACAGTCGTGAGGCCGGATACCCGCACCGGGACCAGGCTGCGCGTGGTGCTGCCGTTACCCAATGAGCCCTGGAAATTGTCGCCCCAGGCCCACACGGTGCCATCGCTGCGGACGGCGTACGTGGCTCTGTGACCACTGGCGACGAGTTTGACGGTGGTCAAGCCGGAAACCTGAACCGGGACAAGGCTTGCGGTGGTGCCGTCGTTGCCCAACTGACCAGAGAACCCGGGACCCCAAGCCCACACGGTGCCATCGCTGCGGAGGGCATACCCGTTGTGGCCGCCCGCGGTGATTGCGGTGACGGAGGTGAGCCCGGGCACCTGCACCGGGACCGCGCTGTCCGCAGTGCGCCCGTTGCCCAGCTGCCCGAACTGTCCCCAACCCCAGGCCCAGACCTTGCCGTCGCTCACGGCGTACCCGGTCGCCAGGTTCGCGGCGACGGCCGTGACGCCACTCAGCCCGGACACCGGCACTGGTCGCGTGCTGTCGGCCGTGCGCCCGTTACCGAGTCGGCCCATACCGCCGTAGCCCCACGCCCACACGGTGCCGTCGTTCCGCAGCGCGTAGCCGGTGGAGCTCCCACTCGCGATTGCCTTCACGCTGTTCAAACCGGACACCTGTACCGGCAACTTGCTGTCGGCCGTGCCGCCGTTACCCAGCTGGCCCAGGTAGCCCGAGCCCCACGCCCACACCGTGCCGTCGCCATGGAGCGCGTAGCCGCCGGCCGACCCGCCGGCCACGGCCTTGACGTTGTTCGGGCCTGCCACCGGCACCGGCCGTGCACTGTCAGCGGTCCCGCCGTTACCCAATGCGCCGCAGCGGCCGGCCTGGTCGCACTTTGCGTTACCCCACGCCCATGCGGCGCCGCCGGCAACGGTGGAGGTCGACAGGGTGTAGCCCGTGACATCGACGGCCATGTGCACGGCGCCGGGAGACCCATTTCGCACCTGGATCTGCCCGTCGGGTCCGACCTGCGCGATCACGGTCGTCGCGACGGTTTGACGCGCGGCGAAGTTGAGGTTCGACGTCCCCGGCCAGGGCGCCCCTGTCTGCCACACCTTGAAGTAACCGGCGGCCTGCGGCGCGACGACCGTCATGGTCAGCACGACTGCAGACGCTCCGTTGGCCGGGATACCACCGATACCGGTGACCTTCACGGGGACTGTGGACGCCGCCGGCACCACCCCCGGGATCTGCCACCCGACCCGCGAATCAGCGACTCTGGCTGGGGTCACCGTGGCGACCGTCCCGGCGGTGGTTGGCGTGCCCGCTCGGATGTAGGCGCTGACGTCCACGATGATGTGCACCGCGCCACTGGATCCGTTGAAGACCTGGATTTTTCCGGCCTTACTCAGAGGCAGAACCATGGTATTCGCGATGGTGTGATGCGCCTGGAAGTTCAGGTTCGAGGTGGGCGGCCGGGCGGTGTCGGCCTTCCATGCCGTCAAATACCCGGACCGTTGAGGAGTCACGACGGCGATCGTCGCGATGACCGCGGCCACGCCGGCGGACGGGACGCCGCCCCGCCCACCGACTTGCACACCAACCGTCTTCGCCGCACCCACTGGGCCGGAAATCTGCTGGTCGACCCGGGAATCGGCGATCCGCGTCGGGAACACGGGAACCGCCGCACCGGCGGCGGTCGAAGGTTGCTGCGGGATGTACGGGATGTACCCGGTCACGTCGACGACCAGATGGACCGCCCCGCCGGACCCGTTGAACAGTTCAACTCCGTTCTCCAGTCCGGACGACATCAGCACCATGTTGGAGGTGGTTTGCCCTGCCGAGAAGTTCAAGGCGGAGGTGCTGGGACAGTTGGTCTCTGCCGCACAGATCCGGATGTGACCGCTTGCTTGGGGACGCACGACTGTCAGCGTCGCGATGACGCTGACCACCCCCGAGTCCGGGATCCCGGCTCCCCCTTTCACGCGTACCACCGCCGTGCTGAAGGCGCCGACGGGGCCGAGGATCTGCAAACCGACCCGGGAATCAACGACCCGCTTCGGCGGCACCATCACCACCGTGCCCGGCACGGCGGGACTCACCGCCGTCGCGGCTGCAACGGATCTGATCGCAGGTGCGGCGGACACGGCCGGAGCGATGACAGCGGCGACAACCAGCAGTGACAGGACAGCGATCAACACACGGACAACGGCCTTCATGACAAGGCCTCCCCCGGATCTATGGGGCGTCGGACCGCCCGCCCAGGGGTAGCCGGACGGGCCGGCGCTCAGCCGACCCCATCAGCACACCGCGTGCGGCCGAAAACCGCCAGAGGCCAACGTCCCGTCGTGGTCGACCAGCGTGGACCAGAGGATCTACCGGTCAACAGGTGTCGTGACCCGGCACTGCTCGACGCGCCGCACTCACATCCCTTCAGCAATGCGCGATCTGGACTAGGCCAGCCAGCCCCAGGTTGAGCCCGTGCTGGCCGTATTGCCGCAGAAATGGCCGATGTTGGTGGAGCCTGCATGGGCAGGATTGCGACGCCCTCGGCCGCCAGGTCGCGACCCCAGCGTCGGCCAAAGCTGGCACCGCGCGCAGGTCGCTGACCCCTCGACGAGGACGACAGTCTGCAGACCCACGACGATGTCTCCGGTGCAAGCATGCAGTGGACCGTGCCGATCGTGCGCCCGACCCTCGGAGCGCTTTACGCGGCTGGATTCCGCCGGACGGGCTCGGATCGACCAGCACTACGCGCTTTTGCGGCATTGTGCATGCCGTCTCTGGCAAATGAGACAATGTGCCTTCCAAGGGGCGTAGCCCCGGATCGGAAGGGCGTCAGATGATCCGAATGGTTGACCTGGGTGAGGCAGAAGCCCACCTGGAAGATCTCGTCGAAGAGGAATTCATCCTCACCCGCGACGGACGACCTATCGCTCGGGTCGTGCCCATTCGTGATGAGAAGCTCGCCCCAAGAATTGGCTTCCTACCTGAGATTGTCGTGCCGGGCGATTTCGATGAGATGAGCGCGGACGCGATCGCCACGATGTTCGGGACCCAGTGACTGCCTACCTGCTCGACACTGACATTCTGTTATGAGCTGCGCAGGATTCACCTTCGCTGAGTGCTGGGGTGCGCGAATTCCTTTCCAGTGTGCGGGAGATCTCCTCTGCCGCCCTGCTTCAGGTGAATGGCTGGCAGTCCGTGTTCCAGGTGTCTATGAACTGGGTGATGGCGACACCGGCAGGCTCCGGTCATAGGGGGAGCCTGCGACCCATTGTCCGGGCGTATCGCAACGGCACGCCAGGTTTTTGGGATTTCCAGTGCAGATGCACCGGCGATTCCATCGGCAAATGTTTGCTGCGGTCATTCCCCTGGTGTCGTCTACCAACCGTATGCAACCGTCCATTCGATCGGGCCATTAGTACCATGTGCAGGTAATTGAAAGCCCGGTAGGTTCATCGCGACTGCCCAGCCGCCGCAGCCTGCGCCGCGTTGGGGAACTAATCAACAGCTAGGGGTACTAAATGCTTCTCAAGAAGTTCATCCGGCTCGCGGCCGCCGCAGTGCTCGCGGCCGGTCTCTCCATAGGGCTGACCGCTGCGCCGGCGCAGGCAACGACTCCCGTAACGATGACGTTGAGCCCAACGGTGAAGACTGTGGTTCAGAACGGCACCGTAACGCTCACTGTTTCCATCAACACCGGCGGCCAACCCGTTAACGCCGTACAGTTTTTTCTTGCATTCCCAGACACGCGGCTTGATTGCTCCACGATCACGCCGGCAGCAGTGTGGGCGACATTGGCCGCGAGGAGTTGCACCTCGAACACCGCTGCGCTGGCCGTCGGAACCGCCGGTGGCGCCCCGCCAGTCAACGGCGCAGTGACGGTCGCTACTGTTACCATGAAAGCCACTTCGCTCAAGGGGAAAGCAGTGGTTTCATTCGACCGGAGCAGGACATTCGTTGTAGCATCGACAACCTCCACCGACATCCTGAATACTACAAATATTTCGACAATAACGGTCAAATAGACTGGAAGCCACTGGCCTTGATCTTTCATCGGCCCGCATGGTGGCTGCGTGGCGGTTGTCTGGAGGCGACGGCGATCAGGGGCGCTGTCGCCGCCTCCCAGTGAATCCGGGCGTCTACGGCTTGCTCGCGCTTCGTTCGTCCCCGAGACCGGTCCGCGAGATCCGGATGTTGACTCGGGGCCCGGACGGTCAAGGCCCGTGAACGCGGCCCCGAGGTTCAGCGGTTGGAGAAGCTCTCGAGGAGGCGGGTGTCAATTGTCCCTGTCACCACAGACATCACCGGAGTGTCCGGGAGGCTCCTGCTGTGGGGGCTCATAGGCGGCAGTGGGACGCAAGGGTGGCGCTACTCGGGTACCCGCGCCTCCCGGTTGGGTCAGTGAGCTGCTCCGGCCAATAACGTTGTGCTCGTGCATCTCGACACGCATGCTCTTGGGCATGCGGACCACCATCAACCTTTCGGACTCGTTGATGCGAGAGGTCCGTGTGCTGGCGGAGAGCTCCAACCGCACCGTCACCAGCCTGGTCGAACAAGCCCTCCTGGAATTCTTGGCTCGCGATGCGGATCTGCGTGAGGACGAAGAGGTGCTGCCCACCTACGGGTCGCCGAGCACGCGCCCACTGGTGGACATCGATGATCGTAATCGGCTCTACGCGACACTGGACGCTGAGCATTTTCGGTGATCCTGCCCGACGTCAGAATCTTGATTCACGCCTCACCCGAGCACGCCGTACAAGAAATTGGCTCAACAATGTGCGATCTAACCGCAAGGGAATAGTTGCGCCCGTCCCCTCCGCACTGATGACCTGACTGGTCGGCAGAGGGTGGGCTGCGCCGCAGGCTTCTGCTGCGGAAGGCATCCCCGGCCCGAGGCCGACGGTTGGACTGCTGTGCGTGCGGTCAGGAGCGGCGCCGGCTTGCAACCCCCTCGTCGATGACCGCCTGAATCACCCGCGCCTGAACCTCTGCGACCGCTTCAAGCTGCTCTTGTGGTGACAGTGCGGCCAGGACGTTCATGACTTCCGCGATGACGCCGTCGGCGGAGGCACCGTCGTCATCGGCGGCCTCGTCCCGGGGGAGGGGGGCCATCGTGTCGGGTACAGGAGCGGCTGGTGCGGAGGCGACAGCGCCTACTCCCCGGACGTTTCCGGCCCCGGATCCGCCCGCAGAGTAATTCCTGTTCGGTGTCCAGCCAGAACTGGCTGTCGCTGCAGGATTGGCTTCGGCCGGACGCCTGCCCATCGCGTCGAACATCTCATCCAGGGAGATGTGCAGCGCGCTCGCCAGGCTCTGGATCGCGGCGGGAGATGGTTGCCGGTAACCGGTCTCGAGCTGGGAGATGTAGGGGTAGGACAGCTCGGTCGCTTCCGCCACATCGCGCCGGCTCATGCCGCGGCGCTCCCGTGCCCGCCGGAGCAGGTCGCCGAACTGTCGGCTGCCGGTTTTAGGCGATTCGGCCATCGATGCTCCTTGCATAATGCTTACAGCTGCATTACTCTAATACTGAGAGCATAGCCGCTGTAGCGATCATTCAGGGGGATCCCATGCACATCAGCACTCAGTTGGACGTCGACGTCATCGCGCTCGAGAGTGACGACCACGTGTCCCTGCTCGTCGAGATGACGGCACCGATAGCTGATTCCGGTCAGCGGGCCGCGTCCCGGACCCTCGTGGTCGTGTTGGACAGAAGTGGTTCGATGGCCGGCGAACGCCTCGACGGCGCGAAGAAGGCGCTGCTCGACTTGGTGGATCGCCTCGACCCGGCGGATCGGTTCGGTTTGGTCACCTTCGACGACCACGTGCGGGTGGAGATCGCCGCAGCACCGCTCATCGACAAGGCAAAGGCCAAGAACCGGATCTCCGGGATTGAGCCGGGTGGCATGACCAACCTCTCCGCGGGTTACCTCCGGGGCCTGCAGGAGGCACGCCGCGCCGTCGACGGCGTCGATGCTGGCGCGGGCGGCACGGTGCTGTTGATCAGCGACGGTAAGGCCAATGCCGGGGTCACCGACCCGGCGAGGTTGGGCGGCGTCGCTTCCGAAGCGAGCAGCGCCGGCATCGTCACATCGACGCTCGGTTTCGGACTCGGCTGCGACGAAACCCTGCTGAGCGCGATTGCCGCCGGCGGCAACGGCAGCGAACTGTTCGGCGAGGACGCCGACGAAGCAATGGTCGCGATTTCCCAGGAACTCGACGGCCTGCTTGCTCAAGCCGTCCAGGCTGCGTCAGTCCTGATTCGGATGACGCCGGTGTGCAGGCGAATCATGGTGATCAACGATATGTCTGTGGTGGACACCCCGGATGGTGTTCTCATCGAGCTCGGCTCCTTCTATTCCGGTGAGGCTCGAAGACTCGTGGTGACCTTCGATGTGCCTGGAATTGGAGCACTGGGCTTGGCGCAGATGGCCCGTCTCGACTTCACCTGGGTGGAATTGCCGACCCTGGTGCACCATTCGATCACCGTGCCGGTACACGTCAACGTGTTGCCCGGTGACCAGGCGGCCGGCCGGATTCCGGACCCGGTCGTCCGGACCGAGCTGGCGTTCCAGCGGACGCAGCGGGCCAAGCGGGCGGCCACGGAACGGATGTCGCAGGGCGACGTCGGCGGCGCCGCCCGCCATTTGGATGAGGCTCGCGGCATCCTGTTCGCTGCCCGTGCCAGTGCGCCGATGGCGATGATGGACGCGCTCTCGGAGGACATCAGCGTCATTGATGAACTCCAGAACGAGGCCCTGTCCGGGGACCTGTCCCGAGCCGCGAAGCGGGCGTCGGTGGATACGACCCGCAAGTCAAGGCGGCGGGGCAGCGGTCGACCGGCCTGACAAGAAGCTCTGCAAAGTATCCGTGAATTGGCTTTCGTGGCGGGATGGAGTCGGGTGGGTTTCGTGGATCGCGGGGGTGATCAAGACGGTTGAGGCGGTAGCAACGCCATACGGAGCCGCGGCGCTCGCCGCTCTTCGCGAGCTGGTCGCTGCGCAGAAGGCCAGCGACCCCCTCGCCCCGGTGACGATCCTCGTCCCCAACAACATCGCCGGCCTGTCCGTTCGGCGGCACCTGGCCCGCGGCGTGATCGACGGTCGGCCGGGGATCGCCGGGATCTTCATCATCCACGCTGCCGCGGCTCGCTGAGCAGTTGCCGGCAGCATCGCTGCATCCACGTACTCCGGCGACGGCCACAGTGGTGGCGCTGCGTGGCGATCGGCGTTGGACGACGCGCCCCGGCGGACAGGTCGTGGCAGCGATCTTCATTAGTGGGATCGAACCCCAGATCGGCACACCCGACAACAGGTGTTGCAGCTTCTCGGCGATGGTGAACGCCCGACGACGTCGGGGGACCACCCTCACGCGGACCAGGAGTACTCATCACTTCATCCTGGACCATCAACATTGCCGTCACTGCGACCTCAGAATCCTCGCTCTTCGTGTCAGGCGGACTTCCTACGAACCGCGGGCCTCAACTCAGCCTGACACTCAGGGGCCGCCCGTTCGGGTGAGATAGTGCTGAATATCCGCGACCGAATGAACGCCGCGCTTCGATAGACGCGATGCGGCGTTCAGCAACGCTTAGGCTTCGCGCATGCCGCTAGGGAAGCTGTCGCGACAGTCGATAGAACAGGCGATCGCCGAGTATGACGAGCTTGGTCGAGACGCGTTTCTCAGCAAACACAGTTTCGGGCGTGCAACTCAGTACGCGCTAGTCGTGGATGGTCGCGAATACGACCCGAAGGCGATCGCTGGCGTCGCGTACGGGTTCGACCACCCGGAGGAGGGCACGCTCAAGAACACGGAGTTCAACGGTGGCCTTCAGCTGCGACCCGCATATCGGGATGCGGGCTATGACGTGGTCCTGAAGACGGTGCCGGGTCAACGTAAGATCGGCGATCTGATCGATTCCTTCATGGAGGCCTACCCCACCGCTCGGCAGAGTCAGTTCAGCGGGTCCGCACCGGTTCAGGACACGCTCAGGTCGATTGTGGAAACCCTCGAGCAAAGTGGACCGCTCGCCGTTCGCGCCCAGGTAAATGTTCGGGGTTCGGCCGGACAAGGAAACTGGGCCGCGGCTCCGTGGATCGCGTTTCTGGACAAACGAGAGACGACGACGACCCAACGCGGGGTCTACCCCGTGCTCCTGTTCCGGGAGGACATGAGCGGTGTCTACCTGACGCTGGCGCAGGGAACCACTGAGCTCACTCGTGAGCACGGCCGCGCGTACCTGCTTGAAAAAATGGACTCAACGGCGCGGTTCATCCGCCCGATGATCAGCGAAGACCTGACCTCGCGCGGCTTTGCTGTTGGCAACGACGTCACCTTGGGTGCGGGAGGGCTGGCACGGAACTACGAGGCAAGCACGATTGTGTATAAGCTTTACAACCAGGGCGAGATCCCCGATGACTCGGAGCTCTTTCAGGATCTCGACGCCGTGCTTGAACTCGCGGACACGTACATAGACGCCGGAGCGAGCACTTCATCGCCGCCAAGAAGGCCGGCGGACGTCACACTTGCGGATATTGCCTCAGCCTTCCGCAAGAGCGTCGACCACTCCGGGCTGCTGGTAGCGGCCGGTCGAGGTGACCGCGTGAAAGCGTTGGTCGCCGCCTTGGCGACAAAACCGTTCGTGATCCTCTCGGGTTTGTCAGGTAGCGGGAAGACGCAGCTCGCCCTTCGCCTGGGGGAATGGTTCGGAGCAGGTCCTCGCGTGCGTCGGTTCCTGCCGGTAGCGGTGAGACCAGACTGGACGGGTCCTGAGGCCTTGTTCGGATATGAGGACGCTCTTCGCCCCACGGTCGGTGGGCGATCCGCGTGGTTCGTGCCACCGACACTGGACTTCATGCTCGCCGCCGCCGCTGAGCCCGACATGCCGTACTTGCTGTTGCTTGATGAAATGAACCTTGCGCATGTGGAGCGCTACTTCTCCGACTTCCTGTCTGGAATCGAAAGCCGGGATGCGGTTGTGCCCAACCTGCAGCGGGGCGCGGACGGCGAATGGAGAAATCACCCTGGCGAGGAGCAGCGCATTCCAGTTCCGCGGAATGTGTTCGTGATCGGCACCGTCAACGTCGACGAAACGACTTATCAGTTCTCGCCGAAGGTGTTGGACCGGGCTACGACCTTCGAGATCCGGACTCATACGTCAGAGCTGGCAGTGGATCCGGTGCGGCCCGCCCCGGTTGAGCCCGCAGATGTAGCGCTCCTTCAGGCTCTCGTCGGTTATGTCTTGGACGACTCATGGCACGTCGGGCACCCGACGGCCGCGCACGTGGCGCCGGTCTTGAGGCGGCTTCATGCGGAACTTTCTCTAACCGACGATGAGTTCGGCTTTCGCGTCTACTACGAAAGCCAACGCCTCGCGGTGGCGCTTGAGTCACTGGGGGTCCACGATGACGAGATTCTGGATCACCTGGTCTTGCTGAAGATCCTTCCGCGCATCCACGGTTCGCGTCGCCGGGCAGAGCCGGTCCTCCAACGCCTGATAGATTTCGCGGTCAACCCGAAGGTCTCTTCGACCTACGACCCGAGCAGCGACACGCCGGCAACCCTCACGATGACCATGGCGAAGCTGCAGCGCATGCTCAGATCAGGAGAGATCAATCAGTTCATTAGCCTCGATCTTTCGTGATGCGGGCGTGGTGGGCTGAGAGGTCGGGTTCAAGATCGTTTTCGGTGTCCTTTCTGCCCAGGGTGTGGGTTTGCTTGCCATGTCCGCCGGGCGGGGCGCCGGTTCCACTGGCCGGTGTTTTCTGAAACGAAGAGTCTGGCGGTCTGGTCGTGGGTGTCAGTCTGGGTCGAGTGCGGCCAGGTGCTGGTAGGCGGTGACGGCGAGGTGCGCGTAGGGCGCGGCGGCGGCGAGTCGTAGGTGGGTTCGTCGGTTGCGGCGGGTGAGTCGCCCGGCGATCCAGAGCAGTCGGTAGCGCAGCCGTTTGGGTTCCCAGCGGCGGGCGTCGCCGTCGCTCAGGGCCAGCATTTGCAGCCATGCTGTCAGCTCGCAGGCCAGCATCACGATCGCGACCCAGATTTGGTTCTGGTCGAAGCCGTGGAGTGGGAGGTTGCCCAGGCCAGTGGATTTCGCCGCCCGGATCCGGTCCTCGCAGCGGGCCCGGCGGCGGTGTCGCAGTTCCAGGGCGGCCAGTTGCCCACCCCGGGTGTTGGTCGCGAACGCGGTGAGCCGGTGCCCGCCGGAATCGGTGAACCGCAACTGTGCACCGGGGTGGGGTCGTTCCGCGCGGACGATCAACCGCATACCCGCGGGCCAGGACCGCAGGTTCACCACGGCGGTGAGTTCGGCCACCCAGGCACCGTCGCGGACTTCTCCATCGGCGTTGTACGCCGGTGTCCACGCCGCCGCGGGGAGGTCGTCGACGATCCGGGCGATGGCTTCGGTCAGCCCGAACCCCACCGTGTATTGCACCCGACGCCGGGTCAACCAGCCCACGAACTCGTGCGTGCCGCCGGCCCCGTCGGCCCGCACCAGGACCCGCCGGCCCGGTCGAGAACCATTGCTCGGCAGTGGGAGTTGAGCAAGTGCGTCGGTGACGACGGTGATGTGGTCGGCGGCGTTGTTCGCGCCGGCGTTCCCCGGCCGCAGCAACATCGCCAACGGTTCGCCGGTGCCTTCCGGGCCGTGATCGACCCAGGTCCCGATCGGGTGGAACCCGAACCCGCGTTTGAAGGTTGGCGCCGCGGACTCTTTCTCCGAGTGCGCGGTGAGCAGGGTGGCGTCCACGTCGATCACGATCGGGCGACCGGCGTCGACGCCGTGGTCCGGGGCGTTTCCGCCGGCCAGCTGCCACACCCGCGCACGCGTGGACCGCCGGGCGGATGCCAACGCCGACAACGCTTTCGGTGCATCAGCAGCCAACACGTCGAGCAACCGAGACACCGTGGGGTCGGATGCGACCGGACCGAAAACGTCCGGCGCCGCACGCAGCTGGGCGATATCGGCCAGGCAATCACCGCCCAACGCCAACGCGACCGCCAAGTCCAACACGACCTTGCCCGGATCGTGCCGGGCCATCGGGCTGCGCCACGGCGCCAACGCCGCGGTCAGTGCCCGATCAAGACCAGTGGTGCGGGCCGTCCTGACCATCAACACCCCACCGGCCGAGGACACGATCCGGCGTCCTCCAGCATCAACCGTGGGCAGCCGCCACCGGGTAGACTTCCGCATCAGAAAGGTGCTCCGCTCTCGCGACGATCTGGACCTCGAAGACCCTCATCATCGCAGGTCAGAGCACCTTTCCCATGACCCCGCCCGGCGCATCCCGGAATTACCGTGAAAGCGCGAGGTTAGTTTCACGGACTAGGTAGTGAGGTCCTTCCAGGTGGTGCTTACGGGGGCCGGCGCGTCTGGCACCCTCCGTGTCGCGGCCCTCCCAAACGCCGTCGAACCTCTAGAAACAGATCCAATCACGTTCACGCTCATCGTTCGAGAGGCTCGCACCTACCGGTTCGAGTTTGATGTAGCCGGGCAGGTAATCGAGGTTCAGCCCGCCGAACTGTTCGATTTCGATGACGCCACGTGTCGTTCTGGTCGCCTCATGCCAAGGGAAGCCGTGGGAGCGATCCGCGTGGAGGTTACGACCGACCAAGGACTGCTAACGGGTGAATTCGACGTGCGGAGTGCGAAATTCGCCGACGAAGAGGCCTTCGGCCGGATGCTCTCCGACCTTGCAGAGCTCGCAATTGAAGCTCTTCATCAGGGGTTCGCGGCGAGCGCCGGCCGCTTCGGTATGGCCCCGGGATCTTCGCCTCGTCTGCTGTATCAACAATTCGCCGTGCTGAAGGGTCTCCTAGACGGCACTGACCTTCGTTGGGCGCTGGGACATGTGCTGGCCCGCCCCTATCGTTCCTGGGAACCTTCGCTCGAGTCCCGGCGAGCTGGGCAGTCATTGCGCGGCTCGTCGTCACTAAGCCGACAGCTCGCAGCTCCCGGACGCCGCGTGAACAGTCCGACGATGATTTTGAACTCTCTTCCGGCGCGCATGTACGTCGCAAGGACAGTCGAGACGGTCGATACCGTGCCGAACCGTTTCCTCAGATTTGTTCTGGAGAGCTGGCGAGCGCTGGCGGAAAGCGTGTTTCGCAATGTTAAGGCCCTACAAGGGTCAGCACGAATTCGAGGCGAACGCGAGGCTGCGAGGGTTCGCGACGAGCTCGACGAGCTTTTGGGCAATCCACTCTTTCGTGACGTCCGGCCGCTCTCAGTGTTCCCGAGCGACAACCAAGTACTTCGCCGACGGGATGGCTACCGACAGGTCGCAGCGGCAGCAGCTCTGATCGATGGTTCATTAGGTTTGGATATTAAACTCGAAGATCCCCTGCTCGTCTCACGTCGCAGCGTCGCGACACTCTACGAGTACTGGACCTTTACTCGGCTGGCACAAGCGGTTGCCGCCGCATGCGGCTCCCGGGGCTGGCAAGGAGAGCTCTTCCGCAAGTCACCGTCGGGCATGTCACTTGTGCTGAGTGCTCGTGGCTCGACTCGTTTGCAGTACGACGGCAACGTTGAAGGCCAACACATCGTGGCCGATCTGATGTTTAACAAGGAGTTCGGCTCTGCGAGTAGCTGGACACGCCCTATGCGCCCTGATGCAAGTCTCCTTATTCGTCGTCCAAATGAAGTCGGCATGTGGCTCCACTTTGACGCGAAATACAAGGTCGATTGGGCGCGGGCGTTTGAGACGGGCGAGGTTGCCGACGAGGAGGAAGCCGAAAGACATGGCGAAAGCAAACGGACTGATCTCTTAAAAATGCACGCTTACCGCGACGCGATTCGCGATTCGGCCGGATCGTACGTGCTGTTTCCGGGCTCGCGTGAACGTCAGTTTGCGCTCGACTCCACGGAGTTCCTACCTGGTCTCGGAGCCTTCCCGTTGAGACCAGACTGTGCCGAACAGGATGTCGACAGACTTAAGTCGTTCATTCGCCGCGCGATGATTCATGCGGCCGGTGATGCCACCCGTCATCGACGGGCGAGCTACTGGGTGAGGACTGCATATCAAGGACCCCGTTCGGACATGGTGCATGTCGGCGCGCCTGGACTGTCCACGCCCCCCGCCGACACTCCAGTACTCATCGGATACGTACGCTCCGAACAACAATGGCAATGGATAACTGAGCAGCACCTCTACAACGTGCGGAGCGGCACGCGACCCGGCGCTGTGGTAGATGACGCTCCCGAGCTCACGGCACAGCTACTCCTGTTGTTCAGCCCAGATCCACTGAGGACGTATCGACTCGTCATCCGAACGGGCGCTTGGCGAGCAGTCACGCGCAGCCAGATGGAGCATCTGCAGTATCCGCAACCCAGAGGCGACACCTATCTCGTGGCGCCGGTCGACGAGCTAAGTCTGCCAATGTGGTTCGACGCCGTCACATTGGACGCTTTGCGTCCGAGAGGACGCCCGTTCGGTGCACCGTTCACGACTAGCTGGCTCGACTTGGTGTTGTCGACTCAAGACTCATAACGCAACCTCGACCCGGCCGGCGGCGGGTACCTGCCACACACCCCGAACCGGCTGGCGGCGACCCGCCGGCTGCGACCCAGAACGACCAGGATCGCCAAGCAGACCCGGTGCTCCGGGAGTTCGTCGACGGGCGCCTGGCCAAACGGCACAGCCCGGACCAGATCAGCCACGAGTTGACCGTCCAGTTCCCGGACAGCCTGGCCCCTCATCTGGCCGTGGAAACGCTCTACCAGGCCGTCTACCAGCCCGAACGCGACGGCCTGACAGCACCGCCACGGAGAGTCTGCGCAGCGGCCGGCGGCGTCGTCGACCGCTGCGCTACCAGCGCCGCCGGCCCGGCCACCTGCTGCCCGAGGTAATGATCGACGCCCGCCCGGAGGAGGCCAATGACCGGGTCCAGCCAGGGCATCTGGAGGGCGATCTGATCATCGGCCGCAACGGCGGGACCGCGATCGGACCCTCGTCGAGCGGACTACCAGGTTCGTGATCCTGGTCCACCTGCCTCGGCGTCGAACCACCGCGGACATGACGCAAGCGTTGGTGCCAGTACTGGAATCGCTTCCCCTTTCGCTGCGCCGTTCACTGACCTGGGACCAACGTAAGGAATTGGCGGCGCACCGCCACATCACGGCCACGACAGGCACGCCGGTATTCTTCTGCCACGCCCATGCACCCTGGGAACGGGGCTCCAACGAGAACATGAACGGGCTGCTCCGGCAATACTTCGATGTCCCTTGAGGCCGGTTTCGGCAACTCCCGCATGACGTCGATGACTCGAGGTTCCGCACGGCAGCGTGGCCTTGAGCCGTGTCGGATCTGCGCCGGGGGTATTGCCTCGGGACGCCGGCGATGACGCCGGCAAGCGACGATCGCAAAGGGGTCTCGATCTCCGTCGGCCTGAGCCTCGCAAACGGAGCGGGCTACTGCCGAATTGATCGATGTCGATGATCGGTGGTCGGGCCGATCGGTAGCGGCAATCGTCTGGTCGTGTGGACGCTGATCGCTCGTTCGGCAGCCGATGCACCCACTCCTTGGGCGCATATGCCCTCGCTGCTAGACCTTGTGGTGGTCTGAGCAATGCCCATCGATCGGTAGACCATTCTCGGCTGCTCGCCCTTACCTTGTACATATCAGTCAGATCGAGTTCTATTCTTGGGTTATGGATGTTTCGATTACCACACTCCACCAGGAGCTCTCGAGCTGGATCGAGCGTGCCATTGCCGGCGAGAACGTCGTCGTTACCGATGGTGGCATTCCGGTGGCACGGATCGTCGCCGTCGACTCGACGCCGCAGATCGACCGAGCCACCCGGCGTGGTTTGTTGAGTGGGGTGAGCACGACACGGCCTAGAGCCCGCGGCGCCACCAGAGCTCGCTCGGACGGGTCGGTGTCCGAACTCATCTGCGAGCAACGTCGCTAAGACTCGCGGCCATCGTCGACCGGTGCAGCGGCCCTATCGCCAAGCTCCACCCCGCTAGGCCGCGATCCGAGTGTTGCTCACGCCCGGGGCAGACCCTCGGCGTCCGATCGGTCCAGACACTGCAACCAACCGATCTTCCAAACCTTCTCGCTCATCCGATCGACTCCAGTAAGGGTTTACTCGTATGAACGACGTTCAGCGGCCAAGTCAGGCTCAGCTGATGGTGATCTCGCCCATCTCATCCCAGCCCGAGCCGTCAACCTTGCGACTCACGATCTTGGGCGTGGCCACCAGCGCCTGCGGAAGGGTCTCCCGGGTCGCGGTGGCGAAGTGCTCGCTGTTGACGTGGGCGGCGGCCGCGTCGTCGTCGGCGAACGCCTCGACCAGGACGAAGGTGTCCGGTTCGTCGATGCTGCGGGACCACTCGAACCACAGGTTGCCCGGTTCGGCGCGGGTGGCCGTGGTGAACGGAGTGGCCAGTTCGACGAACTTCTCCGTCCACTCGGGCTTGGTCTTGAACTTGACGACGATGAAGTACATCGGGTTCCTCCCGTGCCGGCGGTGTCGGGCCAGGCTAACCACCACTTCGAAGATTCGCGACCGACCCGCTCGCCGTCCAGCCGAACCGCGGTTACCGTGTGCCCAGGCGAGCACACCGTTGTGCGGGCCGGCGAGGAGAAATTCATGGGCGACAGCGGCGTTGACCAGGAAAATCGGCAGGACCCGCAAGAGCCGGTCGAGCTGCAGCGCGACACCTCCGTGAGCACGGCGACCGGGACCGCGCTGAGCGCTGAGCAGGCCGCCGCCCTCGTCCGCCTGCTTCGGGTGGCCTACCCGCACCCGAGCTTTCCGGACAGCCCGTACCAGCGGACCGCCAAGAAGGTTCAGGACGCCGACGCCGATCATCTGGTCGCGGCCGGACTGGCCGAACTGGACGATATTGCCGGCGGCGATTTCGGCTCGCTGTCCGACACCGAGGCGACCGCCGCCGTTGAGCGGATCGCGGACAGCGCCTTCTTCAAGCTCGTGCACTCGACGACCGTGGTGGCCCTGTACGAGGACCGCGAGGTCTGGAACCTGCTCGGTTATGAGGGCCCCTCGTACGACAAGGGCGGCTACCTGAGCCGCGGGTTCGACGACCTGGACTGGCTACCCAAGGCCAGGATCACCGAGTACACCGACGAGCCGCGTCCCGAGCTCGTCGACCGAGCGGAGGCCTGACCATGGCGACCATCGAGCACGACGACCCCGTCGTCGTCATCATCGGATCCGGCGCCGGCGGCGGCACCATCGCCCACGAGCTCACCACCAAGGGCGTCAAGTGCGTCCTGCTCGAGGCCGGGCCACACCTGACCGCCGACGACTACGTCAACGACGAATGGCCGGCGTTCAGCCAGATGGCCTGGCTGGACATGCGGACCACCAGCGGTTCGTGGCGGCTGGCTCGGGATTTCCCAAACCTGCCCACCTGGATTGTCAAGGCCGTGGGCGGGACCACCACACACTGGGCGGGGGCAACCCCGCGGTTCATGGAGCACGAGTTCCGGATCCGCAGCGTGTACGGCGATCTCGACGGCGCCAACATGCTTGACTGGCCGATCACCCTGGAGGAACTCGCGCCCTGGTACGACAAGGCGGAGATCGCCATGGGCAGCACCCACCGGCACGGCCGGGCACCGTTGCCCGCGAACAACAACTACACGGTGATGGCCAACGGCGCGGAGAAGGCCGGATACCGCTATTACGCGACCGGCCCGTACGCCACCAACGCCGAGCCGTACGACGGACGACCCGCTTCCGTTCAGGACGGCTTCAACTTCCAGGGCGACAAGCACGGATCCAAGTGGTCGACCCTGGTCCGTGAGATCCCGCGGGCAATGGCCACCGGCAATCTCGACCTGCGCCCGCTGAGCCAGGCCGTGAAGATCACCCACGACAACAGCGGCACCGTCAACGCCGTCGAATACCTCGACGCCGCAGGCGCTCTGCATCGGCAGGCCGCGAAAGTGGTCTGCGTGGCGGGCAACTCGATAGAGTCGCCGCGACTGCTGCTGATGAGCGCCAGCTCCCTGCATCCGGACGGCCTCGCGAACTCGTCGGGGCAAGTCGGCCGCAACTACATGCGGCACATGACCGGCTCCGCCTACGGGCAGTTCGAGAAGCCGGTGCGGATGTACCGGGGCGAGACAATGGCCGGGATCGTCGCCGATGAGGCGAAGCACGACACCTCCCGCGGGTTCGCCGGTGGCTACTACATGGAGACCCTCTCGCTGGGCCCGGCCTTCCTGGCCAGCTTCATCGAGCCGGGGGAGTGGGGGCGCAGCTTCACCGAGAAGATGGACGCCTATGAGCGCACCGCCGGGATGTGGCTGGTCGGCGAGGACCTGCCGCAGGAGTCGAACCGGGTCACCCTCAACCCCGATGTCAAGGACCAGTGGGGGCTTCCGGTGCCGGACGTGCACTACGACGATCACCCGAACGACGCCGCGATGCGGGACCACGCCTACGCGGCCGCCGACTCCATTTACGGCGCGGCCGGGGCGATCTCGGTGCACCACACCCCGCCGTATCCGTCCACCCACAACCTCGGCACCTGCCGGATGAGCGAGCGGCCGGAGGACGGCGTGGTGGACCGCTGGGGTAAGGCGCATGACGTGCCGAATCTTTTCGTCAGCGACGGCTCGGTGATGACGACCAGCGCCGCTGCGAATCCGACCCTGACCATCGTCGCGCTGGCCACCCGGCAAGCCGACCAAATCTGCTCGGAGCTGGCGGCCGGCCGGCTCTGACACCCGGTAGACGGGGGTCATTACCTCTGACATTGGGTCTCATGCGCACCTATCGCGCCGTGACGCCGGCCTCGCGTCCGTGTCAGCGCTGCGGCACTGAGTTCATCGCCAAACGGAGCGACGCCCGCTACTGCTCATCTGCCTGCCGGGTGGCGGTGCACCGCAGTGGGCAGCCAGCCAGCGGGCGCCCGTTCGATCCGAAGGCACCCGGCGCAACGCAGCTCAGCGAGTTTGATTAGGAGCCGACCGAGCCGGGCGAGGTGCCGGTGTCGTTCCTGGCGGAGCTGGAGCGGTACCACGCTGCCCGCGCCGTCGACCACGGTGAAGCGCCCGGCACCCGTCACCCGGGCGGCCGGTGGTACGAGCAGATGTCCGGCTCGATTAGCACGCTCGGCTTGATGACCCCGCTGCTGCGCTGGCGTGGGCACGTGATCGACGGTGAGATGCGGCTGCGGATCTGCGACGCTCTCGACCCCCGTCACCCGGCGATCGAGCACAAGCAACTCCGACGGCGCGGGCTGGCGGGAGCGCCGTGCGCGTGCGGGCTGGCATATCGGGACCTACCTGCGGACACGCCGGCCGCCGCCGTGCTGCAGTGGGTGCAGGACGTGCACATCAGCTCGAAGTGATGACCTCGGCCCGTGCCCGTGCCCGGTCGAGGCTGTCCGCGTAGTCGACACCGATGGCGGCCAGGTCGAGCGCGCTGGTCGGCCCGCTGAGGTCGTGCAGCAGCGCCCATTGCCGGCGGACGTGGTCGAACCGGTGCCATCAAGTCGTCGAATGCTTGCCGAGGGTCTTCTCCGGCATCCAGGCAGCGCCTTCGCGCCGTCACCATCGGTCGAAGGCTGCAGGATCGCGCCACGTCGGTGGAACCGATGGACAAGCTCCATCGGTGCGGAGCCGGCTGGTCGCTCCTGCTCAAGCTCCCGCATCAGTTGGCCCGCCTGCTCTAGTGACCGGCCCAGCGTGCACTTGCAACCGCGCCCGCGCGTCGCAGTGCTGCGCGATTCCGAAGTATCGGACTCTGAGGTTCCCATAATAGGACGTACCGATCGAGCGTTCCGGGTAGATGACAATGGCTGTCCGCTGGTCTTTTGCCACCCGGGATCTGGAGGTGCGTTTTACCGGAATTTGGTTCACTCGATTCGGTGAGTTGATTCGGACGCCGGTAGGTCTTGGTGGAACAATGCCGTGTTCGGGCGCGACCCATCTATGCGTCGGTCGGCTTCGGAGCCTCTCCCTTCCGTTTGATTCGACGTCGGCCGATCGGACGGTGTAGGCCGGACATGAACATCATGAATATGCCCGCTGCGGCCATGGTGCGGGGTGTCGCGTTGTTGGCGTCCGCGCGGGCGTCGACACACAGGTTGTTTTGAGCTCCTACCGCCAGAGCGGCTCTCTCGGCGGCGACGGCATCGTTGCCATCGAAGTCGAAGTAGTCGTCGTAGTCATACATCGTCCATTTCTGGGCCGCCCCCCACGGCGAACCGCAGACCATCGTGATGTTGCCCTTAGCGCCCAGTACCGGCGCCCGCACCACCTGAAAGATGCCAAAGCCCGCAGCAAGCGGTAGAAAAGCCAGACCCAACAGAAATAAGCAAAACCTCACGTTCGACGCGGGCATCAAATGCTCCCACGTGGTTGGTCGCGCGAAGCTGATGACCGATTGGTTGTGCCGGGCCGGCGGCGCGGTGGTAACGGACTCCGAAGGAATGCAGCGAACATGGTGCCGGCACCGATCGCGATCATCTTCCGTGGCGGGTCGGTTGCCTTGTCGCGGGCTTCATTGCATAGGGACCGTTGCTGTGACTCTTTCTGTTGCCTCTCTTGGGCGGTGGCGGGTACCCACAGCCTCCGGGCGTAAGCGGCGGACGGGTCCAGGGTGTAACGACCGAAGGAAGCCGGGTCCGTATAGTTCTCTGCTACTCCATTGGGTGCTCCCGCCCATGGTGATCCGCAGACAATCGAATACCCGGCGTCACCCTGGGAACCCGCGATGGGACCCACCTTCGGTGCCTCCACCCTCGACATCAGCCCCACAGCTAAGCCTGGATCCACCGATTGACCTGGGTGTTGTCGTGGGCTGGACAGGCGAAATGCCCTTGTGCGCTGGAAGAATCGGATTTGTCTAGGACCCGGTTCGAGCGTCACGAAGGGCATCTCGCAGGTGAAAGCATCTCATGCTCGGCCGGTGCGCCGCGCGGTGTTCGATGAGCCGAATCTGCTGGCCGCGGCCGGGTTGGTCCCGGTGGTCGCCTTGGCCGACCGGGCGGGTCTGCAAGCGCTGGCGGATCGGTTGTTGACGGTACCGACGGACAAGGGCGCGAACGCTGGTGTGAAGGTCACCTCGCTGGTCGCGGGGATGGTCGCCGGGGCGGACAGCATCGACGACATGGCCATCCTTCGGCACGGTGGGATGCGCCGGGTCTTCGACGCCTGTTACGCACCGTCGACTCTCGGGTCGTTCCTGCGGACATTCCGGTTCGGTCACGTCCGGCAGTTGGACGCGGTCGCGTCCCGCACTCTGATCGGGCTGGGTCAGCTGGTACCGCTGCTGCCGGGTATCGATGAGTACGCGCTGGCCGATATGGACGACTCGATCATCGAGGTCCACGGGCACGCCAAGCAGGGCGCCGGGTTCGGCTACACCCAGGTGCGGGGATTGAACTGCGTCATCGGCACGGTCAGCACGCCGACAGCGGCGCCGGTGATCGTTGCGCAACGCCTACGGAAAGGGTCCTGCGGGTCCGCCCGCGGCGCGGCCCGGCTGGTCGCCGACACCCTGGCCACCGTGAAACGGCTCCGCAGCGCCGGCGCCGCCGGGCCGGTGCTGCTGCGGGCGGATTCGGCGTTCTACGGCCACAAAGTGGTCGCCGCGGCCCGCCGCGCGAAGGCCGACGTGTCCATCACGGTGCGGCAGAGCACACACATCAAAGCCGCGATCAGCACCATCCCAGATGGTGCGTGGGCGACGATCAAGTACCCGCAAGCAGTGTTCGACGAACCCTCGGGTCGGTGGATCTCCCGCGCCGAGGTCGCCGAGATCGGGTTCACCGCGTTCACCTCGAGGAAGAACAGTGAGCAGGTCCCGGGCCGCCTGGTGGTCCGCAGGATCCCGGACCTCAACCCGAAAGCCACTGCGGGGCAACCCACCCTGTTCGACACGTGGCGGTTCCACGCGTTCTTCACCACCAGCACCCTGGACACCGTGACCGCCGACAAGACCCACCGCAGGCACGCGATCATCGAGCAGGTCCACGCCGACCTCAAGGGCTCGGCCTTGGCCCATTTACCGTCGAAATCGTTCGCAGCCAATTCCGCCTGGCTGGTGCTGGCCGTCATCGCCTTCAACCTGACCAGGGCGGCGGCAGCCCTGTCCGGGCCAAAGTTGGCGAAGGCGACCACCGGCACGATCCGCCGCACCCTGATCGTCGTCCCGGCCCGGATCGCCGGCTCCGCACGAACGCTGACCCTGCACCTACCGACCCGGTGGCCCTGGCACACCAGCTGGACCGAACTGTTCACCCGAACCTGCGGACCACCCGCCACAGCCGCCTGACAACCCGCCCATTTCCCTATCAGAAACAGGAGAAGCCGGCAGACCGGCAGACCAGGCACGCCCGAACCAGAATCAAACCCAGCCCAAGATCAACTCCCCAACCCCATGATCAACTAACAAGCCGGTCGGTGGATTCGGGCTAAGCCAGCAAGCAGAACCAGGACCCCTATCACGAACAGCCAGACTCGCGCACCGTCCGCAATCGCGACCGATGCCACGCCCTCGCTCCTGACGTCGCCCGCCGTTGCTTTGCCGCCGCCGGCGCGTCCGTACGCCAGATGACAGCACCGACAGACTTGGCGTTCGGCGTAAAAGACGACATGGTGTTTGGCATCGGGTGCGTCGGCACAGGGTCCATCAAAGGCAGCGTTAAGCGGGTTTGCCCGCATCATTGCACCCCCTCGATGTCGGTCGTGTCGATCCCGCCTGAAATAATGCCCGGCCCATTTCCGCTTCCCGCGGAGCGGATTTCGACAGCATTCGCCCGGGAGCGCAAGCACGGGCTATCGCATTATCTAGTTACGGGTGCCGTTCTACTCGTTGGGAAATACCCCGGAGTGGTCGATGAAGCATGCTGCGTTTCGGTGGTCTAGCTGTCTGTGAGTCCGAGGAGAGTTGCGGTCGGGCGCGCGTGCTCAGTGGTGGCATACCAGCGGCGACTGTGCGTCTCTTGCTTCCCATCGACTTTGGCTCGCCGCTAGGCGTCGTATCCAACCACAACGAATCTGAGGGTACAAGATTCCACTGACCCGCGTGGGTGAAGTAGTGAACTACAAACCTTCTAATGACCGCGCACACTAATCAGTCCAGTTAGGCTTCGGGTTGAAGATTCGGTGGGCCCGCTCAACCCAATTGAGGATCATTCGGGGAAGGTGCGACTGCCCGGCGACGGATAATGCTTGACCGGGCGGTCGCCTATATAGGCGCCGCCAATTAGCCGTAAAGCCCTAGATCGGCACTACCCCCGTAAAAATAGATGCGTGATGGACTGGCGCCGCCCAGGGGGTAACCCCGGCACAAAGTGGTTCCCCTGCTCGTACACTGCGCGTGTTGGGTCCACTCCGACCGGATCGGCACGGCTAGCCAGCCGCGACGCGGCGTCGCCGGTGGAAACCGTTAAGCGTAGCCATGCCACGGTCGGGATGATCCGTGTACATACGGCCAAAACTCGGCTATTCGTGCAGCGCTTCCATTGAGTACCAATCCAGTTAGAGCGGCGATGCACGCGAGCCACGCGGACGGGCACCACCTCACCAGGTGAGGATTACCCGCATTATCGGATTGCCGGCAGGACAGAGACTCTGCAGCGGCCTAACGACGGATGCTGATGCCGCTGGCAGGGCAACCGCCATGCTAGGGCACGAGTGATCATGTCTTGACCGTCAATGAAGGGGCCGGCTACCGGCCCTCGCACGCGACGCCGTCACTGTTGCCATCGAGGTCAGGGCGGTATCCAGGTGTACCGATCAGAATGTGCGATACCCCCGCGTTGTAGGCCTCCGTACAGTTCTCCCAGTACACCGACGTGTCTTGGTCTGCTGTCTCGGTGACCGCGGCGGCTGATTCCTCGGATGCTCTGGCTGCGGCTGATTCTTCCGATGCCTTTGAAGCGGCTGATTCCTCGGACGCCTGCGATGCGGCTGCGGCCGATTGCTGGGATGCTTTTTCCGCCGCTGATTCCTCGGACGCCTCCGATGCGGCCGCGGCTGATTTTTCGGACGCCTGCGATGCGGCTGCGGCTGATTCCTCGGACGCCTTCGATGCGGCTGCGGCTGATTCTTGAGATGCCTGCGATGCGGCAGCGGCTGATTCCTGGGACGCCTTTGACGCGGCCGCGGACGAGGCGGCAGCTCGTGACTGAGCGGATGCGCGAGACTGAGCGGATGCGTCTGCTGCCGCTGTGTCTGCGGACGGTGCTTGATCGACGCATGAGCTGAGGACGCCGACTTGCGCGGTGCGTTCTTCTGAGCGGACCGTCAGTTTGTACTTCGCCTTGATGGCAATTTGGTGAGCGACGAACTGACACCGATAGGGACCGTTCGGCGGCAGCCAGCCGCTCGCGTTGCTGTCTCCTTTCGATCCGTTGGCTTCTGCGCTGACCGCTACAAGTTCGAACGGATCGTTAGCGAACCGTTCGCGTTTGGCCGCGTCCCAACTGTGAGCGCCTGCCGCCCACGCGTCGGATAGTGAGACCACGTGGTCGATCGCGACGGTCGCCTTGGAGCCCTGGTTGGCGTTGAATGGCAATGTTGTTGCTGTGTAGGGGTCTTGAAGGGAGCCGCCGGTGACGACGCAGCCGTTCGTGCCTGGTTCCCGGACGACGTTGGTGAGGTCGCGGGCGAGGACGTCATTGCGGGTGTCGCAGCCGTTGCGATTCGCGTCGGCCCAGGCTTGCCCGAATTGCTTCCTGTCGTAGCCGGACGGCATGGTCTCATCCGAGACTTCGAGAGTCCCCAGCAGCGCCATTGCGGTGCCTGGGCGCGCGGCCGCGATGATGGCGTTGGCTTGATCGACGGTCAACCCACTGCTCGTTGTTGGGGTGGCGGACACGCTCAGCGAGGTAGGCGATTCGCTTGAGGTCGACTCTGCGGAAGGGGCTGCCAACGGCTCTGCCGTGTTCTGTTCAGGCGCGGTCGGAGGCATGAGCGCCCCACCCAACACGGCGAGGGCCAGTCCTGCGCCGGCGAGAACCAAGCCAGCTTTGCGTGGAGCAGCCATAGTCCAGAATCGCCGGCCCAACAGCACGGCGATCAATCCCAATAGGAGCAGCATCAGGCCCACAACAACAAGAACACCGAACAACCCGCTGGTTGCCTGCGCGGCGACAGCCACGAGCAGGACGAACGCGAGGACAACGCCAATGATGATCTTGCGAAGCAGGTTCCTTAGTCGGGCAGTATTGGGCGCTGGATGCGACCCACTTGAAGCCGGCCCTGGCGTTTGCGCGCGCTCGAAGTCCTCCACGGTGCGCCCCCTTGGCGTCCTGATTCCCCTGGCAACGCAGTTCTGGATGTAAACCCCACCGCCTGCACTGCCAGGATGAGACTACCTTCCGACAGCGACAGGCTGCTCAATAGAGGGTTTCATCACCCATTCGGCTCCTCGGGCGGCTGCAGATGGAACGCCAAGCCCGCCCGCTCCTGAACCAACCCGGTGCCCATGCAGGTTGTCCAACTCGACGCTCCAGTCCACATCTGCGCCATGGGACTTCTCCTTGCCTCATCAGCGCGCAGCCGACTGAACTGTCCGTCGTCGCCCCGGTAGACGCAGTCGATCCCGTACCGGTGGAGGAGCCCAAGGTCGAGTTCGTCCGGGGCGGGGAGGTGAAGAGCCCGGTCAGGGTCACAACCGAATGAAGGCCGTAGACGACGTAGTCGAGAAGCTGTCGGAGGGCGGCGCGCACGTAAGAATGATCGGAACCACTCATCCCCTCGATGATCTCGTGGCCGCTGTCTTGTCGGACGTAAAGGCGCACACTCTGGTTTGCGCCTGAGTTAGCGATACAGATTGATCTTGGTATCAGACAGCATCTCGTGGGGTCGTTGACCGAGCGAGGAGGATCTGGCCATGGACGAGGAAGGTCGATCGAGGGACCGGGCTGGGCGACGGCCGAAGCGGTTCCTGACGCCGATGCAGAAGTACGAGATTTATCTGCAGGTGATTCGCGGCGAGGTCACGATGGCGGAGGCCGCGGCCGCCGCGCAGGTGGATCGGTCGACGGTGGTGCGGATCCGGCAGGTCGCCAAGGATGGCGCTCTGCCAGCGCTGGCGGAGTCCCGACCGGGTATCAAGCCCGGGACCCGGGATGTCGAACTGGACGCGGCGAAAGCGGAGATCGCGCGGTTGTCGGAAACGGTCAAAGAAATGGCCGTGAAGCTGATGCTGGTCGAGGGAAAAGGCGGTTGGGAATAGGTGGCCGCATTCCCCGCCGGGTCGATGCGGCCACCAAGTCTGCCCTGCTCGAGTTGCTCAACCGGGCGGTCGAGCAGGGCTGGTCGGTATCGGCGGCAGCGGTCGTCTTGGACCTTGGCCGGGTCCGGGCACACCGGTGGATGCTCCGGGCGGGGCTCGGCGAGCTCGTCGACCGCCGACCCGGCGGATCCCCGGTGCACGGGTTGTTACCGGCCGAAGAGGCCGAGATCCTTGCAGTCTTCGAGCAGTGGGCCGAGATCGACCGTTCGCACCGCAAGCTCGCGCACCGCGGCTCCTACCTGCACAGGTTCTGGGCCTCCCCATCTACCGTGCGTCGGGTTCTGTCGTTGCACGACAGGCACTTCCGGCCACTGCCACGGCCGGGACGGTCGCATCGCCGGCCGTTCCCGGAGTGGGCGGAGTACCGACCGAACTCCATCTGGATCTACGACACGACACACTTCACCGCCCCCGGAGTGGCCGCCACCATCGTGGAGGACCTGGTTTCCCGCAAGTGGCTGGCGCACATCGTCTCGGGTGAGGAGACCTCCACCCAGGTGCAGTTGGTATTCACCGATGCGCTCGAGCTCGAGGGTCTGATGGACGACGTGCTGGCACGGATCGACCGCCCCGACGGGCGGACCGTCGCCGACCCGACCGTTGACGACGAACACCGCCCGATCCTGCTCGCAGTGTCGGACAACGGCCCGCAGATGACGTCCGGGTCAACCCGCGAATTCATGGCGCTGCACGCGATCGCCGTACATTTCGGGCGACCAGGCACACCGACCGACCAGGCATGGATCGAAACATTCTTCGGACACCTCAAGGCCGAGTTCCCGCACCTGCTCAAGATCACCCAACCCGCCGTGCTGCACGCCGAACTTGATCAGTTACAGGTCCATTGGAACACCGTCAGGCTGCACGCCGGCGTGGGATACGTGACCCCGGACGACGAGCACACGGGCCGTGGTGAGCAGATCCGCAAAGACCGCGAGGCGGGATTGGAACGAGCCCGACGGACCCGGCTTGCCCACCACCGGGCGAACCGGCAGCATGATCAACAGCGACACCCAGAAGGACCCCGCGATGTTGTCTAATGCAACGCGATCTTGTATCGCTAACTCAGAAACACCTCACACTCCCGTTGGAGTGCTCACCCGGCTTACGTCGGTGTCGTCGATGAATGTCGCGCGGTACGCCTGAATCAGGAGAGCTTCAGCTCTGTCGACAAGGACCCTGCGGGCCAGGCGCTTAAATAAAGCGACGACAAATAGGCACGCAGTTTGGCGACGGCATTCGACGTGCAATCGGATGAGCAGCTGACGGCCCGTACTAAGATCGCCTAGTGCGACGGCGCTGCAGCGTGACTCCAAGGTTGCAAGCCGGTCAGCCGCTCGACACGCTGAGATGGCTACCTCTCGACGGATTCGACGTGTCCGCGAGCTCCGGACTACATTGAACGAGAGCATTCCACAGTCGCTCCCCGCGGGCTTCCAACATCATCGAATAATCACCGGATTGCCGTCCATCGATGCAGCTGCCCCCCGTCGAGAGCCACCTGGAAGTAGTTGGACGGCGTGTGAGTCGTTCGCGGTGTGCTGAATCTGCCATGCTGGCTCCTGCTAGCCTATCGGACCTCGCCTCAACAAGACCTACGAGATCTATCCCAGGCGAGTACTCAACCAGAATTCAGATATCGCGAAATCGCGAAATCGCGACCACCGTCAGAATTGCCACGTACTGTGGCAGTTCTGGCAATAGGCCTCAGTAGCGGCCTCTTTCCGTGAGAGACCTGTCGCAAGCATGGAAATGCCACCTGTTAGAAGCGCACCGGTCGCCTTGCCACCCGAGATGCCCTTCTTGTTCTTAATTGCTTTACACCTGACACCCCCGCGTTCCTGGCAATGCGGGCATATTATCTGCCGGCGCGGCTCGCCATGCTGCAATGTCGCGGGTTGAGTTTTCTCTCTCTGGGCCGCACGTCGCCTCAGCACCTCTTCCTGTTCGGCCGGCGTGCCCGACCGCATAATCTTCCGGTCGTCCAAAGTCGAGTAGATGACGGCGAAAACGCAGAAAGCGATGAATACCAGAAGGAGAATGGACCATATGTTCATCGGGCATCAAGCCGCTGTGACTGCTCGGCGCTGTGCGCATAAGGCTGCGGGTGGTCCGGCTGGACGAAATCTGTGGTTGCTGATCCTGTAAGTACGCGGACCTTCCTTCCAGGCGCACGGCATGGCGCGGACAAGGCCATCTGGTGACGCTGAGACACGGCTTGTGTCCTTTCGGTTTCCACTGGCGGCTAGTCCCGCCCTGGCGGCGATGCTCGAAAAACCCCCAACCCACCTGACGGTACGGCCGCGCACCGTCCGGCCGCGCACCCAGAGTGCGCTGCCAAGAAGACGGCCTGCGTTGTCGTTGGCGTTGCGCCGTGGATTTCTCGGGACGTAACCGCGACGCAGGACACATGACTATCACTCGACTCCTTGGGTTCAAGAGCCTCCACCGGTAGATGATCACGAGGAGATGTTCCGTGGTGGCACTTTTCGGAACGCTTTCGCCTATCTGATGCGATGAAGGAGCGGGGCCTCGCTCCTCGTGGGACTCCGCAGTGGGTTGGGTGGACACTGGCGGGTGCTCACGTCCGTTCGACGAAGGAGGCCCCTTGTGAGCGAAGCCTATTCCGGTCGGCAATTCGTGGGAATCGACCGGCACCGGCGGCGGTCGGTGATCGTCCGGATGACAGCCGAAGGCGATCCGTTGGAGTCCATCCGGATCAGCAACGACGTGGAGCGGTTGTCCACGGTCATGGCCCGGGCCGGCGAAGCCCCCGAGGTGGTGCTCGAGGCCACATACGGCTGGTACTGGGAGGTCGACGCGTTGCAGGACCTCGGCGCGCAGGTGCATCTCGCGCATCCGTTGGGGGTCAAGGCATTTGAGTACCGTCGGGTGAAGAATGACCAGCGCGATGCCGCCGATTCTGGCCGACCTGCTCCGGATGGGCCGGCTACCGGAGGCGTGGATTGCCCCGCCTGCGACCCGGGAGCTGCGGGAGCTGGTGCGGCATCGGGCCAAGCTGGTCGGAATGCGCAGCAACTGCAAGGCCCAGATCCACGCGGTGCTGGCCAAGTGCGGCATCCAGGTACTGATGACCGACCTGTTCGGCCTGGCGGGCACCGACTTGCTGGACCGGCTTGAGCTGCCCAAGCCCTATGCAGCGCGAATCAACTCGCTGCGGCGGATCATCAGTGCGCTGGATTTCGAGATCGACGCGTTCGCCGGGCAGGTCCGGGGCCGGTTGGCCCGCGATCCCGGGTTCGTGGCGGTGCAGGCCATCCCCGGTATCGGTCCGATCCTGGGCGCGGTGTTCGTGGCCGAGATCGGTGATATCCACCGGTTCACGCGGGCGGAGGAACTGACCTGCTGGGCCGGGTTGACGCCCAAAGCACCACGAGTCCGACAAGCATGTGCACCGTGGACGGATCACCAAGCAAGGTTCCCGGCTGGTCCGGTGGGCCGCGATCGAATCCGTGCAAATCCTGCCCAGAACCAGCGTGGTGGGCCGGATCAGGGACCGGGTCGGCGACCGTCGGGGCCGCAACATCGGGGTCGTCGCGGCCGCCCGCCGGCAGCTCGAATTCGTCTTCTACGCCCTGCGCGACCACCGGGTCCGCGCACTGCAGGGCACCAGACCGGTGGCGGCATGACACGCCGCCACCTGAACAGCTGGCCGGTGCGGGTCGTGCAGTTCATGACCCCCACCCGTGGCGTGGTCGCTCCCTCTGATTGACCCCACCGACCAGCAGGCACCGCGGACCCCATCATGCCGCCGACCTGTGCGGCGAAGGGATGAAGAGCAGCCCCGTTCGACGGCTGCGAATCGCCGGGACACCGGCACTGATGAGAGCAACGC
>NZ_JBRIIO020000025.1:0-98827 GCF_052976845.2 Nakamurella sp. GG22 | reverse complement strand
ACGTCACTGTTGGGTACTACCCCGGCCGGTCCAACGGCCGGACCTCCCGATCGGGGCGGATCAACGTCGGCGAGATGTTGATCCGCGCCACCGGGAGCGTTCGAGCTCGGCCAGTGACACTGGCGGAGCCAGTCCGACCGACGAAGTCGGTCGGGCGAAGCCAAACGCACCTACGGAGTTTTTCGAGCCCGGCGAAGCCGGTCCCTACCTACTCCCGGAGGGAGCGCTACTTGGAGTAGAACTCCACGATCAGCTGCTCGGTGACCTGCGAATCGATCTGCGCACGCACCGGCAGGGAGTGGATCAGGATGGTCAGGGATTCCGGGACCACCTTCAGCCAGGCCGGGGTCGGCCGGTCACCGAACGTCGCCCGCGCGAGCTCGAACGGGAACGACTCGGTGGACTGCTTGCGGACGGTGATGATGTCGTACTGCTCGACGCGGTAGGACGGGACGTCCACCCGCGTGCCGTTCACCAGGAAATGTCCGTGGGTGACGAGCTGGCGTGCCGCCCGCCGGGTACGGGCCAGGCCCGCGCGGTAGACGACGTTGTCGAGCCTGGACTCCAGGATCTGCAGCAGCGTCTCGCCGGTCTTGCCGGGACGGGACGCGGCCTCCGCGTAGTAACGGCGGAACTGCTTCTCCATCACGCCGTAGGTGAAGCGGGCCTTCTGCTTCTCCTGCAGCTGGGTCAGGTATTCCTTCTCCTTCGTCCGCGCGCGGCCGTGCTGGCCGGGCGGGAAGGGACGGCGCTCGAAGGCCTGGTCGCCACCGACGAGGTCGGTCTTCAGGCGACGGGACTTCTTGGTCATGGGACCGGTATAGCGAGCCATTTCTTAGCTTCCTCCCCGCTCAGACCCGGCGCCGCTTGGGCGGCCGAGTTCCGTTGTGGGCCTGCGGGGTGACATCGGAGATTGCGCCGACCTCGAGGCCGGCGGCCTGCAGTGAACGGATCGCGGTTTCACGACCCGAACCCGGTCCCTTGACGAACACGTCGACCTTGCGCATGCCGTGCTCGATGGCCTGGCGTGCGGCGTTCTCGGCCGCCATCTGAGCGGCGAACGGGGTCGACTTCCTGGAGCCCTTGAAACCGACATGGCCGGCGGACGCCCAGGAGATCACCGCACCGGTGGGGTCGGTGATCGAAACGATGGTGTTGTTGAAGGTGCTCTTGATGTGAGCGTGGCCGTGGGAGACGTTCTTCTTCTCCTTGCGGCGGACCTTCTTGACGGCTGCTGAACCCGTACGGGCTTTGGGGGGCATCGTTTACCTGGCCTTCTTCTTGCCGGCGATCGTCTTCTTCGGTCCCTTGCGGGTGCGCGCGTTGGTCTTGGTGCGCTGACCGCGGACCGGGAGGTGGCGGCGGTGCCGCAGTCCCTGGTAGGAACCGATCTCCATCTTCCGGCGGATGTCGGCCTGCACCTCGCGGCGCAGGTCACCTTCCACCTTCAGGTCGGCCTGGTCGATCGCGTCGCGCAGCGAGAGCACGTCCTCGTCGGTCAGGTCCTTGGAACGCAGATCGGGGCTGATGCCGGTGGCCTTCAGCAGTTCGAGGGATCGGGTACGACCGATCCCGTAGATGTAGGTGAGCGCGATCTCCATCCGCTTGTCGCGGGGAAGGTCGACGCCAACGAGTCTCGCCATCTGGCGTGGTACTCCTTTGCCGTTCCCACAGGTGTCGGTCGCGTCCCGTCCCCTTGCACTGGATGTCAGTGTCCCGGGGCCCCGGCCCGTGGTCCGAGGGCGTACCGCTCGCTGCGACCGGAGGCTGCAGGTGGCGGGTGGCGACGCGATGGTTGTACTGCGATGTTCTTTACTGCTGGTGCTGCAGCTGTACTGCAACGGCGCCGGGGCGATCAGCCCTGGCGCTGCTTGTGCCGCGCGTTGCTGTTGCAGATGACCATGACCCGGCCGTGGCGACGAATCACCTTGCAGTTGTCACAGATCTTCTTGACGCTGGGCTTGACCTTCATGCTGTCCTGCTTTCTCTAGTACCGCGCCGATCACGGCGCGGACCACGTGCATCTGGCGATGCACTCCCTATCGGTCCTGCGAATCGAGGCCGATCGTCCCGGGTCTCGAACCCGGTCCCGCCCCTGAGTGGGGGGCGGATTTCACTGCTGTCCTGCTGAACAGGCCCGCCGTCAGGCGGTCCGTTCCTACTCGCGGAGCGAGCGTCTACTTGTAGCGGTAGACGATCCGACCGCGGGTCAGGTCGTAGGGCGAGAGCTCCACGACGACCCTGTCCTCGGGCAGGATGCGGATGTAGTGCTGCCGCATCTTGCCGCTGATGTGCGCGAGCACGCGGTGCCCGTTTTCCAGCTCCACGCGAAACATCGCGTTGGGCAACGGCTCGACCACGCGACCTTCGACCTCGATGGCCCCGTCTTTCTTGCCCATGTCCTCCGCTATCCGATCCGTTGGCCGTGCTGGTCACCGCGCCCGGCATCGCTGTTGCGTGAACAGTGATGTCCGACCGGCGACCGGTCCTGAGTCGATCACTCCCCCCGCGCGGACCCTGTTCCGGCGCACCGCCGTACCAACGTCCGTGTCTATCTTGTGGCGGGAGGCCGACGCGCTCAGATGCCACTCATCCGATGCCGGCAGGATGCGTGCAGCACCAAGCCGACACGACTCGCGCGCCGACGTTCCACTCTACGCCCGTCCGGCGCATGCTCCAACTCGCGCGAATCCCGGGTGAAACACCGACCGGCCCCCGGGCGCGCTACCGTTGTCGCACCATGAGCCTGACGTGCCCGAAGTGCCAGAGCAAGATGCGCAGTTACGAGCGCAGCGGCGTCACCGTCGACCAGTGCAAGCAGTGCCGGGGGATCTTCCTGGATGTCGGCGAACTCGAGCACCTGCAGGCCGCCGAGGCCCGGTACCTGGGCCTGGAACCGGTCGGCACCCCGCCTCCGCCACCCATCAAGGATTACGACGCGCCGCGCCGCCCCTCCCCCGCGGACGACCGCAAACGTGCGGAGCGGCTGTACACCGAGGACCGAAAGCTTCGCAAAGTAAAGAAGCGTAAGAAGACGTTCCTGGAGAGCTTCTTCGACTGAGTCCGGCTGACGCCGGCCCCGATGTGCCGCTCCGTCGCTGGGGTTCGCGGCTGCGCTGTCGGTACCGTGGTGTGCTGACCGGGCACCACCCGACGGGGTCCGCCGGCCGAGGGAGTTCACCGTGTCTTCCGCGCTCATCAGCGCGCCACCAGGTGCGACGACCCAACTGGCCGACGGGGATGTGCTCTTCGAGTACGGCTACGTCTGGCTGCCGTACGCCATCGCAGCGGTCGTCCTGCTCGCACTCGGCGCCGTCGCGACAGTCCGCTGGCGCCGCTCGACCCCGCGTACCGGCGAACTCCTGCTGACCAGCGGCGCCCTGTTGGCCGTGCTCGCCGGCATCGTCCTCGGACTGGCCGACGGTGCGACGGAGGCCAACGGCCTCGCCTCGATCGACCCGCCGGTGTGGCAGTGGATGATCGACCGGCGCACCCCTGCCCTGACGACCGTCGCCATCGCCGTCACGAACGTGGGCAGCACCGTCTCGATGGCGATCATCGCCCTGACGGCCGTCGGGTACCTGTGGTGGCGCGGCCGGCGGTCCGAAGCGGCGCTGGTCGCGGTCGTCGCTGCCGGAGCCGGCGCACTGGTCCGGTTCGGCAAAGCCACCGTCGGCCGGGACCGGCCGCCGACGAACCTGCGGCTGGTCGTCGAGTCCAACGAGTCGTTCCCGTCCGGGCACGCCCTCGCGTCCGCCGCGATCATCGGTGTGCTGCTGGTGGTCTTCGTTCCCGCCATCGGCAATCACTGGGCGCGGGCGGGCGTCATCACGGTGGCCTGCCTGTTCGTGCTGGCGATCGGCCTGTCCAGGCTGTATCTGGGCGTGCACTGGGCGACGGACGTCATCGGCGGCTGGGTGACCGGGCTCGCCTGGCTGATGCTGTGCCTGACCGTCCGGCAGGTCTGGCGGCAGCGCCGGGGCCGTCCCGCGGAACTGCTCGACACCGAGGCCGATGTCGACAGGGATGACGACGCACGGAGCGATGCCGGCGCGCAGACCGGGCCGGCCACCGACGGCGGCCGGCCCGCCTGAGCCAGGCGATTTCCTGAGCCGGTCGACTTCCTGAGCCCGTCGACTTCCTACCCCAGGGCAAACTGCCGAGGGCGGGCGCTACCCCCAGTTGGCGGCCTGCGTCAGGCAGAACGGGTGACCGCTCGGGTCCAGCAGCACCCGCCAGGTCTCACCCGGCTGATCGTCAGGGAACGTCGCGCCGAGTTCGACGCACGCGGCCACCCCGGCGTCGAGGTCGTCGACCGCGAGGTCGAAGTGGAACTGCTTGCTGCCGTGCGCGTTCGGCCAACCCGGCGCCTCGTGGTCGGGCAGCGTCCCCAGCCCGAGGGAGACACCGCCGGGGCCGGTCAGCATCGCGTACTCGTCCTGCTCGTGCGCGACCTCCCAGCCGAGGACGCCGGACCAGAACTGTGCGTCGCGACGGGCGTCGGAACTGTCGAGGGTGACCATCTTGAGGGTGGCGACAGGCATCGGGTGGGCCTTTCTCGGGGTCTGGTGGACGGCCAGCAGACTGCCTCGTCCGGGGCGGGGACGGCTAGAACAAATGCGTCAGTCCGGTTTGCGCAGCCCGTAGCGGGTCTCCGGCCGGCCGACCTGCCCGTACCGCAGGCTCCGCTCGGCGACGTTGGTGTCGGCCAGGTGCTCGAGGTAGCGGCGGGCGGTGATCCGGGAGACCCCGAGGAACTCGGCGATCTGCGTCGACGACGCCTCGCCGAACTCGCGCAGCGCGCCGACCACGATCGCCAGGGTCTCCTTCGTCATCCCCTTGGGTAGTGCGCCGCCGGCCGGCGAGTGCAGCATGCCCAGCGCCCGGTCGACCGCGGCCTGGTCGACGTCGGTGTCGCCGACCTGGTTGCGGAACTCCTGGTAGGCGAGCAACCGATCGCGCAGCGTGCCGAACGCGAACGGCTTGATGACGTACTGCACTGCGCCCTGGGCCACTGCCGATCGGACCACGTCGGCGTCCCGCGCTGACGACACCACCATCACGTCCACGGTCGATCCCGCAGCCCTGATCCGCCGGAACAGCTCGAGCCCGCTGCCGTCGGGAAGGTGCAGGTCGAGCAGCACGAGGTCGACGCCGCCCCGGCCGAGAGCGCGCTCGGCCTCCATCCGGGAGTGGGCGACCGCGGCGACGGAGAAGCCGCACACCCGCTCGACGTACGCCTTGTGGGCGCGGGCCGCGATCGGCTCGTCCTCCACCACCAGCACCCGGATCATCGCACTCCGTGCCCGGAGCCGACGGCGGATCGGTCGTCATCCCTGCTGGTCTCGGCGGGCCGGCGGAGCGGCAGCCAGACCTTGAACCTGGCGCCGGGTCCGGGTTCCACATCGACCCGGCCGCCGCAGCGGTGCACCGCCTGGGCGACCAGCGCAAGGCCGAGGCCGCGGTCACCGGCCGGCCCGCGGGCGACCTTGGTCGACCAGCCCCGGACGAACACGGACGCGGCCTGCTCGGCCGTCAGGCCCGGGCCGTTGTCGGCGACGGTGATCAGCACCTCGTCGGCCGCGTCGACCGATGCGTCGTCGGCCGGGTCGGTGGCCGCCGCACCCTCGGAGTCGGTCCCGCCGACGGTCCCGTTCGCCGACATTTCCCCGGCGGACACCACCTCGGACGACACCACCTCGGAGGACACCTCGACCCGACGCGGACCGGACGGGCTGTCCGGTGTCCCCGCCAGCACGTCGAAGGCGTTGTCGACGAGGTTCCCGATGATCGTCACCAGTTCGGCGTCCGGGGCCACCCCTGGCGGGAGGAAAGATCCGGGCCGGATCGCCACCTCGATGCCGCGCTCCGCACCCTGTGCCGACTTCGCCAGCAACAACGCCGCGACGGCCGGGTTCTCCACCCCCGCCATCACCCGGTCCGCAAGGCCCTGCGCGGACTCCAGTTCGGCCACCGCGAAGGTCAGGGCGTGGTCCGTCTCGCCCAACTCGATCAGTGAGATGACGGTGTGCAGCCGGTTCGCCGATTCGTGCGCCTGCGCCCGGAGCGCGTCGGAGAACCCCTCGACCCGGTCCAGCTCGCCGGTCAGCGACTCCAGTTCGGTGTGGTCGCGCAGGGTCACCACCGCGCCGACGACGGCCCCCTGCACCTGCACCTGCCGCCGGCTGATCAGCAGCACACGGTCGTCGGACAGAGCCAGTTCGTCGGTGAGATCACCCAGGTCGTCGATCAGTTCAGCGACCTGCGAGGGCAGCCCGGCCTGCGCCGCGGTGCCGCCGATCGCGTCGTCGGTCAGCCCGAGCAGCCGCCGGCCCGCCGCGTTGACGCTGACGATCCGCCCGTCGCGGTCCAGCAACACCATGCCCTCGTGGACCGAGGCGAGCACGGCGTCGTAGTAGGTGAACAGCCGCGCCAGTTCCTGCGGGCCTTTGCCGAGGGTCTGCTTCCGTACCCAGGAGGCGATCAGCAGCGACCCGATGACGCCGATCGCCAGCGCCCCGGCGGCGATGAATCCCAGTACCCACAGCCGGCGATTGGTTGCCTCGTCCACGTGGTCGACGAGCACGCCGACGGCGACCATGCCGACCACCCGGCCGTCCGGGCCCAGGACCGGCGCGATCGCCCGCACGGACGGTCCGAGGGTGCCTGTGTAGGTCTCCACTGCGGTGCTGCCGGCCAGCGCTGCGTCCCGGCTGCCGCGGTACTCCTGGCCGATCTGGGTCGGGTCGGGGTGGGTGAAGCGGATGCCGTCCGGGTTCATCACGACCACGAAGTCGGCTCCGGTGCTGGACCTGACGTCCTCGGCGTAGCGCTGCAGCGCCGCGGTCGGGCCCGAGACTTCCTGCCCCGCCGGGTACGTCGCTATGAGCGCGGCGCGGACGTCCGGCGCGGCAGCCACCGCGGAGGCGACCGCGACCACCCGGTCACCGGTGGTCCGCTCGGTTTCGGCATCGGTGTCGACGAGCAGGGCGGCGAGTGCGGCACCCAGCACGATGACCAGCACGACGGCCTGCAGCGCCAGTATTCGGCGCGCCAGCGACCAGCTGGAACCGGCTTGCACGGGGCCCGACCTCCCGCCACGGGTGGAAGCCGCGACGCCGCGGCCTCCTCTCTCCGCAGACCTTACAAGCCCTACAGGGTCACTGGCCGGGGCGATTCACCTCGGTGAACAGGACGCCCTGGGCGGCCGCGGACCCGGACCGCCCGCCACCCTGACCGCGGAGCACGAAGGCCATGCCCACCGCGATCACGGCGCCCGCCAGCGGCCCGGCCACGTAGACCCAGTAGGCACTGAAGTCGAGGCTGACCATGTCGGGCCCGAACGTGCGGGCCGGGTTCATCGAGGTCCCCGAGATCGGGCTGCCCCACAGGCCGGCCAGGGCGATGTAGGCACCGACCCCTATCGCGCCGATGATCCCGACGTTCTGCGCGCCGGATGCGGTACCGAGGATGACGCTGACGAGCCCGAAGGTCAGCGCGGTCTCCATCCAGAAGGCGGCCATGTTGGAGTAGTTGGCGGCCGGGTAGTTGGAGCCGTACGAGGCCGACACGTTGATCACCGACTGCGCGAACCACGACGCCAGCACGGCGCCGGCGAGCTGCACGATGATGTAACCGGGAACGCGGACCCATGGGAAGTCACCGCGGAGCGCGAACGCCAGGCTGACAGCGGGATTCAGGTGGGCGCCGGAGACCTTGCCCATGAACAGGATGATGCCCAGCACCATGAGACCGGGTGCCACGACCGCCGCCGATCGGCTGATGGTGTCCGGGAACGCCTGGCTCATCATCCCGCCGCCGGCCGCTACCAGGACCAGCATGAACGTCCCGATGAACTCGGAGAACAGCCGGCGCCACTCCTGCCTGGAATCGTCGAAGTTCTCGACCATGGCGACGAACTCGGCCTGCAGTTGCGCCGGGCCGACGCGGGCGTCGGTGGGGGTCGCCGGGTTCGTGTCCGCACGTCGCGGCGCGGCGCGGCCCGCGGGCACCTTCTTCCGTGGTGGCATGGTGGTCCTCCCTGGGGGCGCTCCTGCAGAGGCGCTCTCGCAATCGCGGCGGCCGTGCCGCCCCGGGCGGTGCCGGATCCGGCTCCCGCTGGACGTCACTGTGCTCGTCGACACCGCGGGAAACGTCATCCGCGCAGGGTGATGTTCGTCCGATTCGTCTGCTCCGGATGAGCGGCCCGGCTCCCTCACGGCCAGGCCCCGGGTGCGAGCATGGGCGGCGTGAGCGCCCCCCTGGACACATCGGTGCGGTTGTCCGCGTGCCTCGTCGACGCGCAGACCGGCGAGGAGCTCGCCACCCTCGATCCACACGCCGTCCGGCCGACGGCGTCTGTCGGGAAGATCCTGTTGCTGATCGAGGTCGCCCGCCGGCTGGTGCACCGCGAGCTCGACCCGGCCACGTTGTTCACCAGGACCTCGGAGGACGCGGTGGCCGATTCGGGTCTGTGGCAACACCTGCACACCCGGTCGCTCGCGGTGGCCGACCTCGCCGTCCTGGTGGGCGCCGTCAGCGACAACCTGGCCACCAACGTGCTGCTGCGCGAGATCGGGCTGCCGGCGGTCGGCGCGACGGCCGAGGCGCTGGGATTGCGCGACACCGCGCTGTACGACCGGGTGCGCGACCACCGCGGTCCGCAGGATCCGACCACCCTGTCGACGGGCGCCGCTCAGGAGCTCGCGGAGCTGTTCGGCCGGCTGCACCGCGGCGAGATCATCGACCCGACGGTCAGCGCGACTGTCCTCGGCTGGCTCAACCTGGACACTGACATGTCAATGACGTCAGGCGCTTTCGGGCTCGACCCACTCGCCCACGGAGCCGCCGACCGGGACTGGTGGGTGGCGCACAAGACGGGCACCGACACCGGGATCCGGGCCGACACCGGGCTGGTCCGGGGACCGTTGCGTGCCGTGTCCTACGCCGTGCTCGCCGAGTTCGACGACGCCGACCGGGACGCGGCGCTGGACGCCATGCGGGACTGGGGCCTCCGGATACGGCACATCGCCGGCTGATACTGCAGCCGGCGATGTGCCCCCCGAATAGCGGGAAAAGATCAGAAGTTCAGTGGGACGTCGCCTTCTCGGCGTGCGCACCGGTCAGCGATCGGACCTCCATCTCGGCCCACTTGGCCTTGTTGTACTCGCGGCTGGTGATCGTCCCGATGAAGGCGAACAGGAAGCCCAGCGGGATCGACACGAGTCCGGGATTGGCCAGCGGGAAGTAGGCGAAGTTGATCGCCGGATCGCTGATCAGGCTGGCCGCCTTGCCGGTCGTGGCGTTGACGGCGCCGCCGGACACGTTGGGCGAGAAGGCCAGCAGCACCAGGGCGGAGATCAGGCCGCCGTAGATACCCCAGGTCGCGCCCCTGGTGTTGAACCGCTTCCAGAACAGCGAGTACAGGATCACCGGCAGATTCGCCGAGGCCGCGATGGCGAAGGCGATCGCCACCAGGAACGCGACGTTCAACGACTGCGCCGGAATGGCCAGCGCGATGGACACCGCACCGATGCAGACCGCCGCGATCCGGCCGACCCGCACCTCCTGCTTGTCGGTGACCTTGCCCTTCTTGATCACGTTCGAGTACAGGTCGTGGGCAAGTGAGGACGACGACGCCAGCGTCAGACCGGCGACCACCGCCAGGATCGTGGCGAAGGCGACCGCCGCGATAACGGCGAGCATCACCGCGCCGAGCCCGGTACCGACGCCGCCCAGCGCCTCGGCCAGTTGTGGCGCCGCGGTGTTGCCGCCGGGACTCTGTTCCGATATCGCCTTGGAGCCCACCAGTGCCGCCGCACCGAAGCCCAGGGCCAGCGTCATCAGGTAGAAGGTGCCGATCAGCCCGATCGCCCAGAGCACCGACTTCCGCGCCGCCTTGGAGTCCGGGACGGTGTAGAAGCGGATCAGGATGTGCGGCAGGCCCGCGGTGCCGAGCACCAGGGCGAGGGCGAGGGAGATGAAGTCCAGCTTGGAGAGCAGGGTCTTCGTCGCGTCCGCGTTCTCCACGCCGTACCGAAGTCCGGGCTGCAGGAAGGCATCTCCCTTACCGGAGGCATCAGCGGCCGCGCCGAGCAGCGCGGAGGGGTTGAAGCCGAACTTGGCGAGCACCCAGATCGTCATCACGGCGGCGCCGGTCATCAGCATGACCGCCTTGACGATCTGCACCCAGGTGGTGCCCTTCATCCCGCCGAACACCACGTAGACAATCATCAGCAGACCGACCCCGGCGATGACGAGATTCTTCGCGGCCTGCGAGCTGATGCCGAGCAGCAGCGCGACAAGCTCACCGGCGCCGACCATCTGGGCCAGCAGGTAGAAGATCGACACGACCACGGTGGAGATGGACGCCGCGGTACGAACCGGGCGCTGCCGCATCCGGAAGCTCAGGACGTCGGCCATGGTGAACTTGCCGGTGTTGCGCATCAGCTCCGCGACCAGCAGCAGGGCCACCAGCCATGCGACGAGGAAGCCGATGGAGTAGAGGAAGCCGTCATACCCGTACAGCGCGATCAGACCCGCGATGCCCAGGAACGACGCGGCGGACATGTAGTCGCCGCCGATCGCGAAACCGTTCTGCATGCCGGTGAAAGACCGTCCACCGGCATAGAAGTCGGCAGCGGTGCGGTTCTGCCGGCTGGCCCAGATGGTGATCCCGAGGGTGAGCGCGACGAAGAGCGCGAACAAGGTGATGGTCAGCGTCTGGTGCGACGAGCCCTCTTCGGCGGCGGCCTGCACCTCCTCCGCGACCTGCGCGGACCCTGCGGCAAGAGTGATCATCGGGCGTCTCCCTCGATCTGGCCGCGCAGCTTGTCGGCGAGTGGGTCGAACTTGCTGTCGGCGTGCCGCGCGTAGAACAACGCGATCAGGAAGGTCGAGACGAACTGCAGGACACCGAACAGCAGGCCGACGGTGATGTTGCCGAACACCTGGATGTTCATGAAGTCACGGGCGAAGGCCGCGCACAGCACGTAGGTGAAGTACCAGACCAGGAAACCCACCGTTGTGGGGAACACGAAGGAACGCAGCGCATGTCGGAGCTTCGCGAAGTCCGGTGACGCCTGCACCGTCTCCCACTCCACCGAACTCGCCACCGATGTGCCCTGTGCTGCTGGCGGATCTGCCATGGGACCTCCTCGTCCGGGTCTGCTTCGGCGCGCCGCGGCGGTGAACCGGGGCACGGTATGCGAGGACGCTAGGCAGCCGGTGAGCCGATCGCACCGCCCGATCGGGCAGCGGGGAGTCGGTGCGCCGAACGGCGCTTCCGTGCCGGTGAGCGGTCTATTCGGGCAAAGCTGTGACCGGGCCCACATTCACCCGTGCGGCTGACGGCCGCCGCACGTCAGCGATCGGCGGCCGGTGTCATCGCCCGTTTGACCGCCCCGGGTAGGTGCAACTGGGCGAGCACCGCGTCGGCCGTCGGGCTGATTCTCGACCTGGTCACCAGGGACACCGCGATCATCGTCAGGAAGGCCGCGGGAACGGAACCGACGGCCGGTTGGCCGAGCAGCGAGTCGAACGGATCGGGCAGCAGACCCGGCATGACGATCGACAGGGCGAGCGCGAACAGGCTGAGCCCGCCGCCGACGAGCAGGCCCGCGATGGCGCCGGCGGTGGTCAGTCCGCGCCACCAGATGCCCAGCACCAGCAACGGGCAGAAGGTCGACGCCGCCACCGCGAACGCCATCCCGACCACCCGGGAGATGTCCAGGTCGGTGGTCGGCAGGGCCAGCACCAGCGGCACCACCCCGGCCACCACGGCGGCGACCCGGAAGTCGCGCACCCGCCCGCGCAGCACGTCGGTGGACAGCACCCCGGCCGCGGCCACCACCAACCCGGACGACGTGGCCAGGAACGCCGCTATCGCGCCGGCGGCGAGCAACGCACCGAGCACATTGCCGAGCACGCCGCCGACCGCGGCCGCCGGCAGTCCCAGCAGCAGAGAATCCGACTGGCCTGCGGCGGGCGGCGCCATCAGGGTGTGGATCAGCGCCCCGGCGACGGCCGGGAACAGGTAGAAGACCCCGAGCAGCGCGATCACCCGCACCGTCGTCGACCGCGCCGAGCCGCCGTCGATGTTGGTGTAGAAGCGGACCAGCACGTGCGGCAGCCCCATGGTGCCGAGGAAGGTGGCCAGCATCAGGGAGTAGATCCCGGCCACCGGGTGCGCCCCGCCCAGACCACGGCCCGCGTCGGCCCAGCTGCCGGCGAACATCTCCTGCACGCCGGTGCGGTTGACGGCCAGCACCACGAGCACCGGAACGGCGATCGCCATCAGCTTGAACCAGTACTGCAGCGCCTGCACCAGGGTGATCGAACGCATGCCGCCGGCGACCACGTTCAGCGTGACGACCACGGCGACAACGGCGATGCCGACCCAGCCGGGCAGCCCGGTGACCTCCTGCAGCACGAGTCCCGCGCCGTGCAGCTGAGGCACCAGGTACAGCCATGCGATGACCAGGACCAGCCCGGTCGACACCGCCCGCAACCGCCGCGAGCCCCAGCGGATCTGCGCGAAGTCCGGCACCGTGTAGGCGCCCGAGCGGCGCAGCGGCGCGGCCACGAACAGCTGCAGCGCGAGGTAGCCGGCGGTGAACCCGACCGGGTACCACAGGGCGTCGGGGCCGTTCACCGCGATCAGCCCGGCCACCCCGAGAAACGATGCGGCGGAGAGGTATTCGCCGGAAATGGCGGCGGCGTTCCAGTTCGGCCCGACCGACCGGGAGGCGACCAGGAAGTCGCTGGTGGTGCGGGCGAAACGCAGGCCGGTCGCGCCGATCACGCCGGTCGCGACGACCACCAGCGCGATCGCGATCAGCGACAGCGTCGAGCCGTCCACCGCCGTCAGCCCCGCTCGAGCAGGTCGGTGAAGTCTCGTTCGATCCGCTCGGCCTGCCGCCGGTGCAGCCGCGCCAGCAGATACAGCGCCGGGTACGCCGCGACGCCCAACAACCACCAGATCAGCGGAATGCCGAGCACCCGTGCGTCGGCCACTGCCGGCACGGCCGCGAACAACAGCGGCAACGGGGCGAAGAGCACCAGCGCCACCCCGGCGATCCGAAGCGAGGCGGCCAACTGCGCACGCATCAGACCCCTGACCAGCTCCCTGCCGATCTCGGTCTGTTCCGCGACCTCGGCGCCGCGCAGGATCGGCATCGCCGCCGGCCGCCGTTCGGCGAGCACCACCCGGACCCGCCGCGGGGGCTGGTGCGAACTCACCGGCCCGGCCGCCGACCGGCCAGAAGCCGCTGCTTCAGCATCCGCAGATGCCTTCTGCTGACCGGGATCTCGGCGATGGCGGACTGTCCGCTGACGCCGACCCGGTAGCCGCCGTCGACCGACCTCAGCTCGACGATCCGGTGCAGCGCGACGAGATAGCCGCGGTGCACCCGGACGAAGCCCGCCGCCGCCCATTCCTCCTGCAGCACCGCGAGCGGGGTGCGGATGAGATGGCTGTCGCCACCCTCAACGTGCAGCCGGGCGTAGTCGCCCTGCGCCTCGGCCCAGCACACCGAGTCCCGCGGGACGAACCGCGTCTTGCCCGCGAGGTCGACGGCGATCACCGCACCGTCCTCCCGTTGGTCGTCCTGCTCCCCCACGTGCGTAACGGCGGGCTCCACCACCCTGGCCTCCGCGCCTCCCGCCGGATCACCGTGGGCAGCCACCCGCTGATGCCGGCGGTCCTGCTCGGCCGCCGCATCCCTGGCCGCGCAGAACCGGGTGACCGCCTCGGCCAGCCGGGCGGGCCGCACCGGTTTGAGAAGGTAGTCGACGGCACCGATCTCGTACGCATCGACGGCCCGGTCGTCGTGCGCGGAGAGGAACGCGACAGCCGGCGGATGCGGCAACGCGGACACCACCCGCGCGAGGTCGACGCCGTCCCAGCCCGGCATCGCGATGTCCAGCAGCACCGCGTCCGGGGTCGGCGACGAGGTCGGCTGCAGCATGGCCAGCGCCTCCGCGGCGTTCGACGCGGTCAGCACGGTGCCGACCCGCGGGTCACCGCCGAGCAGGAACCCGATCTCGTCCAGCGCCGGGGCCTCGTCGTCGACCGCGAGCACCACGAGTCCGGCGATGGCCGATTCCGTCGACGCCACGTTGACCGTCCTGTCCGCTCGCCGCCCACCGCAGCGTTCCCATGCACCGGCGGGACACACCCCCGCCACCGCGGGGTGGGATCGCAGAATTGTAGGTCGCCGGTTGCCGCCCCGGGGTCCGCTCAACGGTGCGACAACACGTTGATCACATGGCCGTCCGGATCCCTGACGAAGAACCGCCGGACGCCCCACGGTTCGTCGGTCAGTGGGTGCACGATCTCGGCGCCGAGGCCGACGGCCGCCCGGTAGGCGGCGTCGACGTCATCCACCTGCACCGACACCTCCGGCGGCACGGCGGCCGTCGCGTCACCGATCATCAGGCTGATCTGCACGTCGGGCCGCTCCGGGTCGGCCATGGTGACGATCCAGCCGAGATCCATCACGGGACGCAGGCCGAGAACGCTCGAATAGAAGGCGGCGGCCCGGTCCGGGGCCGCGCTCTGCAGGTCGGGAACGATGCGGGTGGTCGGCATCCGGCGATCCTGTCACCGATCGGCCCTGCACTGATCGGCACTGCACCGATGGGCACTGCACCGATCGATGCCGCTACCGATCGACACCGCTACCGATCGGCACTGATACCGGGCGCGAACTTGGGCAGCCGGACGATCACCTTCGTTCCGGCGTTCGGCGCCGTCTCGACGATCAGGCCGTAGTCCTCGCCGAACGCGGCGCGCAACCGGTCGTCGACATTGGACAGCCCGACGTGGCTGCCCGACGGCTCGCCCTCCCGGCTCCGGCCGACCTCTTCCGGGTCCATCCCGATGCCGTCGTCCTCGACGCTGATCAGGCAGTCCGGGCCGGCGTCCTCCGCCGTCACCGCGACGGTGCCGTCGCCGGTCCGACCAGCCAGCCCGTGCCGCACTGCATTCTCGACCAGCGGCTGGATCGACAGGAACGGCACCAGGACGCCGAGCACCTCGGGGGCGATCCGCCACCGGATGTGCAGCCGGTCGCCGAACCGCGCCCGCTCGAGCGTCAGGTATTTCTCGATGTTGCCCATCTCGTCGGCGAGGGTGGTGAACTCGCCGGCCTGCCGGAACGAGTACCGGGTGAAGTCGGCGAACTCGAGCAGCAGTTCGCGCGCCCGGTCCGGGTCGCTGCGGACGAAGGCGGCAATGGTGGTGAGGGCGTTGTAGATGAAGTGCGGGGAGATCTGGGCACGCAGCGCCCGCACCTCGGCCCGCGCGAGGTCGGCCCGGGAGGCGTCGAGATCGGCGAGTTCGAGTTGGGTGCTGATGAAGCGAGCGGTCTCGTCCGCTGCCCGGACCAGATAGGGACCGACCGCGGAACCGGCGAGCACGACCAGCGCACCGGCGGACCGGCCCGCCGCGATCAGCGGCACGATCACCGCCCGGCTCACCTGGCAGCCCGGCCGACCGCACGGTGGGCAGCCCGCCAGTTGCCGCCGCCCGGTGCCGACAGCGGTCAGCACGGCACCGCTGACGTCACCCGCGTGGTGCGCGCCCGGTCCGTGCACGCCGAGCAGCACCCCATCGGGCCCGGCGAGCGCGACACCGGGGGTCTCCAGCAATGCCGACAGGTACGGCAGCGCCTGTGCGCTGGCATGCGCGGTGAGCCCCTCGCGCAGCGGCGGCGCCGCCAGGCCCGCCGTCCGCAGGGCCTGCCCGGCCGCCCGCACCCCCGGCGGATCCAGCATCCGACGGCGGAGCCAGCGCCCGGCGAACACCGCCAGCAGGCCGATCGCGATCACCACGGCACCGACCAGCAGCCCGGTCAGCACGGCGTTCATCGGGCGAGCGTTTCACACGCCGCGGGCCGGTCAGTCCGGCGCGCTGAACCGGTGTTCCGGACGGCCGGTCGACCCGTACCGCAGCTGCATGACGATCGTCCCGCCGTCGGCCAGCAGCGAAAGGTAGCGCTGCGCGGTCGCCCGCGAGATCCCCACCTGGTCGGCCACCGCCGCCGCCGACACCGGGTCACCCGCCCCCAGCACGGCCTTCACCACCGCCTGCTCGGTCAGTGTCGAATGGCCCTTCGGCCGGTGCGCCGATGGTGCGTGCAGGGTGCGCAGCGCCAGGTCGAGCTCCGACTGACCGAGCACGTCCAGCCGGTCGAGTCCGGCCCGGTAGCGGGCGTAGGCGGTCAACCGCTCGGCGAGCATCTCCTCCGGGAACGGCTTGATCAGGTACGCCAGCGCCCCCCGCGACAACGCGGCGCGCACGGTCGCCGATTCGGCCGCCGCCGACACCACGAACACATCGCAGTCGACCCTGCGCATCAGTTCCAGGCCCGAACCGTCGGGCAGATACAGGTCGAGCACCGCCAGGTCGATCGTGCTGCCGGCGGTGGTCAGCCGGCGCATCGCATCGGCGAGGTTGGACGACACGTGCGCGACCCGGAAGCCGGCCACCCGGTCCACCGTCGCTGCATGCAGCCGGGCCACCCGGAAGTCGTCGTCGACGACGAGCACCTGCAGGGTCATGGCCGCGCCGCCGGGAGCACGGCACCGGCCGCCCGCACCTCGGCCGGGTCCCCCGCCGGAGCCACATTTGCCCGCCCCCCGGTCACCGCGCCGGGCAACCGGGCGACGAACACCGCACCGGCCTGACCTCCGCCCGGGTCGGCGAGCCAGACGTCGCCCCGCACCACCCTGGCGATCTGCCGCACGAGGGCCAGTCCCAGTCCGCGGCCGCCGCTCTCGCCGGCCGGGTGGCTGCTGACGTTCTCCTGGAACAGACTCTCCCGCAACGCTTTCGGCACCCCGTCGCCGCTGTCGGCGACCGTAACGAACAGCGTCCCGGCGTCGGCCAGCAACTCGATCTCGACCCACCGCTCGCTGCGGGCGGTGCCCTCAGCCGCCGCGTCCACCGCGTTGTCGAGCAGGTTGCCGACCACGGTGGTCACCGCCACCGGGTCGGTCACCGACCGGTCCAGCCAGGTCTCCGGGCCCAGTCGCAGCGTCACCGAACGCTCCCGGGCGTGCGCGGCCTTTGCCGCCAGGAACGCCTGCAGGGTCGGATCCCGGACCGTCTCCAATCCCTCCAGCAGGGTGCCGAGCGGACCCGCGCCCAGCACCGACCGGACATACTCGGTGGCCTCCTGCAGATGGCCGTGATCGAGCAGGCCGTGCACGACATGCAGCCGGTTCGCGAACTCATGACGCTGCGCCCGGAGCGCCGAGCCCATCGTCTGCACCGCGTCCAGCTGCCGGGTGAGCGCCTCGACATCGGTCCGGTCGCGCGCCGAGAGCACCACGCCGAGATCACGGCCGTCCCTGGTGACGCCGCCGACGCTGCAGATCAGCACCCGCTCACCGGCGAGCACCAGGAACGGGTCGGTGGGCACCCGGTCCGCGGGCGGACGCTCGGACATCTCCCGGATGACGGTCAGCACGCCGTTCGGAAGCCCGACGGCATCGGCCATCTCACCCGGTCGCACCCGGTCGCCGAACAGCCGGCGGGCCTCGCCGTTCGCCACCCCGATCCGGCCGTGCGGGTCGACGCCGACCACCGCCTCGCTGATGCTGCCGAGCACCGCCTCGTGTTCGGAGGCCATCGCCGCCAGTTCCTCCGGCTCCACCCCGAGGGTCAACCGGCGCAGCCGGCGGCTGAGCAGGATCGACGCGAACACGCCGAGGCCGAGTGCGGCGGCGGCGTACAGCGCGGCCACCCGCAGGTCCGACCACAACGCGGCGGAAATCTCGTCGGTGCCGATGCCGACGCTCACCGCGCCGACCACGTCAGTACCGCCCGGCGCGAGGACCGGCACCTTCGCCCGCGCGGACTCGCCGAGAGTGCCGCGCTGCTCCACGATCTCCTCCCGGCCGGCCAGCGCGACGGAGGGATCGGTGGACACCGGCCGGCCCAGTTCGGCCGGCTGCGGGTGGGCCAACCGGATCCCCCGGTCGTCGGTGACGACGACGAACAACGCGCCGGTGAGTTCCCGGACGGCCTCGGCATCGCGCTGGATCGGCCCGCGTTCCAGCTCGACGGCGCTGTTCGGACCGGCCCGGTGATCGGCCGAGTACCCCGCGACCAGGGCACGGACCTCGTCATCGGCGGCCATCGACCGGGCAATGGCCAGCGCCCGATCGCCGTACCCAGTCCGCAGTCCGCGGTCCAGCATGGTCGCGAACAGGCCGAATCCGACCAGCACGACGGCCGCCACCACGGCCAGCTGGAGGACCAGCAGCTGACCGGTGAACCGCAGGCGCCGTCGCCTCATCGGCTGACCCTAGATCCGCGGATGCCGTGAGCACAACGCGCACAACTCGGGACAACGTCAACAAGTGACAGGAACCGCGGGAAACGGCGGCGCTGTCGGGTGACGCGGATAACGTCCCGCCCACCGGAAACGAAGGAGTACCGATGACGATTCTCGCGGCCTACCAGCAGACCCCCGAAGGTGAGGCGGCCGTCCGCCGCGCTGTCGACGAAGCGCGGTTGCGCGGCACGGACCTGATCGTGCTGACCGCCCCCGCCCACACCGGCGATGCGGAGGTGCACACCGTTCCGGACGTCTCGGACGGTGGTGTCGAGAACCCGCCCGTCTCCATCAGGGCGGCGGTGCGCAGCGAGGACCTGGCAGGCGAGATCGTAGACCTGGCAACCGAACTCGATGCCGAGATGATCGTCATCGGGCTGCGCCGGCGGTCGCCGGTCGGGAAGTTGTTCTTCGGGTCGACCGCCCAGAACGTGCTGCTCAACGCCTCCGTCCCGGTGCTGGCCGTGCGCGCGCGTCCCTGACCGCACACCACCTCGACCTCCTCTCGACCCGACCTCCTCTCCACGCAGAAGGAAAGCCAATGACGGCATCTCCCGACACGAGATCCGGCCCGCCGCCGCAGGCCCGGACCAAGCAGCGCAAGCCGTGGGTCACCGCGGTCTGGACGGTGGTGGTCGTGCTGATCGTCGGTGCCGGCATCTGGTCGGCGGTCGACACCGGAACCGGCGACTCGGCCCGCAGCCGGCTCGGGGTCATCGCCCCGGCCGCTCCCGGCGGGGGCTGGGACCTGGTCGCCCGGGAAGCCCAGCAGGCGCTGAAGTCTGACGGCATCGTCAACAACGTCCAGGTGGTCAACATCCCGGGCGCGGCGGGCACGATCGGGCTCGGCCAGCTGACCGACATGGACGGTCAGGCCGGCACTTTGATGGTGACCGGAACGGTGATGGTCGGCGGCGTCATCGCCAACGACAGTGACGCGACGCTCACCGACGTCACCCCGATCGCCCGGCTGGCCGAGGATTTCGAGGTCATCGTCGTTCCCGGCGATTCGCCGTACCAGAACCTCGAGGAATTCCTCGCAGCGTGGAAGGCGGACCCGGGCGGCACGGTGGTCGGTGGCGGATCGAAGGGCGGCACGGACCACCTGCTGGCCGGCCTGGTCGCCGTCGACGCAGGCATCGACCCGCGGCAGATCAACTACCTGGCGTTCTCCGGCGGCGGCGAGGCGCTGAATGCACTGCTCGCCAACACGGTCGACGCCAGCATCTCCGGCTACAACGAGTTCGCCGACCAGATCGAGGCGGGCAACGTCCGGGCACTGGCCATGGGCACCAAGGAGCGGGTCGAGGGCATCGACGTGCCCAGCCTCGGTGAGCAGGGCGTGGACGTCGAACTCACCAACTGGCGCGGACTCGTCGCGCCGCCCGGCCTGAGTGACCAGCAGCGGCAGGCGCTCATCGACATCGTCGCCGAGATGGTGGACGGCGCGGCCTGGCAGGACACCATCGCCCGCAACCGCTGGCAGGACACCTTCCTGGCCGGTGACGAGTTCGAGGCGTTCCTGGCCACCGAGACCACCCGGATCCAGGAGATCGCAGACCAATTGGGGATCGGAGCCTGATGAGCACCTCAGAGAAACCCGGCAGTACGGCCGATCGGGCGGCGACCCACGACAGCACCGCCGCTGTCGGCTCACGGGCAGGACTGTCCGAGCTCGTCGTCCCCGGCATCCTGGTCGCCATCGCGATCTTCCTGATCATCGGCACCGTGAACATGAAACTGCCGCCCAGCGTGCAGGTTCCGGGGCCGACGTTCTTCCCGATGATCGTGATCGGCCTGCTGCTGGTGATGGCGCTGCTGTCGACCATCCAGATCCTGCGTGGTCATGCCAGGGCGGTTCGCGAACTGCGGGATCACGGACGTCCGGCCGAGCACGGCGATGGCAGCGGGTACGACGACGTCGATGCCTCGACGGAGTTCCTGCCGGCCGACGGCCCGGCGCTGGACGCCGACGGCGACCAGGTCGACGAGATCCCGCCGGACGTCCCGCCGGGTCGCGAGCCATGGCCGGCCAAGGCCTTCAGCGACTGGCGGGCGCTGGGCACGGTGCTGGCGTCCCTGGTGGCGTGCATCGTGCTGCTGGTTCCGGCCGGCTGGATCATCGCCGCCGCCGTGCTGTTCTGGGGCGTCAGCTACGCCCTGGGCTCACGCCGTCCGGTGTTCGACCTGTCCATCGCCCTGGTGATGTCCTCGCTGATCCAACTGATCTTCGGCGCCGCGCTGGGCCTGAACCTGCCGGCCGGATTCCTGGAAGGGGTGCTCTGAGATGGACCAGATCAGCAACCTCATGCAGGGCTTCGGTGAGGTCCTCACCCCGATCAACCTGCTGTGGGTGTTCGTCGGGTGCATGCTCGGCACCGCCGTCGGCGTGCTGCCCGGCCTCGGCTCGGCGATGGCGGTGGCACTGCTGCTGCCGGTGACGTTCAGCCTCGACCCGGTGGGCGCGTTCATCATGTTCGCCGGCATCTACTACGGCGGGCTGTTCGGCGACTCCACGACCGCCATCCTGATGAACACACCCGGTAACTCGACGGCGATCGCCTCGACGTTCGAGGGACACCGGATGGCCAAACGCGGCCGCGGACCGCAGGCACTGGCCACCGCCGCCATCGGCGCGTTCACCGGCGGCCTGCTGGCGACCATCCTGGTGGTCTTCTTCGCGCCGGTGCTGGCCGAACTGGCGACGGTGTTCGGCCCGACCGAGTACTTCGCCCTCGCCGTCGTCGCGTTCGTCGCCACCTCGGCGGTGGTCTCCGACTCGGCCGTGAAAGGCGTTGCGGCGTTGGCCATCGGACTGGCGCTGGCACTGGTCGGCGTCGACGGTATCAGCGGCGCCTCCCGCTACACCTTCGGTGTTCCCGCGCTGTTCGACGGCATCGACATCATCGTCATCACGGTCGGCCTGCTCGCCCTCGGCGAGGTGTTGCACGTCGCCTCTCGCATCCACAAGGACCCGTCGGCCACCGCCATGGTGATGAACAAGCGTCCCTACCTGAACCGCCGCGAGTTCCGCGAGGCCCTGCCGGCCTGGTTGCGGGGGTCCGCGTTCGGCGTGCCGTTCGGCGCGATCCCGGCCGGCGGCGCGGAGATCCCCACGTTCCTGGCGTTCGGGCTGGAGCGGAAACTGGATCGCCGGCGCAAGGACCCGCAGTTCGGCAAGGGCGCGATCCGCGGCCTCGCCGCGCCGGAGTCCGCCGCCAACGCGACCGCCGGGTCGGCGATGGGGTCGCTGCTGGCGCTGGGGCTGCCGACGTCGGCCACCGCCGCGATCATGCTGGCCGCGTTCCAGCAGTACGGCATGCAGCCCGGACCGCTGCTGTTCACCCGCAACTCGGACCTGGTCTGGGCACTGATCGCGAGCCTCTTCGTCGGGATGTTCGTGCTACTGATCATCAACCTGCCGTTCGCCCCGATCTGGGCGAAGCTGCTGATGATCCCCAAGCCCTACCTCTACGCCGGGATCACCGTGTTCGCGGTGCTGGGCGTCTACGCCGGCAGCTCATCGCTCGTCGATCTGATCATGCTGGTGTTGATCGGGCTGCTCGGCTTCGTCCTGCGCCGGTACGGGCTGCCGCTGGCGCCGGTGCTCATCGCGGTGATCCTCGGGCCGCTCGCCGAGACCAGCCTGCGGCGCGCGCTCGCGGTCAGCGAGGGCGACGTCGGCACGCTGTTCGATTCCACCCTGGCGCTGTCGCTGTACGGGTTGCTGGTGCTCGGGGCCATCTGGGTGGCGGCGAACAAGATCCGCGGCCGGGCGAAGGTCGACATCTGATCCGATCCCCGACCCGACCTCGGATCCGACCCCGGTCCCGTCAGCCTGTCGCCGCCATCGCGGCGGCAGGCTGACGACGTCAGACCGGAGGAACACGATGAACAGCGCGACGAGCAGTGCGGCCCGGCCCCAGACGCCGATCAGAACGAGCTGCGGGGACAGGGCGTCGTAGGCGGAGCTCGGCGCTCCGCGGCCGATCAGGTACTGCCAGCGGAAGAAACCGATCCCGACGGCGGCGTCGGCGACGAAGTAGGCCAAGATCCAGCCTGGCCGGATCCGCAGCAGCACGAAGAACGGCAGCAGCCAGAGGGTGAACTGCGGCGAGTGCACCTTGTTGAACAGCAGGTAGCCGCAGACCATCGCGGCGCAGGCCTGCAACCACGGGTAACCGCGACGCCGGTCGTACCGCAGGAACGCCAGGACACAGGCGAGCAGCAAGGCGGCCAGCGTGGTCCCGGTCGCGATCATCGCAAGGGTGTGCTGCACGGCCTCGTTGTCGGAGTCGCTGTACGGCCGCGCGCCCCAGAACCAGATGGTGTTGGTGGTGACGTCGATCGGCCGGCTCCACTGGAACTGGAACGACGCCCACCAGCCCCGCGGACCGGCCAGCGCGAACGGCACGTTGACCAGCACGAACACCAGCGCCGTCCCTGCCGCGAAGGCGGCCGCCGTCAGCCAGCGGGCGAGAACCGGCCGGGGGTTGCGGAAGGACGGTTTCCAGCCGCCCGCACCCAGCCAGAGCGCGATCGGCAGCGCGAACATCATCGGGTACAGCTTGAAACCGGCGCCGATGCCCAGCGCGACGGCCGCCGCGATGAGCGGGCCGGGCCGGGAGATCCTGCCCGGCGGTGCGAACCTGCCGGGCGGTGGGATCGGTTCTGGAGCGGCGCCGTCCCGCAGCGGCCGGCTCGCCCGCAGCAGCACGAAGAACGCGACCACCGTGGCGGCCACCGCCAGCAGATCCCAGTTGTGGAAGGCGTACAGCACCAGCGGCGGCGCGAGGGCGTACCACCAGGACCGGGCCCCGGCGAGCCAGGCCAGCAGGGCCGCCGCCAGCAGCCCGGCCGCGGCCAGCAGCACCGCGGACCAGAGCAGGAAGTCGCCGTCCGTGGATGACGGCACCGCCGCCAGCCAGATCGCCATCCCGGTCAGCACCGGGTACTCGAGGGATCCTCCGTACAGCGACTTCTGCACAGCGTTGTACCCGCCGGAGACGTACGGGAAGACGTGCCGGTCGATGTCCCGGCCGATCCAGAGGAATTGGATGTCGGAGTAACAGACGTCGCGGGCGACCCTGGTCTGGTAGTCCGGGGTGCTGCGGCCGAACTGGTCGAACGACGGGCCGACGCAGCGTGCCTTGTTCGCGTACCCCAATGACAGCGTCAGCGCGCAGAGCAGCGTGGTGATCAGCAGGAAGGCAGGGGCGCGCCGAGCGGCGGCGGCGAGCAAGAGCTCAGTCCAGCGAGATCGGAGTGACGCCGAACGGGGCGAGCCCGGCCGCGCCGGCATCGGCCGCCGTCAACACGGAGATGCCCTCGTCGCTGATCGCGATGGAGTGTTCGGTGTGCGCGGCCCGTGCGCCGTCCTTGGTCACGACGGTCCAGCCGTCGGCCAGTTCCCTGGTCGCAGGCTTGCCGAGGGTGATCATCGGCTCGATCGCCAGCGCGGTGCCGCCGACCAGCCGTGGACCCTTGCCGCGCTTGCCCTGGTTGGGCACGAACGGGGCCATGTGCATGGCAGTGCCGATCCCGTGCCCGCCGTAGCCGGCCACCGACCCGTACCGCCGGCCGTCGTTGCGGGCGGACGTGGCCACCGACTCCTCGATCGCCGAGGAGACGTCGCCCAGCCGGCCGCCGGCATGTGCGGCGGCGATGCCGGCCCACATCGCGAGGTCGCACGCGGCGATCAGGTCGACCTCCTCCATCGAGGGTGCGGACCCGACGTGCACGGAGATCGCCGAGTCGGAATGCCACCCGTCGAGGATGCAGCCGGCGTCGATGGAGAGCAGGTCACCCTCACGGAGTACCCGGTCGGCGCGCGGGATGCCGTGCACCACTTCCTCGTTCACCGATGCGCAGATGGTCGCCGGGAAACCGGGGTCGGAGCCGTGGGCACCGTAATGCAGGAAATTGCTGGTCGCGCCCGCTTCGGCGATGACCGCAGCGACCGCGTCGTTGACGTCCAGCGTGGTGGCGCCCGGCGCCACGACCGCCCGGCCGGCCGCGATGGCGGTGGCGAGCACCCGACCGGAGGCGCGCATCGCCTGCAGCTCGCCTCTGGTCTTCAGCTGGATTCCCCGGTCGCTCATCGCTGGCGGAACAGCCTCAGCGCTCGAGTGCGGTCAGAGCGCGCTGCTGCACCTCTTCGACCGTGCCCACGCCGTCGACGGCGACCAGCAGGTCGGCGTAGTGCTCGAGCAGCGGGGTGGTCTCGGAGTGGTACAGCGCGAGTCGACGATTGATCGCGTCGGCGGTGTCGTCCGCCCGGCCGCGGGCCAGCATGCGTTCGAGCAACACGTCGTCGGGGGCGTCGATGAGCAGCACGGCGTCCAGGTCGTGATCGTTGGTGTGCAGCAGCTCGCCGAGCCACTTCGCCTGCGGAACCGTCCGCGGAAAACCGTCGAGCAGGAAACCGGGATCGGCGTCGGGCTCGGCCAGCCTGGCCGCCACCATCGCACTGGTGACCTCGTCGGGCACGAGCTCGCCGGCGTCCATGTACTTCTTCGCCAGCACGCCGAGCTCGGTGCCCGCGGTCACGTTCGCCCGGAAGATGTCGCCGGTCGAGATGTGCGGGATGTTCAGGTTCTTGGCGAGCAGATCCGCCTGGGTGCCCTTGCCGGCTCCCTGCGGTCCCACGATCAGAATTCTCATCAGCGGAGGAACCCTTCGTAGTTGCGCTGCATCAGTTGGGTTTCGATCTGTTTGACCGTATCCAACCCCACGCCGACCATGATGAGCACAGCGGTACCACCGAAGGGGAAGTTCTGGTTGTTGCCCTCACCCGTGAGTTCGAGGAACAGGTTGGGCAGGATCGCCACGATGCCGAGGTAGAGCGAGCCCGGCAGGGTGATCCGGGAGAGCACGTACTGCAGGTACTCCGCGGTGGGCCGACCCGGCCGGATGCCGGGGATGAACCCGCCGTACTTCTTCAGCTCGTCAGCCCGTTCGGTCGGGTTGAAGGTGATGCCGACATAGAAGTACGTGAAGAAGATGATCAACGCGAAGTACAGCAGGATGTGCACCCAGCTGGACTGGCTGACCACATAGAGCTGGATGAACTGGACCCAGCCGCTGATCTCCTGGCTGCCGTCGGCGTTGACCGTCGTCGGGCTCACCAGCTGCACCAGCAGCAGCGGCAGGTACAGCAGCGAGGTCGCGAAGATGACCGGGATGACGCCCGCCTGGTTGACCTTCAACGGCAGGTACGTCGACGTGCCGCCGTACATCTTCCGGCCGATCATCCGCTTGGCGTACTGCACCGGCAGCCGGCGCTGTCCCTGCTCCACGAAGACCACGGCGCCGATGATGCCCAGCGCGATCACCACGATGACGCCGAAGACGACCGGGCCCTGGTTGTCCAGGATGTTCTTGCCCTCGGCGGGGATCCGGGCGGCGATCGAGGTGAAGATCAGGATCGACATGCCGTTGCCGATGCCGCGATCGGTGATCAGCTCGCCCATCCACATGATCGCGGCGGTGCCGGCGGTCATCGTCAGCACCAGCACGATCAGCGCGAACGCGCTCTGGTCCGGGATGATCTGGTCGTTGGTCGAGCAGCCCGGGAACATCTGGCCGTTGATGGCCAGCGCCAGGAACGCCGTCGACTGCAGGACACCGAGACCGATGGTCAGGTAACGGGTGTACTGGGTGAGTTTGGCCTGACCGGACTGGCCCTGTTTCTTGAGCTGCTCGAACCGCGGGATCACCACGGTGAGCAGCTGCACGATGATCGACGCGGTGATGTACGGCATGATGCCGAGCGCGAAGACGCTGAGCCGCAGCAACGCGCCACCGGAGAACAGGTTCAGCACGGTGAACAGGTCGTTGCCGGAACCGGCCTCGTCGATACAGACCTGGATGGCGCCGTAGGAAACACCCGGCGAGGGCACGGTGGCACCCAGCCGGTAGATGGCGACCATGGCGAGCGTGAAGAGGATCTTCTTGCGCAGATCGGGCGTCTTCAGCGCCGTGGCGAAAGCGGCGAGCAATGATCCTCCTGGCTACACCGGCCCCGGTGAGGACGGGCCGGTGGCGGAAACCCGGTCGACGACCGGCCTTCCGTCTTCCGAGCACGGCCTGGGCCGTGTCCTGACGGTCGTACTGAACGTGGGAACTCCCCCGCGCCGACACGGTCCGCCAGGCTTCGACGGGATCCGGTTCGAACGTGCGGTGCGGTGACGGTCCCGATCGGCACCCGAGGCGCCCGGTGTAGTTCTGCGGGCACCATCGCAGTGCCGGCGAGGCGCCGGCCGCAGCCTTCGACTGTAACGTACGCGCCCCGCCCGACAGGCATTCGTCATCGGGCAGAACGCCCGCCGGAAAAGCCGAACCGCCCGGTACGACCCCTCAGGGCGCACCGGGCGGCGACTTGTGTTCGGCGTGCACGTCTCAGACGGTGGTGGCGCTCCCGCCGGCGGCGGCGAGCTTCTCCTTGGCGGACCCGGAGAAGGCGTTCGCGGTCACCTGCAGGCTGACGTCGCCCAGGTCCCCGTCACCGAGGACCTTGACCAGCTGGCCCTTGCGGACCGCACCGGCGGCAACCAGTTCGTCGACTCCGACCGACCCGCCGGCCGGGAACAGCTCGGCCAGCTGGCCGATGTTCACGACCTGGAACTCGACGCGGAACCGGTTCTTGAAGCCCTTGAGCTTCGGCAGCCGCATGTGCAGCGGCAGCTGGCCGCCCTCGAACCCGGCCCGCACGTTCTTCCGCGCGCCGGTGCCCTTGGTACCGCGCCCGGCGGTCTTGCCCTTGGACGCCTCGCCGCGACCCACCCGGGTCTTGGCCGTCTTCGCGCCCGGTGCCGGGCGGAGGTGGTGAACTTTGATAGTCACTGTTCGGAATTCCTCTCCGCGACTGCGACATCAGCGACTTCTTCGACCGACAGCAGGTGCGTTGCACGGTTGATGTAGCCACGGTTCGTCGCGTTGTCCGGCACGACCACGGTGTGGTGGATCCGCTTCAGACCGAGCGAACGCACCGACTCCCGTGCCGGACGCTTGTTGCCGATGGTGGATTTGACCTGGGTCACCTTGAGAGCCATCTCAGACCCCCTGACCGGCCCGCGCCCGCAGCATGGCGGCGGGAGCGACGTCCTCGATCGGCAGGCCACGGCGGGCCGCAACCTCTTCCGGGCGCTGCAGGTTCTTCAGCGCCTGGATGGTGGCGTGCACGATGTTGATCGGGTTGTCCGAGCCGAGCGACTTGGACAGCACGTCGTGGATGCCGGCGCACTCCAGCACGGCACGCACCGGGCCACCTGCGATGACGCCGGTACCAGGTGATGCCGGACGCAGCAGCACTACACCGGCCGCCGCCTCACCCTGCACGGGGTGCGGGATGGTGGAGGCGATGCGGGGCACCTTGAACATGTACTTCTTGGCTTCCTCGACGCCCTTGGCGATGGCCGCGGGAATCTCCTTGGCCTTGCCGTAGCCGACGCCGACCGAGCCGTCACCGTCACCGACGACGACCAGGGCGGTGAAGGAGAACCGGCGTCCACCCTTGACGACCTTCGCGACGCGGTTCGTCACGACGATGCGCTCGAGCAGCGGGTTCCGCTCTACGGGGGCGTCCCGACGGTTTCCGTCACGGCCGCCGCGACGGTCACGGCGATCGCCTGATCCACCAGCGCGGTCGCCTGCTCCGCCCGCTCTGTCGCCGCCGCCGAAGCCGCCGCGTTGGGGTCCGGGCATCAGATATCCCTCTCGATCATGCTCAGGTAAATGCTGTCAACAGAACTCATCAGAACTCCAGCCCGGCGCTGCGGGCGCCATCGGCGAGGGCCGCGACCCGGCCGTGGTAGGAATCCCCGCCACGGTCGAAAACGACGGTCGTCACGCCCAGTTCGGTGGCGCGGCGGCCGACGAGCTCGCCGACCGTGCGCGCCTTCGCGCTCTTGTCGCCGTCGGCGGCCCGAAGGTCGGCCTCCAGCGTCGAAGCGGAGGCCAGCGTGCGACCGACGGTGTCGTCGACCAGCTGGACCGCGATGTGCCGGGCGGACCGGGTGACCACCAGGCGCGGACGGGTCGCCGTCCCGGTGACCTTCTTCCGCAGCCGGAAGTGCCGCCGGGCGCGAGCAGTGCGCCGCGCGTGAGAAACGGAGGTTGCCATCACTTACCTGTCTTTCCGACCTTGCGCCTGACGACCTCGCCGGCGTACCGCACGCCCTTGCCCTTGTACGGGTCAGGCTTGCGGAGCTTGCGGATGTTCGCGGCGACCTCGCCGACCTGCTGCTTGTCGATGCCCTCGACCCGGAAGCGGATCGGCGACTCGACGACGAAGGTGATCCCGGGAGGGGCCTTCACCGGCACCGGGTGCGAGAAGCCCAGGGCGAACTCGAGGTCCGAACCCTTGGCGGCGACGCGGTATCCGACGCCGACGATCTCCATGGACTTGGTGTAGCCCTGGGTGACGCCGACGACCATGTTGTTGACCAACGTGCGGGTCAGCCCGTGCCGCGAACGCGAGTCGCGCTCGTCATCGGGACGGGTGACCACCAGCTCGCCGTCTTCCCTGGCGACCGTGATCGGCTCGACGACCTCGTGCGAGAGCGAACCCTTCGGTCCCTTGACGGTGACCTTGGAACCATCGATGTTGACGTCGACACCCGCCGGAACGGGAATCGGCAGTCGTCCGATTCGTGACATGTCTGCTCCTCCCCTACCAGACGTAGGCGAGAACTTCCCCGCCCACCTTCTTCTTGGCGGCCTGACGATCGGTCAGCAGACCGGTCGAGGTCGAGATGATGGCGACGCCCAGCCCGCCGAGCACCTTGGGGAGCTCGGTGGAACGCGCGTAGACCCGAAGTCCGGGCTTGGACACCCGGCGGACCCCGGCGATGGAACGCTCGCGGTTGGGGCCGTACTTCAGCTTGACGACCAGCGACTTGCCCACGGGGGCGTCAGCGGTGGTCCAGGAGGCGATGTAGCCCTCCTTGACGAGGATGTCGGAGATGCTGCCCTTGAGCTTGGAGAAGGGCATCACGACCTCGTCGTGGTACGCCGAGTTGGCGTTGCGGATCCTGGTCAGGAAGTCCGCGATCGGATCGGTCATGGTCATGGTCTGGTCGTGCCTCTCTCGCCTGGTTCGCCAACGCTGCTGCGCAGGGCCAACGCCTGTGACGATGTTGGGAGCTCTTGTGGAGCGCCTCTTGATGGAAATCTGTTTTCAGTTCTCGAGCCACTGCCGAAGGCAGTCCGACGAACGCGGAGCGTTTGTCGGGCGAAGCCAACTGCGTTCAATGCGTTTCGACCCGCCCGCAGGGCGTCCGTTGGGCTACTGGCGCCAGCCAGCGTTTTCGAGCCGCCGAAGGCGTCCCTACTTACTGGCGGAGCCAGGGTGGCGGCAGCCAGCGACTACCAGGAGGACTTGGTGACGCCGGGCAGCTCGCCGGCGTGCGCCATCTCGCGCAGGCAGATTCGGCACAGGCCGAACTTCTTGTACACCGAGCGCGGACGCCCGCAACGGTTACACCGGGTGTAGCCGCGAACGCCGAACTTCGGCTTGCGCTTGGCCTTCATGACCAACGCTGTCTTCGCCATCTCAGTTCTCCTTGAAGGGGAAGCCGAGCTGCTTGAGCAGCGCGCGTCCCTCGTCGTCAGTCTTGGCCGTCGTCACGACCGTGATGTCCATGCCGCGCGGCCGGTCGATCCGGTCGATGTCGATCTCGTGGAACATCGACTGCTCGTTGAGACCGAAGGTGTAGTTGCCGTTGCCGTCGAACTGCTTGGCCGACAGACCGCGGAAGTCGCGGATACGGGGCAGCGCGATGGTCAGCAGCCGGTCGAGGAACTCCCACATGCGATCGTTGCGCAGGGTGACCTTCGCGCCGATCGGCATGCCCTCGCGCAGCTTGAACTGCGCGATCGACTTGGTGGCCTTGCGGATGACGGGCTTCTGGCCGGTGATGGTGGCCAGGTCGCGGACAGCACCCTCGATCAGCTTCGCGTCACGGGCCGCCTCGCCGACGCCCATGTTGACGACGACCTTGACGACGCCGGGGATCTGCATGACGTTGCCGAAGCCGAACTCCTGCTGCAGGGCAGCGCGGACCTCGTCTTCGTACCGCACCTTCAGGCGCGGCTTGGTGGTCTCCGTCGACGGGTTCTCAATGACGACAGTCATCACAGGTCCTTACCGGTGCGGCGCGCGACGCGAACGTTGCGGCCTTCCTCGTTGACTCGCTTGCCGACGCGGGTCGGCTTGTTGTCGCCGTCCACGACCTGCACGTTCGAGATGTGGATCGGCGCTTCCTGGGTGACGATGCCGCCGGACTTGGCACCACGCTGGGTCGTCGAGACCTTCGTGTGCTTCTTGATCCGGTTGACACCCTCGACCAGGACCCGATTGCGCTCCGGGTAGGCCATGATGACCTTCCCGCGCGCGCCCTTGTCCTTACCGGCGATGACCAGGACGGTGTCGCCCTTTTTCACCTTCAGCCCCATCACAGCACCTCCGGCGCCAACGAAATGATCTTCATGTACTTCTTGTCGCGCAGCTCGCGGCCGACCGGCCCGAAGATGCGGGTGCCACGCGGATCGCCGTCGCCCTTGAGCAGCACGGCTGCGTTCTCGTCGAACTTGATGTACGAACCATCAGCCCGACGCTTCTCCTTCACGGTGCGCACGATGACGGCCTTGACGACGTCGCCCTTCTTCACACCGGCACCGGGAATCGCGTCCTTGACGGTCGCCACGATGATGTCGCCGATGCCTGCGTACCGACGGGAGGAGCCGCCGAGGACACGGATGCACAAGATCTCCTTGGCGCCCGTGTTGTCGGCGACCCGGAGCCTGGACTCCTGCTGAATCACGTCAGTCCCAACCTTTGCGATGTGCGCTCGCCGGAGGGTTCTCCGCCTGCAAGCACTCTGTCTATTTCTTCCATTGCCCCTGCGGAGCAGCGAATTGCTATCTCTGTCTTGACTCGTACCAACCACCCGTGAGGGCGGCCGGCACCGGTATTTCCGTTGCCCTGCAAGGAGCCCCGTTCCGTTGCCCCTGCGGAGCAGCGTTGCGGAGCAGCGTTGCGGAGCAGCGTTGCGGAGCAGCGTTGCGGAGCAGCGTTGCGGAGCAGCGTTACTGGGCCCGCTCGAGCACGGACACCAGCCGCCACCGCTTGGTGGCCGACAGCGGACGGGTCTCTGCGAGCAGGACCCGGTCGCCGACGCCGGCGGTGCCGTTCTCGTCGTGCGCCTTGACCTTGGTGGTCCGGCGGATGACCTTCGAGTAGCGCGGGTGCTTCACCCGGTCCTCGAGCTCGACGACGATGGTCTTCTCCATCTTGTCGCTGACGACCATGCCCTCACGGGTCTTGCGGTCGCCACGGGCCTTGACGGCCGGCGCTGGGCCGGCAGTTGAAGCGGATGCCGTGTTTTCTTCAGTCGTTGTCACTTCTGGCTGCTCGCTCACGCGGCACCTCCTTCATTCGCCAATTCGTCGGGACCGGTCGACAGCCCGAGCTCACGCTCGCGCATGACGGTGTAGATCCGGGCGATGTCGTGCCGGACCGTACGGAGCCGGCGGTTGTTGTCCATCTGGCCGGTGGCCATCTGGAAGCGGAGGTTGAACAGCTCCTCCTTCGACTCACGCAGACGCAGGACGAGCTCGTCCGTGCCCAGTTCGCGCAGCTGGTTGGCTGCGGTCTCGATGCTGGCCATCAGGATTCACCACCCTCCCGGGTCACGATGCGGCACTTCATCGGCAGTTTGTGGATCGCGCGGCGCAGTGCCTCGCGGGCAATGGCCTCGGTCGGGTAGCTCATCTCGAACAGGATCCGACCGGGCTTGACGTTGGCCACCCACCACTCGGGCGAGCCCTTGCCGGAACCCATCCGGGTCTCGGCGGGCTTCTTGGTCAACGGGCGGTCCGGGTAGATGTTGATCCAGACCTTGCCGCCACGCCGGATGTGCCGGTTGATGGCGATACGGGCCGACTCGATCTGCCGGTTCGTCACGTAGGCCGGCTCCAGCGCCTGGATGCCGAAATCACCGAAGGTGACCTGGGTTCCGCCACTGGCCATGCCGACCCGGTTGGGCCGGTGCTGCTTGCGGTGCTTGACCCTGCGGGGAATCAACACGTCGATCAGACCCCTGTCGTTTCTGGGGCCGTAGCGGTTGCCTCGGGGTTGTCCTCGACGGCCGCACGGCCTGCGTCGGTGGACGTCGGAGTGGTGCCCGACGAACCGGAGCGACGGCGAGCCGGACGCTCTGCCCTGTCGTCACGTCCGCGGCTGTCGCCACGGGCGCCACGCTGAGCGGCGGCGGCCTCGGCCACCCGCTGCTCGGCCAGGGTGCCGACCTTGTCGCCCTTGTAGATCCAGACCTTCACGCCGATCCGGCCGAAGGTCGTCTTGGCCTCGAAGAAGCCGTAGTCGATGTCCGCGCGGAGCGTGTGCAGCGGCACCCGGCCCTCGCGGTAGAACTCGGAGCGGCTCATCTCGGCGCCGCCCAGACGTCCGGAGCACTGGATACGGATGCCCTTGACGGCCGGCGAACGCTGTGCCGACTGCATGGACTTGCGCATCGCGCGACGGAAGCTGACCCGGTTGGACAGCTGCTCGGCCACACCCTGGGCGACCAGCTGGGCATCGGACTCGGGGTTGCGCACCTCGAGGATGTTCAGCTGGACCTGCTTGCCGGTGAGCTTCTCCAGCTGGCCGCGGATGCGGTCGGCCTCGGCGCCGCGGCGGCCGATGACGATGCCCGGACGAGCCGTGTGGATGTCCACCCGGACCCGGTCGCGGGTGCGCTCGATCTCGACCTTGGAGATGCCCGCGCGGTCCAGACCCTTGGACATCAGCTTGCGGATCTGCACGTCCTCGTTCACGTACTCCGCATAGGCCTTGTCGGCGTACCAGCGGGTGCTCCAGTCGGTGGAGATGCCGAGACGGAACCCATGGGGGTTGATCTTCTGACCCACTAGCGGGTCCTTCCCTTCGCACTCGTGGCAGTGACGTTGCGGCTGGCGCCGCGCTGCCCCTGGTTGGACTGATTCGCATCGACGGAGACCAACTCGATGGTGATGTGGCACGTCCGCTTGCGGATCCGGAAGGCCCGGCCCTGTGCGCGCGGCTGGAACCGCTTGAGGGTGGGGCCCTCGTCCACGTAGATCGTGTCGACGACGAGCGTCGACGGATCCAGACTCTGGTTGTTCTCGGCGTTGGCGACAGCCGAGGCCAGCAACTTGGCAACCGGCTCGCTCGCGGCCTGCGGGGAGAACTGCAGGATCGAGGCGGCGTCGGCGACGTTGCGACCACGGATCAGGTTGACGACGCGACGCGCCTTCATCGGGGTGAGGCGCGCATAACGCACCGTCGCCCGGGAGCGCGGCAGCTCTTCAGCCACCTGCTTCTTGGCACTCATGGAGTAGACGTCCCTTCTCAGCCACGCCGCGCGCGACGGTCGTCTTTGATGTGGCCCTTGAAGGTCCGCGTCGGAGCGAACTCGCCGAGCTTGTGGCCGACCATCGACTCGGTGACGAACACCGGGACGTGCTTGCGGCCGTCGTGCACGGCGATCGTGTGCCCGAGCATGTCGGGGATGATCGTCGAGCGTCGTGACCAGGTCTTGATCACGGCCTTGGAACTCTTGTCGTTCGCCGCGTCCACCTTCTTGAGCAGGTGGTCGTCAATGAACGGGCCCTTCTTGAGACTGCGGGGCATCTCTTTCCTACCTTCCTGCTCTGGTGGTCGTTCCGGTGTTCTTCATGAGGCTCATCGCTTCTTGCCACCCTTGCGGCGACGACGGACGATCAGGTCGTCGCTGGCCTTGTTCGGCCGGCGGGTGCGGCCCTCGGGCTTGCCACCCGGGTTGACCGGATGACGGCCGCCGGAGGTCTTGCCCTCGCCGCCACCGTGCGGGTGATCGACCGGGTTCATGGCGACACCGCGGACGGACGGGCGCTTGCCCTTCCAGCGCATCCGGCCGGCCTTGCCCCAGTTGATGTTGGCCTGCTCGGCGTTGCCCACCTCGCCGACGGTGGCGCGGCAGCGCACGTCGACGTTCCGGATCTCGCCGGACGGCATACGCAGCTGCGCGTAAGGGCCGTCCTTGGCCACCAGCTGGACCTTGGATCCGGCGGAGCGGGCGATCTTCGCGCCGCCGCCGGGCCGCAGCTCGATGGCGTGCACGACGGTGCCGACCGGGATGTTGCGCAACGGCAGGTTGTTGCCGGGCTTGATGTCGGCGCTGGCGCCGGTCTCGATGGTGTCACCTTGCGAGAGCCGGTTCGGCGCGATGATGTAGCGCTTGTCGCCGTCCGCGAAGTGCAGCAGCGCGATCCGCGCGGTGCGGTTCGGGTCGTACTCGATGTGCGCGACAACGGCCGGCACGCCGTCCTTCTCGGACCGCTTGAAATCGATCACCCGGTAGGCACGCTTGTGACCGCCGCCCTGGTGCCGAGCGGTGACCCGCCCGTGCACGTTGCGGCCGCCCTTGGAGTGCAGCGGACGGACGAGCGACTTCTCCGGGGTGTCGCGGGTGACCTCGGCGAAATCAGCCACCGAGGAGCCGCGACGACCGGGGGTCGTCGGCTTGTATTTACGGATACCCATGGTTTTTCCCTAACCCCGCTCAGGCGCCGGAGAAGACGTCGATCGGCTTGCTGTCCTTGGACAGCGTGACGATGGCGCGCTTGGTGGCTTTGCGCTGGCCGTAACCCGCCCGGGTGCGCTTGCGCTTGCCCTGCCGGTTGAGCGTGTTCACCGAGATGACCTTGACGCCGTCGAAAATCTTCTCGATGGCGATCTTGACCTGCGTCTTGTTGGCATCTGGGTGCACCTCGAAGGTGTAGCTCCCCGACTCCAGCAGGCCGTAGCTCTTCTCGGACACGATCGGTCGCACGATGATGTCCCGCGGATCGGCGATCATGCCGAGTCCTCCTCTGTCGCAACAGCTTCAGCAGCGGTGGTGTCGTCCTCGTCCTGCACGGGCGACTTCTTCGACAGCGAGATCTCGCTGTCCTGCTCTGTCGCGTCCGGCGTAGCGTGCCGACCTGCCGGCGCATCGACGGCGAGCGCGGTCTGACCCTTGCCGGCGACGCTGACGAACTCGTCCAGCGCCTGTCGGGTGAAGACCACGTCGTCGCTGACCAGCACGTCGTAGGTGTTGAGCTGGCCGGAGGCGATCAGGTGCACCTCGGGGACGTTGCGCAGGCTCTTCCAGCCCAGCACGTCGTCGGCGCTGAGCACCACGAGGATGTTCTTCGCCGATGACACCGCGCGCAGGGCGGTGAGCGCCGTCTTGGTGGACGGCGTGCCGTCGATCGCGAGCGTGGAGAGCACGTGCACGTTGCCGCTGCGGGCCCGGTCCGACAGGGCGCCACGGAGTGCGGCTGCCTTCATCTTCTTCGGGGTCCGCTGGGCGTAGCCGTGCGGTACGGGGCCGTGCACGGTGCCGCCGCCGTTGAACTGCGGCGCGCGGGTCGAGCCCTGACGAGCCCGGCCGGTGCCCTTCTGGCGGTACGGCTTCTTGCCGCCGCCGGACACCTCACCGCGGTTCTTCGCCTTGTGCGTGCCCTGGCGCGCCGCGGCGAGCTGCGCGACGACGACCTGGTGCATCAACGGCACGTTGGCGGTGACGTCGAAGATGTCGGCCGGCAGTTCGACGCTGCCCTCGGCTGCCCCCGCGGGGGTGGTGATCTGGACCGTGGTCATCAGGCACCAACCTTGCTGTGGTTCTTGACGGCGGACTTGATGAACACCACGCCGTTCTTCGGGCCGGGGATGGCGCCGAGGATCAGCACGAGACCCTTGTCGGCGTCCACGGCGTGAACGGTCAGGTTCTGCGTGGTGACCTTGTCGTTGCCCATCCGGCCGGCCATCCGCATGCCCTTGAACACCCGTCCAGGGGTCGAGCAGCCGCCGATGGAACCGGGCGAACGGTGCTTGCGCTGCACGCCGTGACCGGCGCCGAGACCCTTGAAGCCGTGACGCTTCATCACGCCCGCGTAGCCCTTGCCCTTCGACGTTCCGGTGACGTCGACGAGGTTGCCCGCGTCGAAGACCTCGGAAGCCGTGAGCTCCTGGCCGACGGTGTAGCCGCTGACGTCCTCGGTGCGCAGCTCGGCGATGTGCCGGCGCGGCGTGACGCCCGCCTTGACGAACTGACCGGCCACCGGCTTGGTCACCTTGCGGGGATCGATCGCGCCGAACGCGAACTGCACCGCGCTGTAGCCATCGGTCTCAGGCGTGCGGACGGCGGTGACGACGACCGGGCCGGCAGCGACGACGGTGACCGGAACGACCCGGTTGGCCTCGTCGAAGACCTGGGTCATCCCGAGCTTGTGGCCCAGGATTCCCTTGATCGTGTTTGCCATGTTGGAAGTACCCATCTCCTGTGCGGAAGAATTTCGCCCTCGCGGGCGGTATCGACTGGCCCCTGCGGGCTGTGGACGTGATCGTCAGAGCTCGGTGGTGAAAGCCCTTACTGGATGTTGACGTCCACGGACGCCGGCAGGTCGATGCGCATGAGCGCGTCGACGGTCTTGGGGGTCGGGTCGAGGATGTCGATCAACCGCTTGTGCGTCCGCATCTCGAAGTGCTCGCGCGAATCCTTGTACTTGTGCGGCGAGCGGATGACGCAATACACGTTCTTCTCAGTGGGCAGCGGCACCGGGCCGACCACGCGGGCACCCGTACGGGTCACCGTCTCGACGATCTTGCGCGCTGACGCGTCGATCGCCTCATGGTCGTAGGCCTTGAGCCGGATGCGGATCTTCTGTCCCGCCACGCTTGCCGTCCTTCTCACTTGTCGCGGTTTCCCGCGGCTTTCGCCTTGTCGCACGCTCCGGGGGTCCCGTAGCGCACTTCGTCGCGGTTCTCCCGCTTGCTGTCCTGGGCTGCGGGTTGCCCCGCCGCTCCTGCTGGCGGGTCTCCCTGCCGGTCCTGCTCGGGTTTCCCCGCGGTCCTGCTCACGGCCGTCCGGCCGCACCTGTCCTGCTCGGCAGCAGGCGCACGCGCTCACTGTCGGGCGGACGTGGTCCGCCGTCGCTGTTCATCTGTCTGGGTTCACCGGTCCACGCGGTCGGGCGTGTCGCCCGCACTCGCACACATCCGCTTCGATTTCCTCACGAATGCTGGTGGATCGGCCGCACCCGGTTGGGCGCGAGACTGCAGTTCGTTCAAGTACTGCCGATATTCCCAGGTGAGAACCGGTTCGATGATCGTTTCCGATCTCCGCGCCGCTTCCCGCCGACCTCGCCAGGGCCGCGCGAAAGCACGACCCCGTCAAAGGGCAACCCGAGAAGTATGCCTCATCGGGGAGGGTGACTTCAAATCCGCCCCCTGTGACCGCCCGCGCACCCGCCTCGGGCCGGCTCTGGACTGCCTCCGGACTCGTTTTCTGCAGAGACCGGGGGCCTCACTCGCCAAACCCACGCCTCACTCCTGCTGCAACACGAGCATCCCGTCAGTTACCCGAGCATCGCACTCCTGGGAAGCTCGGCGCGCCGGCTGCCGCACCGGAGCTTCAGGCGCCCGCGACCCGCGGTTCATGGCTGCTGACGCCGGAGCGCTCGCTGCAGGCGCTCGATCACTGCCGCCGGATGGTCGAGGTCGGCCCACACCCAGCGCACCACGGCCCAACCGGCGTCGCGGACGGCATCCTCTCGGAGCTCTTCGCGGAACAGGGCCTCCGCCGGGTCCGAGCCGGCGATAGCTGGTCCGTACTCGACCTTTCCGTCGAACTCGCCGAGCACCCGGTGCTGGCGATAGCCGAAGTCGCCGCGGGCGAGGAATCTGCCGTCAGCTGCCCTGACCTCGACCTGGAGCTCCGGTTCAGGCAAACCGGCTCGATGAATCATCACCCGACTCCGCGACTCTCCGACGCTCTCACTCAGCCCGTCGGCGAATCCGATCGCCCGTGACGCCGCCAGCCCGCCGGGCATTCGCCCCGCCACCTTGAGTTGCTCGGCCAGCTGGGCCTTCGTGGTGAGCTGTCGGTGGAGCGCTGCGTCTGCGACCACCACACCGTCTTCGAACGGCAGTACCCGAGTCAGGTCCGCGACCGTGCGATCAACCGACGTGACCCGCCAGCCATTGCGCTCGACCATGTCACCCTCGGCAAGAGCGGCGGCATGCGCGTGGATCAGCGGTCCACGGTGAGCTCTTGCCGGCGGGTTCCTGGTGACATGCACGGCGCCGGCCGCAGTCACCGGTACCGGCAGCTGGTGGATCACGGCCGCGGAGACATGGCTGAAGATCTGGTCGCCGGCGAATCGAGAGCGCACAGCGTGCATGGCGACGAGGTGGCGCTGCACCGCCGTCATTGGTACGCCCATGCCCTCCGTGTTGCCTCCAGCAACGAAGTAGGCGCCCCGCACTGCCTTCGTCCACCTGCCGCGGGCGATCAGGCGCCGAATCTCGCCGTCGGTGTAACCGTCGGCCAATGCCTTTGCGCGCAGAACCACCAGGGGACGTTGCATGCCGTCAGCTGTCATGGCGGCACTATCGCCGTTCGCCGGGACGTCGCGTCGGGGGAATCCCGCAATTGTGGATCGATGGGTGGGGGTGGACAACTGACGCCGCGCCCCCGGAAGGCCCCGGCCTGACTCCGCAATCCCACGCCTTGCCCACACTGCAGCAGGAGCAACAGGTACACGGCCGGAGCATCGCCCACAACGGAAACCCACAGACAGCAGAAGGCCCCGCCCACGACCGGAGTCGCGTGCGGGGCCTTCAGCCGATCAGCGAGCCGAGGCCCGCCGAGCAAAGGACTACTTGATGATCTTCGTGACCGAGCCGGCGCCGACGGTGCGGCCACCCTCACGGATCGCGAAGCGGAGGCCCTCTTCGATGGCGATCGGCTGGATCAGCGAGACCGTCATCTCCGTGGTGTCACCGGGCATGACCATCTCGGTGCCCTCGGGGAGGTTCACCACACCGGTCACGTCGGTGGTACGGAAGAAGAACTGCGGGCGGTAGTTGTTGAAGAACGGCGTGTGCCGGCCACCCTCGTCCTTGCCCAGGATGTAGACCTGAGCCTCGAACTCGGTGTGCGGGGTGATCGAACCCGGCTTGACGACGACCTGGCCGCGCTCCACCTCCTCGCGCTTGGTGCCGCGCAGCAGCAGCCCGACGTTGTCGCCGGCCTGGCCGCTGTCGAGCAGCTTGCGGAACATCTCGACACCGGTGACGGTGGTCTGGAAGGACTTCGGCTTGATGCCGACGATTTCCACGGTCTCGTTGACGTTGACCTTGCCGCGCTCCACCTTGCCGGTGACGACGGTGCCACGACCGGTGATCGTGAAGACGTCCTCGATGGGCATCAGGAACGGCTTCTCGGTGTCGCGGACGGGCTCCGGGATGGATTCGTCGACAGCGTTCATCAGCTCGACGACGGTCTCGACCCACTTCGGGTCACCCTCGAGAGCCTTCAGACCGGACGTCCGGATGACCGGGGCGTCCTCGTCGAACTCCTGGCCGGCGAGCAGCTCGCGAACCTCGAGCTCCACGAGCTCCAGGATCTCCTCGTCGTCGACCATGTCGGCCTTATTCAGGGCGACCAGGATGTAGGGCACGCCGACCTGGCGGGCCAGGAGCACGTGCTCCTTGGTCTGCGGCATCGGGCCGTCGGTGGCGGCCACGACCAGGATCGCACCGTCCATCTGGGCCGCGCCGGTGATCATGTTCTTGATGTAGTCCGCGTGACCGGGCGCATCGACGTGCGCGTAGTGCCGCTTCTCGGTCTGGTACTCGACGTGCGCGATGTTGATGGTGATGCCGCGCTGACGCTCCTCAGGAGCCTTGTCGATCTGATCGAAGGCGGAGACCTCGTTCAGGGTCGGGTACTTGTCGTGCAGCACCTTGGTGATGGCCGCCGTCAGGGTCGTCTTGCCATGGTCGACGTGACCGATGGTGCCGATGTTGACGTGCGGTTTGCTCCGGTCGAACTTCGCCTTCGCCACTGCTGTCCTCCTCAGGACTCTTCTGATGCGCCATGCGACTTCCGGTACTGATTGCGGTCGTCAGGGCGTTGGTGGATGGATCTGGACCGGGATCGATGTCGAGCCCGGACCCGTGACGGTGAGGCGTGTTGCCCCACCATCTCGACTGTGGAGGGTACGGACGGCCGCTCCCCGCGGCCAATCCGTACCTCTCGGTGATTCAGTTGTGCGTGATCGGCCGAGGCCGGGAGATCATTCGCCGTTCTGCTTGGCGATGATCTCCTTCGCCACGTTTGTCGGCACCTCGGCGTAACGGTCGAACACCATCGAGTACGACGCCCGGCCCTGGGTCCGCGACCGGAGGTCGCCGACGTAGCCGAACATCTCCGACAGCGGCACGAGGGCCGTCACGACGCGGGCGCCGCTGCGCTCGGACATGGACTGGATCTGTCCACGACGCGAGTTCAGGTCGCCGATGACGTCACCCATGTTGTCCTCGGGCGTGACGACCTCGACGCTCATCAGCGGCTCGAGCAGCACGGGCTTGGCCATCCGGGCGGCTTCCTTCATCGCGATGGAGCCCGCGATCTTGAACGCCATTTCGGACGAGTCGACCTCGTGGTAGGCACCGTCGACCAGGGTCAGCTTGACGCCGAGAACCGGGTAGCCGGCGAGGATGCCGTACTGCAGCGCGTCCTGCGCACCGGCGTCCACCGAAGGGATGTACTCCTTCGGGATACGGCCACCGGTGACGGCGTTGACGAACTCGTAGGTGGCACCTTCCGAGTGCTCCATGTCCAAGGGCTCGACCGTGATGAGGATCTTCGCGTACTGCCCGGATCCACCGGTCTGCTTCTTGTGCACGTAGCTGTACTTCTCGACCTTGCCGCGGATGGTCTCGCGGTACGCGACCTGCGGCTTGCCGATGTTGGCGTCGACGTTGAACTCACGCCGCATGCGCTCCACCAGGATGTCCAGGTGCAGCTCGCCCATGCCGGAGATGACCGTCTGGCCGGTCTCCTCGTCGTTCTTGACCTTGAACGTCGGGTCCTCTTCGGCGAGCTTCTGGATCGCGGTGCCGAGCTTCTCCTGGTCGGACTTGGTCTTCGGCTCGATGGCGACCGAGATGACCGGGTCCGGGAAGTTCATCGACTCGAGCACGATCTGGTGCGCCGGGTCGGTCAGCGTGTCGCCGGTGGTGGTCTGCTTGAGCCCCATGACCGCGACGATGTCGCCGGCGCTGACCGAGGCCAGCTCCTCACGCTTGTTGGCGTGCATCTGGTAGATCTTGCCGATCCGCTCCTTGCGGTCCTTGGTCGCGTTGACGACCTGGGTGCCGGTGTTCAAGGTGCCGGAGTAGACGCGGACGAAGGTCAGCTTGCCCAGGTGCGGGTCGGTCGCGACCTTGAACGCCAGCCCGGCGAAGGTGTCCTTCGGGTCCGGGTGACGCTCGGCCGGGGTGACACCGTCAGTGAGGGTGCCCTCGATGGCGCCGACGTCCAGCGGTGACGGCAGGTACTCGACCACCGCGTCGAGCATGGGCTGAACGCCCTTGTTCTTGAACGCGGAGCCGGTGACGACCGGGTTGACCTTGCCGGCGATGGTGGCCCGGCGGATGGCGGCGTTCAGCTGCTCGAGGCTGAGCTCCTCGCCGACGAGATAGGCCTCCATGGCCTCGTCGTCGTTCTCAGAAATCGTCTCGATCAGCTTCTCGCGCCACTCTGCGGCCTGATCGGCCAAGTCGGCGGGGATCTCCTCGACGGAGTAGTCCTCACCCTTGACCGTCTCGCCGCGCCAGGTCAGTGCACGCATCTGCAACAGGTCGACGACGCCGATGAAACCGCCCTCGGCACCGATCGGGATCTGCAGCACCAGCGGGGTGGCACCGAGCCGCTCGACCATCATGTCGACGCAGCGGAAGAAGTTCGCGCCGGTGCGGTCGAGCTTGTTGACGAAGCACATCCGCGGCACGTGGTACTTCTCGGCCTGACGCCAGACCTGCTCGGTCTGCGGCTCGACACCGGCGACACCGTCGAACACGGCAACGGCACCGTCGAGGACGCGAAGCGAGCGCTCCACCTCGACGGTGAAGTCGACGTGACCCGGGGTGTCGATGATGTTGATCTTGTGGCCCTTCCACGACGTCGTTGTGGCGGCGGAGGTGATGGTGATCCCCCGCTCCTGCTCCTGGTCCATCCAGTCCATGACGGCGGCGCCCTCATGGACCTCGCCGATCTTGTACGTGATGCCGGTGTAGAACAAGATGCGCTCGGTGGTGGTGGTCTTGCCCGCGTCGATATGCGCCATGATCCCGATGTTGCGGACCTTGTCCAGGGCGTTCGTGGCCACGGTGGCTTCTTCCTCGTCTCAATGAAAGTGGGGGTGTGCTGCGTGCTGGACGGCTCGCACAGGGAGTCCGTCCGCCCGAAAGGCAGCACCCATTACAGCGCCGAACAGGGGTGCGATATTCCTGTCCAACGCTGACAGTGGGTCACCAGCGACGGTATCAATTGACCGATGGATGACGATGAAGCTGTCACCATCGGTAGTGCGCGAAGGCCTTGTTCGACTCGGCCATCTTGTGCGTGTCCTCGCGCCGCTTGACGGAGGCGCCGAGGCCGTTGGAGGCGTCGAGCAGCTCGTTCATCAGCCGCTCGGTCATGGTCTTCTCGCGGCGGGCCTTGGAGTAGCCGACCAGCCAGCGCAGCGCCAGCGTGGTGGACCGGCCGGGCTTCACCTCGATCGGCACCTGGTAGGTCGCGCCACCGACGCGCCGGCTCTTGACCTCGAGGGCGGGCTTGACGTTGTCCAGCGCGCGCTTGAGGGTGACGACCGGGTCGCCGCCGGTCTTGTCGCGGCAGCCTTCGAGGGCGCCGTACACGATCGACTGGGCGATGGACCGCTTGCCGTCCATCAGCACCTTGTTGACCAGCTGGGTCACCAGCGGGGAGTTGTAGACCGGGTCGGCAACGAGCGGCCGACGCGGAGCGGGTCCCTTGCGGGGCATTAGCTCTTCTCCTTCTTCGCGCCATACCGGCTGCGAGCCTGCTTGCGGTTCTTGACGCCCTGGGTGTCGAGCGAGCCGCGGATGATCTTGTAGCGGACGCCGGGGAGGTCCTTCACCCGGCCACCGCGCACCAGCACGATGGAGTGCTCCTGCAGGTTGTGACCCTCGCCCGGGATGTAGGCGGTGACCTCGACCTGGCTGGTCAGCTTGACCCGGGCGACCTTGCGAAGCGCCGAGTTCGGCTTCTTCGGGGTGGTCGTGTACACGCGGGTGCAAACGCCGCGCCGCTGCGGGCTGCCCTTGAGGGCCGGCGTCTTGGTCTTGCCGATCTTGTCGGTGCGGCCCTTGCGGACCAACTGCTGGATCGTGGGCATGTGCTGGCGACTTCTTCCTTCGCGGTTCCGCGACGAGGCAGTGCTATGACGGTCTGAGTGCTGGTGATCCGTTGCCCCCGCGCGGACGCCACCGATGGTGGCGAGGCGCCAGAAAACCGAGCGCCACGCGGCACACGACTGAGGGCACAGAACATCGACCCAGCAGGACCGGGCCAATCGCACAGGCTACCCGCGCGTGCGGGACACCTGCAAATCGATCGGTTGTTCGGTCAGGGCTGGACGCCTGCTCCTCGTCCCGACCCGGAAGGAACGGAACAATGAGCCGGCGCCGGCTCGGCTCCCTGCGGACGGCTCATGACGAGTCGCCCGCGGCAAACCGGACCTCAGCGCTGGGTGCTTCGCTGATGATCGTACCGGCAGCCCGGATTGCCGCTCGCTCGCCAGGGGCGGTCACCTGCGCGCCGTTCACTCGGCCGCCAGTGCGTGCGTCGGCGGCGTCATCGCCGCCCGCCGGGACGGCAGCACCGAGGCGAGCAGTCCGGCGACCACCGCGACGCCGATGACCAGCACCAACGAGCCCCACGGGATGGCCAGGGTCGACTCCCCACCCGCTTCCCAGAAGGCGGACCGGACACCGACCCAGCCGTACCCGATACCGGCCAGCACACCGACGATGGCCGCGATCACCGCGAGCATCACCGCCTCGACCGCGAGCATCAGCCGCAGCTGGCGGCGCTGCAATCCCAGTGCGCGAAGCAGCGCCGACTCCCTGGTGCGCTCGATCACCGACAGACCGAGGGTGTTGCCGATACCGACGACCGCGATCACCACGGCGACGGCGAGCAGGCCGATCGCCACCGTGACGATGGTGCCGAGCGCCGATGACGTTGCGGCGCGTTCCGGCGCCGATCCGCCAAGGGTGAGCTCCGGAGTACGGGCGATGGTGCGGTTCAACTCCGAGGTGACCTGCTCCGCGTCCGCTCCCGGTTCCAACGCGGCCCAGATCACCAGGGGCGCCGCGTCCGGCGCCAGCTTCGCCAGCGACGCCCCGGTGAGGACGAAGGACCCACCGTTGACCCCTTGATCGGGCAGCGCACCCGCGGCAACGGAGAACGTCCCGCTGCGGCCGCCCACCGTGACGGTCACCCGGTCCCCGACCGACAACGATCCGGACAGCAGATAGCCGGGCACCAGCACGGTGTCGTCCCGGAGTTCGGCCGGCACCTCGGGAAGAACGGCATCCGCGCCGTCCCCGAGGCCGAGCACGGTCGCATCCGTGGCGATCTCGTCACCGGCGGGACCGGTGACGTCCGCGGCCGCGCCGGGAAGCGCCGCGGTCGCCCGCAGGCCCGGCTGTACGGCGACCGCGTCGATGACGGTGCGGGAGATCGCATCACCCTCGCCTGTGATGGAGATGTCGACGGGGTACTGCTCTGTCAGCGCCCGATCGAGCGAGGCCTGCGCGCTCGCTGCGCCGACCTGCATGGTCACGATCAGCCCGACGCCGAGCATCAACGCGGCGGCGGTCGCCGCGGCGCGGCCGGGATTGCGCCGGCCGTTCAGCGCGGCCAGCCGGCCCGGCACCCCGGCCAACCCGGCGACCATCCCGACCAGCCGAAGCAGCGGCGGCACGAACGTGGGGCTCAACAGGAGGATGCCAACGGCCGACAGCGCTCCGCCGCCGAGGGCGAGCAGCACCTGATTACCCAGCACCGCCAGCACCAGCAGGGCGAGGCCGGCGGACGTCAGGAGGCCCGCGGTGACGACCCTGCGGCGTCCGGCCCGGCGCCGTGGCGCGTCCTCCGGAACCGGCTGCAGCGCGACCAGCGGTGCGACCCGCATCGCCGCGGACGCGGGCGCAACAGCGGCGAGCACGGTCAACACGACCCCGCCGGCCGCGGTGACGGCCAGCCCGACCGGCAACACGGGCCAGCCGTCGGCGAGCCCCGTCAACCGGGCACCGAGCCACCCGGCGCCGCCGCCGACCAGGATGCCCAGCACCGAACCCATGACGCCGATCAACCCGGCCTCGATCAGCAGGTCCCGGCGGACCCGACCCGAGGTCGCACCGACACAGCGGGTGAGCGCGATCTGCCGGCGGCGCTGGGTGATCAGGATGGTGAAGGTGTTCGCGATGACGATCCCCGCCGCGACCACGGCGATCACCGCGAACCCGAGCAGCACGATGGCCAGGATGTCGACGCCGTTGGTCAGGTCGGCGATCGCCTCGTCCGCGCGCTCGCCGGCGCTCTGCACGACCGCAGTGTCGCCGACCGCCGCCTCGACCGCGGTGCGGAGATCGCCTGCGGGCACCTCATTCCCGGTGAGAACAGCGATCGGAGCGTCGGTCACCCCACCCCAGGCAGCGGTCACAGCAGCGATCAGGCTCGCGGACACGAAGGCGGTCCGCTGCGCACCGCTGAAGGCCGATGACGAGGTATCGGCGATTCCCACAATGCTCAGCTCGCGGCCCGGCTGGTCGTCGGACCCGCTCGTCACCGAGAAGGTCTGTCCGACAGCGAGGTTCGCTGTGGTGGCGGTCGACCGATCGACGATCGCCTCATCGACCCCGGTCGGCCAGCGACCCTCCTCGAGACCGAACCAGCGGAGCCGGTCGTCCTCCGGGACCATCTGCAGCGCAAGACCTCCGCGGGATTCGGCAGCGGCGTAGCTGACGTAGCCGGTGGGCATCCGCTCGGCGTGCGCAACGCCGGGCACGGCCCGCACCCGGGTCAGCAGGTCGTCACCCGATGAACCGGAGGACGACCCGGATTCCGACCCGGTGAAGTCCGGGACCGGCGTGACGATCAGGTCGGCGCCCCGGTACGGCGCGGCCACGCTGTCGGCCAGCGCCGAGCGGTAGGTGGCGCTGAAGACCAGGGTGGCGGCGACGAAGCCGACCCCGAGCACCACCGCCAACGTCACGGCGACGAAACGGCTGGGATAGGAACGGATCTGGGACAGGGCTGGGGTGAGTGCGGAACGCATTGTCAGGCCCCCAACGTGCGCATCGCGGCCAGCACGTCGTCGGCTGTCGGTTCGGCGATCTCACCGGCGAGCCGGCCGTCCGCAAGCAGGACGACCCGGTCGGCGTACGACGCCGCGATGGGATCGTGGGTGACCAGCACGATGGTCTGCCCGGACTCCCGGCTGCTGGTGCGGAGATAACTCAGCAGGGCCTGTCCGGTGCGCAGGTCGAGGGCGCCGGTGGGTTCGTCGGCGAACACGACGTCGGGGCGGGTGATCAGCGATCTGGCGATGGCAACCCGCTGTTGCTGCCCGCCGGAGAGCTGGCTGGGCCGATGACGCAACCGGTCGGTGATGCCGAGGGACGTTGCCAGGGAATCGAAGTGGGCCCGGTCGACCCGCCGTCCGGACATCTCCAGCGGCAGCAGGATGTTCTGCTCCGCTGTCAGCGTCGGCAGCAGGTTGAAGGACTGGAAGACGAAGCCGACCCGTTCCCGGCGGACCAGCGTCAGGGCGCGGTCGGGCAGCGACGTGAGCTCCTGCTCGCCCAGCCAGACCGACCCGGCGGTCACGGTGTCAAGGCCCGCGAGGCAGTGCATCAGGGTGGATTTCCCCGAGCCGGACGGACCCATGATGGCGCTGAACGAGCCGGCGGCGAACTCGACACTGACCCCGTCGAGGGCGCGCACCGCGGTGCCGTCGCTGCCGTAGATCTTCACGACGCCGGTGGCGGCGGAGGCCGGTCGGGTCCTGGTGGTCACTCCGGTTGGCACCCCGGTTGGCATCTCAGTTGGCACCCCGGTTGGCACCCCGGTTGGCACTGTTGGCGTCATGACGTGAAACTCCCTGAGCTGAAGCCGCTTTGCCGCTGGTGCGGCGAAATGACGGCACCCAGCACGCTAGGAGCGGCGGCGCTCGTTGCCATCGGAGCACGGGCCCTGATGCGGCGACGGTGGCTACGACCGTGGGTGGACCTGCGTCGGCGAGGCACCCGTGGTCGCAGCGGCTCAGCGGCGCTGGACCGGCCCCGCCCTCTTCAGCCAGGTTGCGGGCTCAGCGGCGCTGGACCAGGCCGCTCTCGTAGGCGAGTACCACCAGGCCGACCCGATCGCGGCGATGCAGCTTCGCCAGCAGTCGGCCGATGTGCGTCTTGACGGTCGCCTCCGCCATGTACAGCCGGGTCGCGATCTCGGCGTTGGTCGCGCCGGCCGCCACTTCCACCAGCACCTCCCGCTCGCGGTTCGTCAGCGTTCCGAGCAGCTCCCGGTGCCGATCGGGCTCGGCCGGCCCGCCGGGCAGTGCGTGGGTGACCTGTTCGAGCAGCCGACGGGTCGCACTGGGTGCGACGACGGCGTCCCCGGCGGCGACCGAGCGGATGGCACCGAGCAGTTCGTCCGGTCGGGCGTCCTTCAGCAGGAACCCGCTCGCCCCTGCCCGCAGCGCGGCGAACACGTACTCGTCGAGGTCGAAGGTGGTCAGCACCAGCACCTTCGGGGCGTCTGCGGGGCCGCCGGGACCTCCGGTGATCCGGCCGGTGGCTTGAACACCGTCCATCACCGGCATGCGGACGTCCATCAGCACGACGTCGGTGCGCGATCGAACGGGACCGGTCGGCCCGATGGCGGCCACGGCCTGGGCGCCGTCGGCGGCTTCACCGACCACGGTCATGTCCGGCTGGGCGTCCACGAGCATCCGGAAGCCCGCCCGGACGAGGGCCTGGTCGTCGACGATGAAGACCCGGATCGTCATCGCGGGCCGTCGTTCGCCGCGGCGGTGACGCCGGATCCCGCAATCGGCCGGGTATCCGCGGCGGGGCCGGCTCCCACGGCGGTCGAGCCGGGCGGAGCTGGTGGCAACGGCAGCGTCACGGCCACCTGAAAGCCGCCGCCCTGCCGCGGCCCGGTGGCCAGAGTCCCGCCGTGCACCCTGACCCGCTCCCGCATGCCGACCAACCCGTGCCCGCCGGCGCCCTCGTCACCGAACGGCCCCGGCGATGCTGCCGCACCGCGACCGTCGTCAGTTACCGTCAGCTCGAGATGGGTTGCTCCGAAGAGCAACTCGACCTCGGCGGAGGCCGCCGGGCCGCCGTGTCGCAGCACGTTGGTCAGGCCCTCCTGGACGATCCGGTAGACCGTCAACCCCAGCGCCGGCGGCAGCGGCCGCTGCCGACCGGACACGGTGAGCGTGACGTCGAGGCCGGTGCCGGTCACCTGCTCGATCAACGGGGCCAGATCCGGGACGCCCGGCGACGGTGCGTATACCACCGGCGCCTCACCCGCGGCGGGAGCCGGGCCCGAGGCAGAGCCCGGGCCTGAACCTGAGCCGGGAACTGGGGCGGAACCAGAACCCCGACCGGAGCCCGGGCCTGAGGCGGGAACCGGGCCGGAACCAGAACCCGGGCCAGAGCCGGAGACCAGCTTGAAGCCGGAGGCCAGGCCAGACCCGGAGGAGGACACGGTAGACGCATCCGGTGCCGCACCGGACCGCAGGACGCCGACCAGCCGGCGCATCTCGGCCAGCGCTTCCCGGCTGGTGGCAGCGATGGTGTCGAGCACCATCGGCGCGATGTCCGCCCGGTCCGGTGCCGCCCGGACCGCTGCCGCCGCGCCGTCTGCCTGCACCACGATCACGGTCAGCGAGTGGGCGACGATGTCGTGCAGTTCGCGGGCGATGGTGGTGCGTTCCCGCGCTGCGGCCATCTCGGCCCGCTGGTCCCGCTCGACGGCCAGCAGCCTGTTGCGTTCCTCGAGCGCCGCCAGTTGCTCCTCGACGTGCTCGCGCTGGTCACGTTGCCGCGCGCCGAGCAGGTAGGCGGCGGACACCGCGCCGAAGCCGGCGGCGAAGCCGACCATCGCGAGACCCGGCGCGTCGGCCCCGAACCACAGCACCGCCCCGAGGCCCGCTCCGCACACCGCGGCTGCCCACGTCGTGATCCCCCACCAGCGCGCCCGGACGTGCGCCGTGGCGGCATGGACCACGATCACCACCGCGACGTCACCCAGGATCGGCCCGGACACCACCGTCAACTGCCAGAGGCAGAGCAGGGCGACGACGACCGAGACCATGCGCGGCAGGGACCGGCGCGCGAAGAGCGGGAGGATCAGAATCGCACTGACGACCAACTCGGCCCGCTGCCCGGACGCGAAATATCCGATCAGGGTCAGGACGAGCAGGACGCCCACGATGATGGCGTCGCCGACCCAGCGATTGACCTCCAGCCAGCGGTTGAGAGTGCGGAGCATGGTCGAACACTAGGGCGCCCCGCACCGCAGGCAATCCACCTGTGGGTGGACCGCGCGGGGGAGGCGACCGGGAAGACCCACGGCGACCGAGCAAGACCCACGGCGACCGAGCAAGACCCACAGAGTCCGGGCAAGACCCACGGCGACCGAGCAAGACCCACAGAGTCCGGGCACCGGCAGCACCTCGATCACACTTCGCGACGGCCACATCCGGTGCGACGGTCGGTGTTCCGAGTTCCAGTCCCGTCCGGAGGTCAACAGATGGTTTCCACCGCCCAACCCGGTCACGGCGGCAGTCCCGCCACGACGCAGTCACGGACCCACACGGCCACTTCCCGCACCGATTCAGCGCATACTGCGGCTGAACAGCCCACCTCCATGCGGGTCAGCGTGCTGCACGGACCGGGCAAGGTCGAACTCGAAGAGCGCCCCGTGCCACGTCCCGGCCCGGGTGAGGTACTGGTGCAGATCGGCTCGGTCGGCATCTGCGGATCGGACGTCCACTACTACCGGCACGGCCGGATCGCCGAGTACGTGGTGCGCGAGCCACTGGTGCTCGGGCATGAAGCGGGCGGCCGGATCACCGCAGTCGGACAGGGCGTCGACCCGGGCCGGATCGGCCAGCGCGTTGCGCTCGAGCCCGGCGTGCCGTGCCGGTTGTGCCGGGAGTGCAAGGCTGGCCGGTACAACCTCTGCCGGGATGTGCGGTTCTTCGCCACTCCCCCGATCGACGGGACGTTCGCCGAGTTCGTCGCGCTGGCAGCCGATTTCGCCCATCCGGTACCGGACACCCTGTCCGATGACGCCGCGGCACTGATGGAGCCGCTGTCCGTGGGGGTGTGGGCCTGTGACAAGGCCCAGGTCGGCGCGGGCCGCCGGGTGCTGATCAGCGGCGCCGGGCCGATCGGCATCATGACCGTGCAGGTGGCGCGCGCGCTCGGTGCCACCGAGATCGTCGTCTCCGACGTCGCACCGGCCCGGCTGGCGGCCGCCCGCAGCTTCGGGGCGACCAGGACGCTGGACGCGCGCACCGACGGCGGGGAGATCGACGGGCTCGACGTCGACGCTGCCATCGACTGCTCCGGCGCGCCGCCGGCGATCGCACAGGCGATCCGGGCCGTGCGCCCGGCCGGCAGGCTGGTGCTGGTCGGGATGGGCGCCGACGAGATCACCCTGCCGCTCGGGCTGATCCAGGGTCGGGAGATCACCGTCACCGGCACGTTCCGGTACGCCAACACCTACCCCACCGCCATCGCGCTCGCCGCGTCCGGCCGGGTGGAACTCGACCGGATGGTCACCTCGCGCTACGGGCTGGAGGACGCGGAGCGGGCGCTGTCGCTGGATGCAGACCCGGCCGCGATGAAGGTCGTCGTTCTGCCGGGCGTCGCACGGGTCGGCGCGAATGCCTGATGGGCTCGTGGTCGGCGGATCGCGAAGGATCCTGCTGCTCTGCAGGACACGACCTTCGACGATGTCGCTGTCGCGAGCGGATTCAACGGCGCCGGCGCGGACCGGGACGACCCGAAACCGGGCGCTCCGGCGGGCATCGCCCGGAGAACCACACGGAACGGTCGCCGCCGGGCATGGTTTCGGGCAGCCGGCCCGCCCGAAATGCCCAGCAGCGCCCTGCTAACCCGAGTTTGGCCTGCCCGTATCCGGGCAACAACCGGACTACACGATGTGACGACAACCACTCGACGCGTGACCGTTGACGGACCATTGTGAGAGCCGCACCACACGAACCATCATTCACACAGTTCGATGCGCACCGGTAGATGCGCCCGAGTAACGGGCTCAGGCAGATCGACAGGCAGATCGACACAGCGCGGCGAGACGGAGTCGGGAGAGCGGGTGAGGTCAGTGCAGACCAAGCAGGGCGAGGAGCGGCGGCGGATGATCCTCGATCACGCCCGCGGAACGGGCCACATCGAGGTCTCCGAGGTCGCGGTCCGGCTCGATGTCGCCGCCGAGACCGTTCGGCGTGATCTCAAGGTGCTCGAGGAGCACGGGCTCGTCCGCCGCATCCACGGCGGCGCGTATCCCGTCGAGGGTGCCGGGTTCGAGTCGAACATGGATCACCGGAGCGGGCACCGGGTGCCCGAGAAGCGGCGGATTGCAGTTGCCGCCGTGGAGAACCTGGGTGACGCCGAGACCGTCTACCTGGATGAGGGTTTCACCCCGCAACTGGTCGCCGAGGAACTGCTGCAACTGCAACGCCCGCTCACCGTGGTGACTTCCTCGCTCACCGCGGCCGGACTGCTCGCGCCGGCGGAGAACATGTCGGTGATCATGCTCGGCGGAAGGGTCCGCGGCCACACCTTGGCGACCAATGATCACTGGGCTATCGCCATGCTCTCGGATCTGGTGATCGATCTCGCCGTGCTCGGCACCAACGGCATCTCCCGGGACCGCGGCCTCACCACGCCGGTGCCGGCGGTGTCGGCCGTCAAGCGCAAGGTCGTCGAGGTCTCCCGCCGCCGCCTGTTCGTCGGGGTCCACACCAAGTTCGGCATCAACAGCTTCTGCAAGTTCGCGGACGTCGCGGACTTCGAAACCCTCGTCACCGACACCGGAATGTCCTCGCACGACGCCCACCGTTACAGCGCCTTGGGACCAGCCGTGGTCCGCGTCTAGCCGCCGGCCGCACACAACCGCACAGCCACCCACCACCGGCCGGGATCCCCCGGACGGGCGGTTCAGCGCGCACCCGTGCGCACGAACAATCGAGAGGACGACTCATGCGACTGCCCCACCGCAGAGCCACCCACGACCCAGGGCGAGCAGCCCGCGGGCGGCGCTCCGCCGGACGGACCGTCACCGGACGGGGCGCCAGGACCGTCGCGGTCGCGACCGCCCTGCTGATGGCGACCACCGCGTGCACCGCCGGTGCCGGCGGGAAGTCCGACAGCGGCCGGTCCATCAACGTGTTGATGGTGAACAACCCGCAGATGGTGGATCTGCAGAGGTTGACGGCGGAGAATTTCACCGCCGAGACCGGGATCGTGGTGAATTACACGGTGTTGCCGGAGAATGACCTGCGGGACAAGGTGTCGCAGGAATTCACGAGCCAGGCCAATCAGTATGACGTGGCGACGCTGTCGAACTTCGAGATCCCGATTTACGCGGGCAATGATTGGTTGTACCCGCTTGACGAGTTCGTCGCGGCTGACACCGAGTTCGACCAGGCGGACATCTTCCCGTCGATGACTCAATCATTGAGCGCGGATGGTGTGCTGTACGGAGAGCCGTTCTACGGGGAGTCGTCGTTCCTGATGTACCGCAAGGACGTCCTGGACGAGAAGGGCCTGACGATGCCCGAGCGGCCGACCTGGCAGGAGGTCGCGGATATCGCGGCCCAGGTCGACAACGCCCAGCCCGACATGCGGGGCATCTGCCTGCGTGGTCAGCCGGGGTGGGGCCAGGTGATGGCCCCGTTGACCACGGTGGTGAACACTTTCGGCGGTACCTGGTTCGACAAGGACTGGAATGCGCAGGTGAACGCGCCGGGGTTCACCGAGGCCACCGAGTTCTACGTGAACCTGGTCCAGCAGCACGGCGAGTTCGGTGCCCCGTCAGCTGGTTTCACGGAGTGCTTGACGGCGCTCGCGCAGGGCAAGGTCGCGATGTGGTACGACGCGACGTCTGCCGCCGGCAGCCTGGAGGCGGACGAATCTCCGGTCAAGGGCAAGCTCGCCTACGCGCAGGCCCCGGTGGTGAAGACCAAGGCCTCCGGTTGGCTCTATGCGTGGTCCTGGGCCATCGAGAAGAGCACCCCGAAATCGGCGGATGCGTGGGCGTTCATCTCCTGGGCGTCCGGGAAGGACTACGAGAACCTCGTCGGCAACGAGATCGGTTGGTCCCGGGTACCGGCCGGGAAACGCGCCTCGACGTACGAGATCCCGCAGTACGTGGAGGCCGCGAAGGCGTTCGCCGAACCGACCAAGACGGCGATCACCGAAGCCGACCCGACCAACCCAGGCGTGCAGCCGCGGCCGACGGTGGGTATCCAGTTCGTCGACATCCCGGAGTTCACCAATCTGGGAACCAAGGTCTCGCAGGACATCTCCAGTGCCATCGCCGGGCAGATGAGCGTCACCGACGCCTTGAACAGAGGCCAGGAACTCGCGACCGACGTCGGGGTGACCTACCAACAATGACCACCACCAGAACCATCACCCTCCCCGACATCAGCACCGGAATCAGCATTCTCGGCCCGCTGTCCACTGCATGCATCTGCTCCCACTCGGAGGTCCCGGCATGAGTTCCACCACCGAATCGAAGACGGCCACCGCGCCACCGAAGGCGCCTGTCCCCAACAGGCTGGAGCTGACCCCGAAACAGGCATGGTTCCGACGTATCCCGCTGCTGCCGGCGCTGATCTTCACGATCATCCTGACCCAGTTGCCGTTCGTGGCGACGCTGGTCATCTCGTTCATGAACTGGAACGCCTACCGCCCTGACCAGCGGGGTTTCGCCGGCTTGTCCAACTACGCCAAGGTCTTCACCGACGCCGACCTGCTGCGGTCGGTGTGGGTGACCATCCTGATGACGGTCACCGTCGTGCTGGTCAGCCTCGTCCTCGGCCTGTGCATCGCGCTGCTGCTCAACCGGGCGTTCCGCGGCCGCGGCCTGGTCCGCACCATGATGATCACGCCGTTCCTGATCGTCCCGGTCGCGGCGGCGCTGGTGTTCAAACACGCGATCTACAACCCGATCTTCGGCCTGCTCAACGGCGTGATGACCTGGGTGTGGGGAATCTTCGGCAGCGACAACGCACCACAGGTGGACTGGATCACCCAGTTCCCGCTGCTGTCGATCGAGATCACCCTGATCTGGCAGTGGACCCCGTTCATGACGCTGATCCTGCTGGCCGGCCTGCAGTCCCGCCCCGGTGAGGTCCTCGAGGCCGCATCCGTCGACGGCGCCAACCACTGGCAGATGTTCACCCACATGACGTTGCCGCACATGCGGCAGTACCTGGAACTGGCCGGGTTACTCGGCTCAATCTACGTGATCCAGACCTTCGACGCCGTTTACACCATCACCTCCGGCGCGCTGGGCACCGCGAACCTGCCCTTCACCATCTACCAGACCCTGTTCACCGCACAGGATTACGGGCTCGCCTCCGCGCAGGGCGTGATCGTCGTCATCGGATCCATCATCATCGCCACGTTCGCGGTCAAGAACGTCTCCAGCCTGCTGTCGGAGGACAACAAATGACCATCACCGCACCCTCGACGACCACTGGGGCGGCTCGACCCGCCCCCGAGAAACCACAGAGCAAGAACCGGCTCGGCAAATCCGCCCTCACCACCCTCACCTGGCTGATCGGGTTGCTGTTCATCACCCCCGTGGCCTGGATGGTGCTGACCAGCTTCCACTCCGAGATCGACGCGGCATCGAACCCGCCGGACATCTTCGCGCCGCTCACCCTGGACGGCTACAAGGCGTTCTTCGGCGGCGAGTCGGGCGCCAGCCCGTGGCCCTCGCTGATCAACTCCGCGTGGGCGTCGGTCGGGTCGACCATCCTGGTGATCCTGCTGGCCATCCCTGCCGCGTACGCGTTGTCGGTGAAGCCGGTGCGCAAGTGGACCGACGTGATGTTCTTCTTCCTCACCACCAAGATGCTGCCCGCCGTCGCCGGGCTGATGCCGATCTACCTGATTGCATCGGCCATCGGGCTGCTGGACAACATCTGGTTCATGGTGATCATCTACACCGCGATGAACCTGCCGATCGCGATCTGGATGCTCCGCTCGTTCCTCGCCGACGTCCCGCCGGCTCTGTTCGAGGCAGCATCCATCGACGGCGCCAATCTGGTGCAGACACTGCGCCGGATCATCGTGCCGATCATCTCCCCCGGTATCGCGGCGACCGCGCTGATCTGCTTCATCTTCGCCTGGAACGAGTTGCTGTTCGCCAAGGTCCTGACCGGTGTCGTCGCGCAGACCGCCCCCGTCTACCTGACCGGCTTCGTCACCTCGCAGGGCCTGTTCCTGGCCCAGCTCTGCGCGGCCACCACCGTCGTCTCGCTGCCCGTCCTCATCGCCGGATTCGCCGCCCAGGACAAGCTTGTCCAGGGCCTGTCCCTGGGAGCCGTCAAGTGAGCAGCACCCGAATCTCCACCCCGCTCGCACTGAGCACCGCGTCCCTCGAGAACCTGCGCGAGGACATCCCCCGCCCGTCCTACGACCGGAGCCAGGTCACCACCGGCATCGTGCACTTCGGTGTCGGCGGGTTCCACCGCGCGCACCAGGCGATGTACCTGGACCGGTTGATGAACGAGGGCAAGGCGCTGGACTGGGGCATCTGCGGCGTCGGGGTGATGCCGTTCGACGCCACCATGAAGAAGGTCATGGACCAGCAGGACTGCCTGTACACGCTGGTCCTCAAGGACCCGGACGGCACCTGGGAGCCCAGGGTCATCGGGTCCATCGTCGAGTATCTCTTCGCCCCCGACGACCCTGATGCCGTCATCGAGAAGATGGCCGACCCGGCGACCAGGATCGTCTCGCTGACGGTCACCGAGGGCGGCTACAACTTCCACCACGTGACCGGCGAGTTCGATGCCGAGAACCTCGCCGTCGCCGCGGATCTGGTCCCCGGCGCCGTCCCGGCCACCACCTTCGGGCTGATCACCGAGGCCCTGGTGCGGCGCCGCGACCGTGGGATTCCGCCGTTCACGATCATGTCCTGCGACAACATCCAGGGCAACGGCCATGTCGCGCACAAGGTGTTCACCACTTTCGCCCGGCTACGTGGGAAAGCCTGGGGCGACGAGGGTCTCGGCGACTGGGTGGAGCGGAACGTGAAGTTCCCGAACTCGATGGTGGACCGGATCACGCCGGCCACCACCGACCAGGACAGGGCGGACATCGCCGAGCGGTTCGGCATCGCCGACGGCTGGCCGGTGGTCTGCGAGCCGTTCACCCAGTGGGTGCTGGAGGACCACTTCGTCGACGGCCGGCCACCGCTGGAGGACGTCGGTGTGCAGCTCGTGGAGGACGTCGAGCCCTACGAGCTGATGAAGCTCCGGTTGCTGAACGCCAGCCACCAGGGGCTGTGCTACTTCGGCTATCTGGCCGGCTACCGGCTCGTGCACGACGTGGCCCAGGACCCGCTGTTCGCCCGGTTCCTGCTCGACTACATGGAGGAAGAGGCAACGCCGACGCTCCGCCCGGTGCCGGGGATCGACCTGGACGCCTACCGGCGCCAGCTGATCGAACGGTTCTCCAACGCCGGGGTCCGCGACACGGTGCCGCGGCTGTGCGCGGAGAGCTCGGACCGGATCCCGAAGTGGCTGATCCCGGTGGTCAGGGAGAACCTCGCCGCCGGCGGCCAGGTCACCCTGTCGGCCGCGATCGTCGCGAGCTGGGCCCGGTACGCCGAGGCCGTCGACGAACAGGGCGAGCCGATCGACGTCGTCGACCGGCTCAAGGACACCCTGATCGCCACCGCGCAACGCCAGCGCAGCGAGCCGCTGGCGTTCATGGCCAACCGCGAGCTGTTCGGCGATCTGGTCGACGACACCCGCTTCACCGAGCCCTATCTCGCGACGTTGACCGCGTTGCACGAGCGCGGTGCGCGGGCCACCCTGCAGGAGCTGATCAGCGGCGTCTGACCGTATGCACTCCGCTGGCCCGGGCCGTTTCCTCCACGGTCCGGGCCAGTTTCCTACACGGTCCGGGCCAGCGGATCCCACTCCGGCGGCAGCGGGTCGACCTGCCCGAACGTCGACGTGACGGGCACGAAGGTGGCGCCCTCCGCCGATTCCAGGGTCGCGTACATCGCGTCCAGCACGTGCTGCCCCTGCTCCCCGGTGGCCCGGTGCCGGCCGCCGGTGCGCAGTGCCCGGGCCATGTCGACCACACCGATGCCGCGGCCCGCGCCGGCCTCGTCGACCGACACGGTGTCCGGGTCATCGACCCCGGCCCTGAACAGGCGGACGTCGCCACCGAACTTGTTGGGGTCGGGCATCGCGATGGTGGCGTCCGTGCCGGCGATCTCCAGTACCCCCATCCGGGACAGCGGCGAGTCGAAACTGAAGGTGGCCGCCGCGATCTCGCCGGCGGAGAAGTCGTAGATGGCGGTGACGAAGGTGGGCACCGTGACGTCGAAGACCTCCCCGGCGCGTGGGCCGGATCCGATCGTCCTGGTCGGCGACATCGTCGACGCGCGCGCCGCCACCCCGGCGATCGGGCCGAACACCTGCGTCACAGCCGTCAGGTAGTACGGGCCCATATCGAGCAGCGGGCCGCCGCCGGCCTGGTACAGGAAGTCGGGGTTGGGGTGCCAATGGTGCGGGCCGCCCGTCTGGAAGACGATCGACGCGGTCAGCGGCCGGCCGATGTCGCCGCGACGGATCATCCGCAACCCGGTTTGCAGGCCCGGACCGAGCACGGTGTCCGGCGCACACCCCAGCATGAGGCCGGACTGCGCCGCCTGTGCGACCAGCGCCGCACCGGCTTCCCGTTGCAACGCAAGCGGTTTCTCGTTCCAGACATGTTTGCCCGCCGCCATCGCGGCCGATGCGACCTCGGCGTGGGCCACCGGCACCGTCAGGTTGACGACGATCTCCACGTCGTCCGCGGTGAACGCCTCTTCCACCGTGCCGGAAGCTGCGATCCCGAACTCCTCGGCCTTCGCGCTCGCCAGCTGGGGAAACAGGTCCGCGACGAAGCACACCTGCACATCGGGGTAGCGGTTCAGATGCGCCAGGTACTGCTCGCTGATCTTCCCGGCCCCGACGATCGCGACGCCGACCGGACCCGACCGTCCTTGCTGCCCGCCGGCCACCGACCCGGCCGTCATCGGCTCACCTGCAGACCCGATGCGAAGGAGTAACTCTCGGCGATGCCCTCGAACAAGTCGCCTGCGTAGTCGTCGAACTCGAGGACCGGGATCTCGACCGTTCTTGCCGCAGCGACAATGTCGACCACCGGCATGGCGCCGGCTCCGAGCGGCAGCTGTTCCGAGTTCTCCTTGTTGATCGGTCCGTCCTTGAGATGCAGCAGCCGCACCCGGTCGCCGAGCCGGCCGAGCAGCTCGGGCACCGAGCCGCCGCCGACGGCCGCCCAGTAGGTGTCGACCTCCAGCACGACTGTCGGGTCCAGCAACTCCGCCAGCAGCTCGAGGGCCGGCCGGCCGTCGACGGTGTTCTCCAGCTCGAAGGCGTGGTTGTGGTATCCGACCTGCAGGCCGTAGCCGGCAGCGACCTCAGCGGCCCGGGTCAGATCGTCGGCCACTCCCTGCACACCCTCGCGGGAAGTCCAGCGGGACGGATCAGTCATCGGCGCCACGACGGTCTGCACGCCGACCGTCTGCGCCGCGCGGAAGACCGGATCCAACTCGACGCCCGGATCCGCGACCCGCGCGTGGGCGCTGGGAGCCGACAGCCGGTTGGCGTCCAGCGCCGCCCGCAACCCGTCAGGGTCGCCGAGCAGGTCGAACGGCTCCACTTTCGTCAGCCCGATCTCGGCGAGCCTGGCCAGGGTTCCGGGCAGATCTTCGGCGAGCTGGTTCCGCACGGAGTACAGCTGCACGGACAGTGCTGGCAGTGCTACCACTTTCGTCCTCCTGGGTGTCGATGCGTTCGTCTTTCGGGGCGTTCGCCTTCTGGGCATTCGTTGTTCGGTGCATTCGTCGTTCGGTGCATGGCGGTGCGCTGGGACCTGACAAGCCGGAGCGCGCCAGGCGTCGGCCGGGCCGTGCCGACGGACAGTCGGTCAGCCCACGAAGATGCAGAACGGGTGACCGGCCGGGTCGGCGAAAACGTACAGCGGCTCGTCCGGGTCGTCGAAGCGGTCCAGCAGTTGGCGACCACCCAGATCCAGCACCCGCGCGCGCTGCGCCAGCAGCTCATCGGTGTCCGGCACTGTCATGTCCAGGTGCAGCATCTGCGGGCGCGGACCCTCTGGCCAGGTGGGCTCCGGCAGCTCCGCCACCTGCTGGAACGCCAGCTGGGCCGACCCGTTCGTGGGCCGCAGCACCAGCCAGTCGGCATCGTCGCGACCCGCCGAGGGCGGTTCGTCCCCGGGCCGGTATCGCATCCCCAGCAGCTCCCGGTAGAACTCGGCGAGCTTCCGCACGTCCGTGCAGTCCAGCACCACCTGCCGGACGACGGGATAGGTCTGTGCGGCGCCGGCCTCTCGGGTGGCCACCTCAACTCGCCAATCGCAGCGGGTCGCCGAGCAAGGTGTGGAGGTTCTCCCTGACCTCGAGATCGAGCCCGTTCTTCCCGGCAAGCCATTCCACCTCGCGGTACGTCCGGCCACCGACCCGCCGCAGCCAACAGGCGGACGCCGTCATCCGGGTGGGCGCGACGCCGACGAGGTCCCGGGCCGGTGAGCTGATCTCGAACCAGTGACCCTGCGGGCTGATCGCCCGGCAACCGATGGCGCTGATGTCCCACCCGAGTGCGCCGAAGTGCTGGGCGGCGAAGATCCATTCGCGACGGGCATCACCCTGCGAGGGTTCGAAGTGGATCCACCACTCGTGACGAATCACGTTCCCATCCCTCCCGGGTCCCGGTTCGGCGCCCGCGCGCACGGGCTCCGGGTCCAGTACCCAGTTTGCGCCAGGCCCACCCGGGCGATGGGGAGGCGGCCCGAATCAGCCGTCAGTCACCTGTCGGATCAAGCAGCTCAGCTCAGGCGCTGCAGGAGGTGCACGTCGACGTGTTGGTCGGACTCCGACTTGCCGATGGCTTTGCAGAGTGCGGCGCGCAGCGGCAGCCAGTGCGGCCCTGTTCCCGAGGGCATCAGGGTCGCCTGGAACGGATGCCCGTCAAGCGTGCCGGCGACCTTCACCGCGCGACGGGTACCCAGGGCCGCATCGCAGCCGGCCAGTTCGAGGTAGGTCGCGAACGCCCCGTCCTTCCGGATCGCCGCGGTCATCGAGAGGTCCAGCGGACGCGGGTCGTTCGTGGTGGGCATCGTCGTGTCTCCTGTCGAAAGGAACTGGGGTCGGTCCGGTGTCGCCGACCGGGGTAGACGCCGCACCACACGCGAACTCATCGCATCAGCCTCTCCGCGGCGGGACTTTCCACAAGGCAGCCGACACGGGCGGTCACCTCAGCGGTCGATCTGTCCCGACGGCCCGGTGATCCGATGGACGGCAAGCATCAGGGCCTCCCGGTGCTCCAGGAGCCGCTCCTGCGGCGCGCCGTCGCCGAGCGCCTGTAGGGAGGGCGACGCGGTGAACCACGAGGCCACCAGGCCGATCACCAGGATCAGCACGTCGATCGGTGCTATCCCTTCGGCGATCGTGCCGGCGCGTTGACCGGCCGCGACGTCGGTCACCTTCGGCCGGTAGACGTCCATCTCAAGGACGGACACTGCCGGCCGCTCGAGCGACTTCCACAGGGTCAGCCGGACCAGATCCGGGTGCAGGATCATGTGGTCGAAGAGGCCGGCCGCATAACCGGGCAGGTCGTCGGCAGTGAACGGCACCGCGTCGGCCAGGACGCCGAGAGAATGCGCCATCACGGTGTCGAACAGTTGCTCCTTGTTGCCGAAGTACGCGTAGATCAGCCGTTTGTTGGCCTTGGCGCGCTCGGCGATTCGGTCGACCCGCGCTCCGGCGAGGCCGTGCTCGGCGAATTCGTCGAGTGCGGCCGCCAGCAACCGGCGCTTGGTGTCAGTGGAATCCGGAGGCATGGTGCCGCCCACCGTAGCAGTAACTAACTGGTTATTGACAGCGTCACACCGCGCTGGCATGGTTGGTAACCAACCAGTTAGAGACCGACCATTGACCGACCGACGAAAGGGCATCCGATGCCGACCATTCCCACCACCGGCGCCATCCTCATCACCGGTTGCTCGTCCGGTATCGGGCACGCCGCGGCGATCGCTCTGCACGATGCGGGACGCCCTGTCTACGCGACCGCACGCCGCCTCGAGTCCATCTCGGACCTCGCGGACCGCGGGATCGCGACCCTCCCACTCGACGTCACCGACGAGGAGTCGATGGCCGCAGCTGTCCGCGCAGTCGAGGACGAATCCGGTGCCGTCGCCGTGCTGATCAACAACGCCGGCTACGGGCTGTACGGACCGGTCGAGCAGGTGCCGATGGACGACGTCCGACGGCAGTTCGAGACCAACTTCTTCGGCCTGGTGCGGCTCACCCAGCTGGTCCTGCCGGGGATGCGGAAGGCGAAAGCCGGTCGGATCCTGAACGTCTCGTCGATGGGCGGCCGGGTCACACTCCCCGGTGGCGCGTTCTACCACGCCAGCAAGTACGCCGTCGAAGGGCTGAGCGACGCCCTGCGGATGGAGCTCGCGCAGTTCGGCATCGACGTCGTGCTGATCGAGCCGGGTCCGGTTCGCACGCCCTGGAACGACATCGCCGCGGGCAGCATCGCGCAGTCGGACGCGGCGGCAGGCGGGGCGTCCGGCGAGCCCGATCCGTACGCGGACTACAAGGAGGCTGTCGGGAAGGCCTTCGGCACCATCGGCAGTGGGCCGCTCGCCCGGCTCGGGTCGACGGCCGACGACATCGCCGAGGTCATCGTGAAGGCCGTGACGACCGACCGGCCACGCACCCGTTACCTCATCAACGCGGTCGCGAAGTCGCTCGTCGCGACCCGCGCGCTGCTGCCGGACCGCCTGTCGGACAGGGTGTTCAGCTGCAGTACGGCCTGCCGCGCTGACCGTCCGCCGGGTCTGCACCGCGGCGCCGGCGGCCGCCCCGTGCACGGGCCCGGTCGCGGACCACCGTCACGGGGATGACCGCAGGATGGTCCGGCCGTCGGGCAGCAGCACCTCGAGCGACGCGATGCGGTTCCGCGGAACCGCCGTCGCCACCGCCACTCTCGCGGTCGCACCCGGAACGGCACGCCAGCTGCCGGCGGGGCTGTGCTGTCCCTGGGTGTCGATGACGGCAAGGTCGTAGGACACCGACGAGTCGATTGTGTCGGTGTAGGAGCAGATCACCGTGATCGCGGTTCCCCACTTCTTGTCGGTCAGCTCGAGCGACGCCGTCATCGGCCCGGGCACCACCGGGATCATCGGCGTCTGCTCGTCGGGGACGGCGGGCACCGTTCCCGGGCTGGTCGTCGCCCCTGCGGTGGTGCCGCCGCCGGCCTCGTACAGCGCGTCTTCCGTGTTCTCGTGGACGATCAGCACCCCGCTGATCACCAGGACCGCCGCCGCGGCCGCGGCCAGCAAGCCCCCGGTCGCCCACCGGCGACGCCGCTGCGCCGACCGCACCCTCGCGATCAGCGACGGCAGCAGGGTCTCTGGCACCGGCGGACCCGGGTCCTCGACGGCCTCCGCCGACGTCAGTGCGAGCAACCCGGGAAGCCCGGCAATGCGTTGCACGGACGCCTGGCACGCGTCGCATCCCCGCAGGTGGTCCTCGTAGGCGTGCCGATCCGCGGGCGACAGGGCACCGAGCACGTAGGCGGCATCGCTGCGGCACAGGTCGCTCACGTCACCACCCCCATCTCCTCGAAGATCAACCGCAATGCATGCAGCGCGTAGTGCAGCCGCGACTTCACCGTGCCCACCGGGACGCCGAGCCGGCCGGCCGCCTGCGCCGCGGTACAGCCGCGGAAGTAGCACTCGAGCAGCACGGCCCGATGATCGCGGGTCAGCCGGCGCAGTGCATCGGCGACCATCAGCGATTGGACCGCGGTGTCCGTACCGTCGGGTTCCAGCAACTCCGGGAGGAGCTCGGAGGACGTCGTCGGGCGGCGCTGCGCCGAGCGCCAGTCGTCCACCACGATGTTCCTGGCCACGGTGAACAGCCAGCCGCGGGCTGAGGCGTCCTTCTGTGCGAGCACCGCGGGCTTGCGCCACGCCCGGAACAGCGTCTCCTGAACCACGTCCTCCGCACGGCTGCGGTCGCCGCCCGTGAGGTGCAGGACGAATCCCCACAGCGCCGCCGCGTGCTGATCGTGCAGGACACGCAGCAGTTCGTCGTCCGCACTCGTCGTCGACCGGGCGCCGATGCGCGGGACCGCGGAGTCGTCGGCCGACGGATCCTGCGTCACTGGCACCTCCCCTCCGCCGGGCCGTCATCCAGACCTGAGCCGAACGGCCCACCACGGCGATTGCCGATTCCCGCCACCCCCGACGGCTACCGGGGACGGCATCCGGGCGTGGTGGGCGTCCGTGCTCTGCGTACACCACGCTGCCACGCCGTCAACGGTTCAGCGGTGAAGCCGGGCTCGTCGGTGGGCCGCCGCAGGACGAGCCGGTTCACGCCACCGGCTCCGCGTCGGCGAGGATGGACCGATGACGTTCCAGTCGCTCTACGCGCACGGTTTCGCCCGCGTCGCCGCGTGCACCGCGGACGTCGTCATCGCCGACCCGGTCCGGAACGCGGACAGCATCGTCGAGGTCGCCACCCGCTGCTCGGACCGCGGCGTCGCCGTCGCGGTGTTCCCCGAACTCGCGCTGACCGGCTATTCCATCGAGGACCTGCTCGGCCAGGACGCGGTCCTGGACGCCGTGCACGCCGGCCTGCGGGCGATCATCGACGCGACCGCGGGGTTGCTTCCGGTGCTGATCGTCGGCGCCCCGCTGCGGCATCGGGCCCGGCTGTTCAACACCGCCGTGGTGATCCACCGCGGGCGGGTGCTCGGCGTCGTCCCCAAACTGCACCTGCCGAACTACCGCGAGTTCTACGAGCGCCGCCAGTTCGCGTCCGGGCGCGGGATCACCGGCCTGCAGATCACCGTCGCCGGTGCGTCGGCGCCGTTCGGTACCGACCTGCTGTTCGACGCGACCGACGTCGAGGGGCTGACCGTCGGTGTCGAGATCTGCGAGGACATGTTCGTCCCCGTCCCGCCGTCCAGTGGACTGGCGCTCGCCGGCGCGACCGTCCTGACGAACCTGTCGGGCAGCCCGATCACCATCGGCCGCGCGCACACCCGAAGTCTGTTGTGCCGCAGCCAGTCCATGCGCTGCCTGGCCGCCTACCTTTATGCCGCCGCCGGGCAGGGCGAGTCGACCACCGACCTGAGCTGGGATGGCCAGACCACCATCTTCGAGAACGGCGTGCTGCTCGGCCAGGGTGCGCGGTTCGCCGACGACCCGCAGGTCACCGTCGCCGATGTCGACCTTGACCTGCTCCGGCAGGAACGGGCCAGGCAGGGCACCTTCGAGGACAACAGCCGGGTGGTCGGCGGCTCGGACGGCTACCGCACCATCGGGTTCGCCCTGGACCCGCCCGACGGGGACCTGGGCCTGCTCCGGTCGATCGAGCGCTTCCCGTTCGTTCCCGCGGACCCGGACCGGCTGGCCCAGGACTGCTACGAGGCCTACAACATCCAGGTCGACGGACTGGTGCAGCGGCTCCGCGCGATCCACACCGACCGGGTGGTGATCGGCGTGTCCGGCGGGCTCGACTCCACCCACGCGCTGATCGTCGCGGCGCGGGCGATGGATCTGCTCGGGTTGCCGCGCAGCAACATCCTGGCGTTCACCATGCCTGGTTTCGCGACCGGGGACGCCACCAAGTCCAACGCCTGGGCGTTGATGCGGGCGCTGGACGTGACGGCCGCGGAACTCGACATCCGGCCCGCCGCCCGGCAGATGCTGGCCGATCTCGAGCACCCGTACTCGAGGGGCGAGGAGGTCTACGACGTCACCTTCGAGAACGTCCAGGCCGGTCTGCGCACGGACTACCTGTTCCGTCTCGCCAACCACCACCACGGCATCGTGCTGGGCACCGGTGACCTGTCGGAATTGGCGCTCGGCTGGAGCACGTACGGGGTAGGCGACCAGATGTCGCACTACAACGTCAACGGCGGGGTGCCGAAAACTCTTATCCAGCACCTGATCCGGTGGGTCAGCGGGCTCGACGACTTCTCCGACCAGGTGGACGACATCCTGCTCTCGATTCTGGGCACGGAAATCTCACCGGAATTGATCCCGGTCAAGGAGGGCGAGGTGCCGCAGAGCACGGAGAAGTCGATCGGCCCGTACGAGCTGCAGGACTTCAACCTGTTCTACACACTGCGGTACGGATTCCGTCCGTCGAAGATCGCATTCCTCGCGGTGCATGCCTGGGGTGACGTCGAGGCCGGCGGTTGGCCGGTCGGCTTCCCGCCGGAACGCCGGCGCGCCTACGACCTGCCCGCCATCCGGAGCTGGCTGATCGTCTTCGTGAAGCGGTTCTTCGGCTTCAGCCAGTTCAAGCGGTCGGCGATGCCCAACGGCCCCAAGGTGTCTGCCGGTGGTTCGCTGAGCCCGCGCGGGGACTGGCGGGCGCCGTCCGACGGCAACGCGGCGGTGTGGCTCGCGGAGATCGAGCGGAACGTCCCGGAACGCTGACCGGTCACCTCGGCGCTGTGTACGTCGGCGCTGTGTCCCGTCGGCGCTGTGTCCTGTCGGCGCTGTGTCCCGTCGGCGCTGGGTCCCGTCGGCGCTGGGTCCCGTCGGCGCTGGGTCCCGTCGGCGCTGGGTCCCGTCGGCGCTGTCGGCGTCGTCAGGAACGGAAGGTGGCGCGGTACTGCGTCGGGGTTCGACCGGTGAGCTCCCTGAAGGCGGCATTGAACGCGGACAGAGACGTGTACCCGACCGCATGGGCGACGGTCGTGACGGAGTCCTCACCCGCGGCCAGCTCCTCGACCGCGCGCAGCACCCGCATCCGGCGCAGGACAGCGCGCCAGGTCATGGCGCACTCGTCCTCGAATCGGCGGGCAAGCGACCGCGGTACCAACCCGACCTCGCGGGCGATGTCCTCGAACCGGATGTCCTGCGCGAGTCGTTCGCCGGTCAGTGCCAATGCGCGGCGCAGCTCCGCCGACCGACCGGCCGGGACCGTCACCGGACTGGGGTGTTCGGCGAGCCGCCAGGCGACGGCGGCCAACGCGACGAACATGCTCCGCGCGTAGGGAGGGAGGGGCTCGTCGGCATCGGGCCAGGACACACACTCCGTCAGCAGGGACCGGGCCAGCGGGCTGAGGTCAAAGACGGTGAGCGGTTGAGGAGGCTCCGCCACGAACTGCGAGTCGAACAGCACGGATGACGTCGTCACCGGCCGCGGGATGGAAACCTGAATCGGCTCACCGGCCGCGATCAGCGCAGCCCGGGCCGGCGGCAGCACCCAGGTACTGCCGTGTGCCTCGAGGCGGAGGGCACCGGAGGCGGCGCACAGCAGATAGTGCCGGTCGACACACAACTCGGTGGTCGGGGCTGCGGCGAACTCGCGCGCGAACGCATATGCCTCGCGTCTCACGGACCGCCTCGCACCCGCTCAGGGTAGACCGGGCGGTCGGTCAGACCGTTTCCAGCAGAGCGGCCCGGAACCGGCGGCTCACCGGCGGAGTGGTCAGCATGGGACGGAGAACCGTGCCCGATCGGGCGAACGCCGGCGAACTCAGGTATGCCTTGAACGACGGTTCGTCAGCCCACTCGTGGATGACCCCGACGGCCCCCGCGTCATCGCGATCGGCGTACACCCTGAAGTCGAGGTTGCCTGGCATGGAGCGGATCTCGTCGCGCTCACTGTCCAGCTGGGCGAGCGCCGCCGGTCGGTCCGCGGCGGTGGTGTGCAGGTCGAGCACGGCGATGAGCATCGGGATTCTCCTTCGTGGTCGGGGTCCGTCGGTCGGACCTGTTGAGCGTGCCCGCTCGACCCCCTTGCCGGCTCCCGTCGGTCGGACACGTTTGCGCTCCGGCCGGACGGGTTGCTTCGTCACCGCGATGGCGGTCGAACGTCTCTCGTTCCGCGCGCGCGGGTCACCCACCAGAGCCCCAGCGCCGCAACGGCAACCGCCGCCGAGGTCGGCAATGCGAGCGCGTCGTGGCCGGCCCGGGCGACGAGCAGGCTCGCTGCGGCCGCGCCGATCGCGATACCGCCGTTGAAGACAACGGGAATGAGGGCCGCGGCGAGATCGCGGTGGCTCCGCCCTGCCAGTCGCAGGATCACCGTTTGCGCCAGCGGAGGCAATCCGCCGGAGATGAGACCGAGCGCCAGGATCGCCACCAGGCCGACGACGGGGCGCCCGGCCCAGGCAAGACCCGCCAACCCCAGCGCAGTCGCGGCCGAACTGGCGACCAGCCAGCCGGCGGTACGGCTCGTCACCCGGCCGGCGAGTGCGACGCCAGCGGCGGAGGCGAGGCCGTACCCGAGCAGCAGCGTGCTCATCCCGCCGGGCACCAGGGCGGCGGCCGGCTCACCGGTGCGGGTGATGAAGGTGTAGGCGCCGTAGTAGCCCACCAGCAGCAGACCGACCAGGACGATGACCAGGAGTGCAGGGCGGAGTGGGTCCCGGACAGCCGTTGGGTCGGCAGTTCCGGGTTGGGACCGCGGCCGGCCCGGCACCAGGGCCCTCACCAACAACGCGATCGCCAGGGCGGCCACGGCCAACACGAGGAAGGCGACGCGCCAGCCGGCACCGTCGGCGATCAGTCGCGCGAGCGGCGTTCCGATCACCGTGCCCAGGGTCGCGCCACCCAGCACCACCGCGATCGCGCGACCGAGGAGGGCCTCGCTGACCAGGTCGGCGACGTGGGCGTTCGCGGTCGCCCACAGCAGCCCCACCGCCGCGCCGCCGAGCAGGCGCGCACCGACCACGAAGGGGTACGACGGCGCGAGGGCGGTCCCGGCCGACGAGACCGCGAGGGCGACGAGTCCGGCCACGAGAAGAGAGCGCCGGTCGATGTGCCTGGTCAGCCGGGTCAGCGGCAGGCTGGCCACGACGACGGTCACCGCCCAGATGGCGACAAGCTGGCCGGTGCGCGAAATCGGCACCCCGAGTCCGTCGCTCATCGGCAGAAGGATTGCGGTGGGCAACATCTCGGCGGTCACCATGATCAGCGTGGCCGCGCCGAGAGTGAGCAATGCGGGCCATGGAAGCTGGGCCTGGACAGTGCTGGAGGAACGGATGGTTGTTGCCATGTGGCTACGATAAAGTTTGACACTGATGTCAATGTCAAGCCTCGGAGGGACCTGTTGTGAAGATCGGCGAGTTGGCCGCGCAGACCCGGGTCGCGCCCCGGCTGATCCGCTATTACGAGCAGCAGGGGCTGTTGCGGGCTGACCGGACCCCCAACGGCTACCGCAGCTACACCCGGGAGCACGTGGACCGGATCAGCCGGGTGGCCGGGCTGGTGCAGGCCGGCATCCCGACCCGCCTGGTCAAGGTGCTGCTCGACGCCGAGGACGCAGCCGCGCGGAACGAGCCGACCTGCCCCCTTGATGTCGCCGAGCAACTGGCAGCCGAGCTCGGCCCGATCGAGGCGAGGATCGCCTGCCTCACCCGCAGCCGCGACACGATCAGGGATTTTCTGCAACGCACCCAACACGAGGTGCTCGAACGGCAGCTGGGTCACAACGCTTCTTGAGGCGGGCCGTCACCGCTTCTCGAGGTTGCCGTCACGGAGCCGACGGGTCGCGCACTCGGCGGTCGACCCTGGGCCATCGGGTCAGGAGATCTGCAGCCCACCATTGATGTCGTAGGTGGCGGCGGTGATGTAGCCGGCGTCCTCACCCATCAGGAACGCCATCAGTGCGGCCACTTCCGCGGGCGTGCCGACCCGGCCGACCATGGTGTCGGCGGAGAGCTGGGCCTTGCGCTCGTCGGTCAGCGTGCCGCCCATGATGTCGGTGTCGATCGGTCCGGGGGCGACCGCATTGACCGTCACCCCGGACCTGCCGACCTCCCGGGCGAGGGCGCGGGTGAAGCCGATGATCGCCGCCTTCGAGGCGCTGTAGGCGACCTTCGAGTAGGTGCCGCCGCCCCGCTGGGCGGAGATGGACGAGGCGCTGACGATCCGGCCGAGCCGCCGCTCGACCATGCCTGGCAGCAGCGCATGGGTGACGAGGTAGGTGCCGCGCATGTTCACCGCGAAGACCCGGTCCCACTCGGCGGGCGTAACGGCGGCGAATTCGGTCGGTGAACTGATCCCGGCGAGGTTGGCCAGTGCGACGACCGGCGGCAGGCTCGACTCGACGGCGCGGGCGGCGGTGTCGACGGACTGCTCGTCAGCGACGTCCACCGGGAAGCCCTGTGCCGTGACCCCGTACGTAGCAGCGATCTGCGCGGCGTTGCGCTCCGCGGCGTCACCGTCGATGTCCAGCAGCGCCAGCGCCCAGCCGTCCCGTGCGAGGCGCTCGGCCAGCGCCCGGCCGATGCCGCGCGCCGAGCCGGCCCCGGTGATGACGGCCGTGCGGGCCATCAGAAGCGGCCTCCCATCCGATGACGCCGCGGTCCCGGTGATCTGATTCATCGGTGCCCTCCGTCCGAAGTCCCCGGGCAAGAGCCCAATCGTCGATACAGCCGCCAGTGCTAGGACGTCAATCTGAATGTGTGAGTGCGCACGCGCGGATCACCGAAGAATTACACCAGTCGGACGAACAATTCGCTCAGCAAGGTGACGGATGCACGAACTGCACAAGGATCGGTGATAACTCACTGGCATACGGGTTTCAAGAGAGCTAATCCGCCGACGACGGTTTGCGGCCTGACACGCTACGTGTATGGGGCTGATCAACGACTAGTCTCTCCACGCAGGGGTTGGGGCCGGGGCCGATAGCACGAGAAGTAAATGCCGATCGACTACGGGGAGATTGCTGTGATACCCGACGCTGGAAGGAAGCAGCCGCAAGGCGTCCTGTCGCGCCGGCGTCTTCCCATTGTGCTGGCTCTGACGGGCGTTGCCGTCCTCATCGCAGGACTACTGGTGGCGTGGGCAAATTCCGCCTGCGGCGCGGTCGTGCGGGCAACGGCGACCGACGCCGGACTCCGCTTCACCCAGGTCACAGATACCAGCGCATTGCTCAGCTGGACCAAGCCGTCCACCGGCGGTTCTGTCGAGGGCTACCGGATCTATCGCGGCGCGGCCGACGTGGCCGACGATCGGCTCGCACTGATCGAGACGGTCGACCCCAGCACCGCCTACCGCGCCGTCCAATTGCGGAGCGGCCACCGCTACAAATTCGGAGTTGCTGCCATCGATGTCCACAACAACGAATTCCCCATCCGCGTCGGTGTCGTGACGACTGCGGTCAGCAAGGACCGAACCCCACCTGACCCGGTCCCTGATGGCAGCCTGGTCGTGAAGCCGTTTTCCCATAGCCGCATCGACATTGATTGGGGCCGATCGCCCTCGAGCGACCTCAGCTACTACGAGGTTTCGCGGGACGGCGTGCTGGTGGGCTCTGTCGAACGGCCTTTCGCAGACCGGTACTCGGACAACAACCTTTCCCCCTCCTCCACCCACAGCTACACCGTCACCGCCATCGACTCTGCCGGCAATCGTTCGGCCGCCACCGTCGCCAAGTCCGCGACTACCTTGGCCCCCGGCACATCAAGCGTGGTCCGCGGCCCCGTGGTGTCAGATGTCACCGGTGATTCCGCGGTGGTGTCGTGGTGGACCAACATTCCGACGACGGGCTCGGTGTCGGTGAATGGTGCTTCCTTCGAGGACGAGTCCGGTGCCGTTCAGCACCACCAGGTGACCCTTACCGGGCTTTCGGCCGGCAGGCAATATCCGTACACGGTCTCCGACGGTGCAAGTGGCTCATTCTGGACGGCTGCCGGACCGGGCGCAGTGTTCAGCTTTGCCGCGATAGGCGACTTCGGCACGGGAAGCCCCAGCCAGGAGAAGAACGCGGAAAATATCGCTGCCGCCGGCACCCAGTTCGTGCAGACGCTCGGCGACAACGTCTATCCGAGTGCCGGCCTCCCGGACGCCGACTTCACCACGTCGCTGTCCGACTTCGACAATCGATTCTACGACCCGATGGAGCCTGTGCTGAGAGGTCAGGCAATCTTCCCGGCGAACGGCAACAAGGAGTACTACGCCGACGGCGCCTTCTGGGAGCACATCCCCATGCCGGGGGAGAACCATAGCTGGTACAGCTTCACGTGGGGCGACGCGCACATCGTTGTCCTGGATACCGAATTGCCCTTCGGCCCGAAATCCAAGCAGTACGCATTTCTGGCTCGTGACCTTGCCGCACACCAGGCGGAGAAGTGGCGGATCGTCGTCTTCCAGCGGCCGCCGTACAGTTCGACCTCCGGTAACTCCAGTTCGCTGGCGGTGCAGCAGTATCTCGTGCCGCTGTTCCAGACATCGAACGTTGCATTGGTGCTCTCCGGGAACAGTCACAACTACGAACGCACGTTCCCCCTCATCAACGGTGCGCCCGTGAAGTCCGGCGGCATCACCTACGTCGTGTCCGGTGGTGGCGGGAACACCTTGACGGCTTTCACCGCGCCTCAGCCCGCGTGGACGGCCTTCCGCCAGGACACGGAGTTCGAGTTCGCCAAGGTCACCGTGTCACCGGAAAACATCCTCGTGGAGGGCGTCGCTGCGGACACCGCCGGGACCTTCGATTCTGCGACGATTGTGCATTCTCAGCCGGACCGCGTCGCACCGAGCGTGCCCGGCAACCCGGGAGACGATGGGACCACGGCCAGCACGACCACTCTGACCTGGGCTCCCAGCACCGACAACGTCGCGGTCGCCGGCTATCAGGTCTTCCGCGACTCGACCGACACCCCTATCGCGACGACGTCGACTGCAACCTTCACCGACACCGGCCTGACTCCCGCAACGACCTATGCCTACTACGTGCAGGCTCTCGACCTGTCCGGCAACAAGTCCCCACGGAGCGCCACCATCAACGTGACCACTGCGGCGTCGGGCGCGGCCACTTCGTCCGCCACTTCCAGCGCGCCGAACGCCGCGGCAAGGTCTGACTCCAGCGACTGCGCCCGCGCGGCAAGCTCGACAGGTACCTCACTGTAGGGACAGTCCCGAGCGTCGCCCCGCACATCTCGACAGCCCGGGCGCCACGCTTCCATGGTCGTTGCCACCCGAGCTTGCGGCCCTGGTGGCGACCGGAAGGATGTCCCCCGAAGAAGCGCCTCCTGGCGCCCCAGCGACCGAGATCACCCCGATGGCCTCTCCAATGTTCACGCGCTTCCCAACTGCTGTCCATCTTCGCCGCCTACCCTGGCGGCATGGGCCTCAGCAGAGACGGCGTGGGAATTGGTCGCGGACAGTCGACCGAACACTTCCAGGTGTACGCGATCCGCGAGCGCGGTTCCGGGACAATCGTCTTCGTCGGGACCCGGATCCGCCCGGCCGACGACTCCGACGGCCCCGAGATCGACGCCGTCACGGCTCTGTTAAACGCACCCGAACGGTCCGATGACCTAGAACTTCTCGTACTGGCCGACCACGTCGAAGATCGTACGGAGAGTGTCCGCATCGAGAACGCCGTTGTGCGCGCCTATGAGGCCGCTCGGCTCACGCCCGCTCGTTCCCCGGCGGTGCATCGGGTGCACTCAGCGGCGAACGGATCCTCCCGCGGGAGGAACGGTGCCGATGACGCTGCCGCCGGTGCGCGCCCGGACCGGAGTTCGGATTTCCTGGACATCGGTCACCGTCAGCGGCTGGAGGAGCTCATCCTTCGTCAAGACCGGGAGATCGCGGAGCTCAACGAGGCGCTCAACCGCGTGCGGGCGCTGCGCGACCTCGAGCAGTGGGCCGACGGGCCCGGCCACGTGCGCGTCGCCGACCTCGACCGGGCGCTGGGCTCGACCAGCTGACGGTCCGAATCCGCTTCAGCCCCTGCGTCGTTTCCGGTCAGTCGCACCAGTCCGCTCGGTGGCCCAGTCCGATCAGTGGCACGAGCCAGAGCCCGAGTCGGTGAACGGCGTCGTCGGATCGGGAACGTAGCTGTAGCCGTAACCCGTCGCGGTCAGCGAAAGCTTCATCACCCCGAAGATGTGGTTCTTCCGCACGAGGCTGTTCGCCGCCACAGTGCCGAAGCCCTGAGAGTCACGACCACCGGTGCCGACGATGATTTCTCTGATGCCTGCAGGATCCGACTGTCCCGCCGCGTTCTGCGGCGCGAAACTCTCGTAACTGTGCGCGTGCCCGGTGAGCAAGAGGTCAACTTTGTTCGCACTCATAACATCAACCAGCGGTTGGATGTCCGGGCTCGCGAAGCTGTTGGACGACCAACGGGGCCGGTGACTCAGCACTGCGGTGCACAGTGCCGGATTGCCAGCCAGGTCGCTGGCCAACCACCTGTACTGCGGCGAATCCTTTGCACAACCGATGCCGGCATTGATCCGGGTGCACTCGGAATTGATGACGACCACGTGCCACTTGGACGTACCGACAGGCACATCGAAGCTGTAATACCCAAGACAGTTCTTCGTGCAGCCGGGTTCGAGCGGGGTGGCGGCAGATCCGAAGTACCCGAAATACCCTCCGGCGCCGCTTGTTCCGTACTCGTGATTCCCGACGACCGGCCGGGTGATGGCCTTGAATCTCCCCCAGCTGTTCTGATAGCTGATATTGAAGTCGACTGTGCTCCCGCTGTTGTACTGGAGATCACCCAGGGCGAAAACCTGTTGCGGATTGATCCCCAGCACGAGATCAGATGTCGTCTTCATACGACAGGCCGTCGCTGTCCCGGCACCGCCGTTGTAGTAGGTCTCCGTGGTGCCGCAGGCAACGTCGCCTCCGACGGCGAGGGTGACCGACCCAACCGGTGCGGTCGCAGTTTCCAGGACCAGTTCCGGCTTGTTCGTCGACGCTTCCCGACTCGGCAGGCTCTTCGACGTGGTGCTGGTGGTGTCCAGCGCGAACGAGACAATCCCGTTGGCCTTCACCAATGAGGTGACGTCGTACGAAAGCCAGACGTCGGTTCCCCAGGGGGTGGGCGGGCTGATCGGCGTCCCACCGGGCGCCGGCTTGTTGCTGTAATTGATACCGGTTTCGCTCCATGACGTGTCGGCGACCGGCCGCAGTGTGATGGCAGTCGTTGTGGACAACGACTTGAACACGCGCAGTGTCGCCCTTCCCGGCGCTGCGGCCAGTCCCTGAACGTTGAACTTCAGGTAGGACGTCGTCACGGGGGACCCGTCCACCTTCACGGACGTCGCCGTCCCGAAATTCGACGTTGGCAGGTCCGACTGCACATAACTGTCGGCGACCGGATGCAGTGTGATCGTGCTGGCCGCGGCCGGCGTGGCGCCGACGACCATGAGCCCAGCGCCAATCAAAACTGCGGTCACAACCACAAAGACTCGATCGCGCACGGTGTCCCCCACTTCGTCATTCACCCTCGAGCGTTTCGTCGAACGGTTCGGTCGCCGCGGTCCTTTCGGCCAACCCCTCGGCGATGAGCCGCTTCCCTCCGCCTGCGTCGCCGGTAACACAGGCAGCCGCGCCCTGTTCGATCTTGGCCAGACCCGCCCGGGCCAGGACGTCCACCTGAGCGTTGGGGGCCTTGGCCTGGCCCGACATCGTCTTGGCGGCCGCCAGAACTCGTGCGCACGCCGCTGCAGCCGGCAATCCCGGCGCCTGTACTACAGGGACCAGCGCGTTGTTGAGGTCGATGAGCTTTTTTTCCCGGACCTTCAACCACGCTTGCACCGGCGGTTGGATACCTGGGGGTACAGGATTGACGGCCACTGGGCTGGCGCCGGCTTGAGCGGCAGACCCATGGTCGTCGCGGCCCGCGCCAGTCGAGATGATCATCAACAACGCAGCTACCCCCACAATGAGCACAATGCTCCAACGGTGACGTGGTCGACGTCGCGAACTGACGGGATGAACCATGGCTACTCCAGTCCCTATCACCGCACGGTGGATGAATCCGCACGAAGTGGGGGTTTCGCGGCTCATGAATCTCCGCGATTCTCTATTCCCCCGGGTTCAACAATTTCGACGTTTCATGCACGCACTGCGCGTGGCAAACGAATCCCCTGCCGCTGACTGACACCCCTGATACCACAAAAGGTTTGCGCCCAGAGCGGTCCGGGGACTTCCTGCGGGCGGGTTCCGCACTCGCCGTGCGGGAACCTACCGACTCGCCGCGATACAACGATGGCCTAAACATCCGGCCGCGTCCACAGAGAAGATCAATTGTCTTCTCCGTACCCGCGGACCACGGTCGAAGCGACAATCGACTCGCAGGGCCAAACGTATTACTGCCATACCTCCGTCATGGCTGGGCTCCGCGCGCAGATGGCACGCACCTCTGAGATCTCGGGCTCTGAGCCCTCCCGAGCGATTTCATGAGGCAAACGGGTGGCGGAGTCCTGGGACTCCTGCGCACGGGGGTCGAGCACCTCCTCGACTCCTCGTGCAGGTACATCCAGCGCGTGGCCCCAGCAAGCAAACTCAGGGGTCACAGAGCCAGACCTCGGCATGGAACGACGTCACGAATCGCAGCTCTTGTCGTGCTGTTCACACTGAGATCCCTGACGGTATTGGTCAAGTCGATAGCGTGCTGGGTGTCAGACTGCAGGCTCCTGGTGGCGTCGGCCTGTGCGAGTGTGTCTTCCGGGTTCGCGGCGGCCAGCTTCGCCGCTGATGCAGTGAACCTTTGACCGTATTGCCGAAATGCCTTCGTGATGGTCGAGTTGAGTTGATCGCCACCCGGGACGGCGGGGGGCTTGAGCCCTGCCATTGTCGACGTTGACGTGTCGAAAAGGTCCGCCAGCGTGGTGAGAGAGCCGATGAGTGCTGATTGCATGGAAGCCGCGTCGCCGACGTTGACCTCCGCGGCGTTGTTGCGGACCGCGTCGACATTGGCCATCGTCGAACAGAACGTGGTGAACCATCGAACGCTGCCCGGATCGAGCACGTTGATCTGGCTATCCGAAGGCGTGGGGACAGTCTGCATCGAGGTGGGCCGCTGCGGCGTGACGGCCGCTGAAGGTGACGCAGGCGCGACCGGCTGAAGCGTCTCCGGGCGGGGACTTTCCGACGTCTGCGCTTCGCTGGTCGGGCCGCCGGCAGCGCTGCTGTCGGCGGTCGGCACGACCGAGGGCGCATCAAGGGGGGTACTGCCGTCTGAGGAGGTCCTGCGGTCCTCATGGGCGGTGGTGTAGTGCGGCGATGTGGCCGACTGGGAGCCGGTCGAGTCGGCGGCGTCGGAAGTGCACCCGCTGACTGCGAGGCAAATAGCCATGAGAATGGCGAACAGGGCATGGCGTTTCATGGTGGTCCCTCGGTTCCGGGAGTTTGGTCCGAGTCCCGTGGCAGAACTAACCGCAGGCCAGCTGGAGTCGAGGGCCGCTGGTGGTGCTGCCCTCCTTCGAGAAGTAACCGGCACCGTCGGCGCTGGCGGACGAGCCTCGAATCGTGACGGTTCCCCCCGCGGTCGGCACCAGGGTGCTGACGTTGATCGGGTAGGTGACGCCGGCCGCCACGGCCCCCAGCGATACCGGTGGAATGGCAGTGTCTTTCGCAGGCGCCGTTGCCCATGTCACGCTGCTCTCGACCCAAGCGGCGTTCACGTCGTTGGGAGAAGTGGCGTAAAGGTCACCACCCCGACTGGAGGGGTCGTTGCTCCCACTGCCGACTGTCAGCAGCAGCGTGGCAGACGTCGGTGTGCACGAGGTCGGGACTACAAACTTCACCAGGAGATCATTGGTCGGAGCACTGCCGTCGACCTTGATCCGACTGGTCGTGTTGCTGTTGGTGGTGACGGGGTCGATGGTGGCGTCGTTGGTCGGCGCCAGGGTGATGACGTTGCCCCCCGCCGCGGTGGTCGCGGTGGCCGTGTTGCTCGCCGGTGACTTGTTCCCGGCTGCGTCCACGGCCTTCACCGTGTAGCTGTAGCTGGTGCTCGGGGTCAGCCCGGTGTCGGTATAGGTGGCGCCGGTCACCGTCTTGACTGGTGTCGCGCCACTGTTGCGGTACACCTCATATCCAGTGACGCCGACATTGTCCGTGGCCGCCGTCCACGTCAAAGGCACGCTGGAAGAGCCGGGTTGACCAACCGTCAAACCGGACGGAGCCGTCGGAGCGGTGATATCCGCTGCTGCCGTGGTGGTTGCGGTCGCGGTATTGCTCGCCAGTGAGTTGTTCCCGGCTGCGTCCACGGCCTTCACCGTGTAGCTGTAGCTGGTGCTCGGGGTCAGCCCGGTGTCGGTATAGGCGGTGCCGGTGACCGTCTTGATCAACGCACCGGCCCGGTACACCTCATACCCGGTGACGCCGACATTGTCAGTTGCAGCGGTCCACGACAGTGGCACGCTGGTCGACCCGGGTTGCCCGGCGGTCAGTCCGGTGGGAGCCGTCGGCGCGGTGGTGTCGACTGTCGGTTGCCCGAGTGTCACGGAGTCGAATACCGAGTTGGTATCCGCCCGGATGCCGTTGACCACGAGTGCCGTGGGGGAAACGGTCACCTTGACGAACTCGCCGTAACTGGACTCACGGAAAGCGCTGTATGCCGGCGCCGCCAACTGAAAAACGTTGAACCCGTTGCCACCGGCGCCTGACACCACGTAGGTGATGCCCCCACTGGTGACCGGGTTCCCATCGATGAGCGGGAAGGTGCGTTCGTAATTATGACTGTTGCCCGAAAGAACCAGGTCGACATGCTGATTCTGAAATAGCGGGACGAGATACTGCCGCACCGGCACTGAGCTGGAGTTGGTGGTTGTGGAACTGTACGGAGGACGTTGTATGGCCACGATTCGCCAGGCACTGCCCTGGTGCGCTGCCAGGTCCGTCTGCGCAAAGGTGTATTGGGCAGAGCCAGAGGTGAACGGTTGCTCGCTGTCCAGGACCAGGATGTGCGCATCACCCCAGTCGTAGCTGTACCAGCTGTGGTTGCTGCCCGGCATGGGAAAGTTGGACCAAAACGCCCCGTCGCCGTAATACTCTTTGTTGCCATTGGCGGGAAAAAAGGCCTGTGATTTCACTACAGGATTGAATTGCTTGAAGAAGCGTCCATCGAAATCGGAATATATCGTGCTGAAGTTGGGGTCGGGCAACCCGGCGGAGGGGTAAATATTGTCTCCCAACGTCTGGATGAACTGCGTTCCGGCCGTGCCGATGTTGACTGCGTTCTGCGTTTCCGCACCACTGCCGCCGCCGAAATCACCGATCGCGGCGAAACTGAACGTCTGCCCAGGGGGCGCGGCGGTCCGAAGTGAACCGGTGGCGGTCGCGCTGCCGCTGGTCACCGTGTAGGGGTAGCTCGTGCCTGGCGAAAGGCCGGACACGGTCACCAGGTGGTGTTGTACAGCGCCCTGGGGGTCGCTCAGCGTCCTCCCGTCGATCGACACCGACCCGGCCGTGGGGATGTTGCTCCACCATGAGATCACCCCCGAAGACCCGGTCACGTTCGACAGGTACGGGCCGCGCGGGACCTTGACGACTCCGGAGGCGGTCGTACTGGCCGACTTGGCGGTCGTTGCTGACGAGCGGTTGCCGGCGGAGTCAACGGCGGCAATGGTGTAACTGTGGGCGGATGCGGGGGTGAGGCCGTTGTCGGAGAACCGCGGCGAGTTCGGTCGCTCGACAGTGCCTACGAGAACACCGTCCCGGATCACCTGGTAGTAGGCGACGTCCGAAGACGAGGACGCACCCCACACCACATCGATCCGAGTGGACGAGAAGGCGGTCGCGACCACGCTGGTGGATGAGGGGGCGGCGGGTGGGGCGGTGTCCGTAGCGGGGCCGGTGGTCAACGTCACAGTCTGCATCGCCGACTTGAGGTTGGCCGCGTCAATCGCCACTACGCCGAACTTGTAGGCGTAGCCGCTCCGCAGATTGGTGGCGGTGTAAGAGGTGATGGCGTCCGTCGTGGCCACGAGTGCCAGCGCGTTGTCGGCATCTCCTGCCGACCCGCGATACACCCGATATCCCTCTATGCCGACATTGTCCGTGGAGCGACCCCAGTTCAGTGCCGCAGTTGCCGCAGTGACACTGGATACGGTGATCGGCCCGGTCTGTGTCGGCGGAGATGTGTCCGCCGCGGTCGCCGGCGTCGCGGTCATTCCCAGCAGACAGACGCAGACGGCTGTCACACACAGAATGCGCCGGATGACACTGCGTTCCTGTGTCCTGGTGTTCGCCGGGCGCCGCAACGCCTGCTCGACTCGGTTCATAGGTCCCCTCGGGAAGTCGGATGCCATTGCTGACGACCGGCCCGCGAAGGGTCCGACTTGCTCAGCGGTGACGCGATGGTTCTGTGACCTCAAAAATCGTGCTCACTGCATGCGATTCCTTGTCTCCTGCGCAACACTGGGCAGCCCGTGCACCACGACGAGTGAAATCATGCATCTTTTGGCCGGCCGCGCCGACCTCCATTGTGATGAACAGAGAACCAGACATTATGACAAGCCGGGCAACAAATTGGTTACCAGCGGCGACGCCCTGGTTGCGGTGCGCGCGAGATCAGCCATGGTTCCCCCGTTTCTCACGTCGGATTCCGCATGCCCCCGACTCATGCTGTGCAGCAGCAGGTCTGACTTCCTTACCGCGCGCGCACGGCTCACGAGTCGCGCCGATGACGGCAGCACGCAGACCTTCCGATCCCCGACACAGGAAGAATGGCCCAAGCTGCCGTGCCTGTCCACCTCGTCGGAGACCTGCCAGGCGTCCCCGAAGGCGCGCACTGTCGATCTGAAATCTAGATCAAATGTTTAAAACGCAAAGACCCCCCAGTGGGTGAGGAAATGAGGTGAATCAGCGGAAGTGCTTTTCCGGAATCTCCCTCTCGAATTGCGCCTTCCGAACGGTCTTTGCGGCAAATGGGTGAGCTGCGGCCAGGAAACCTTGCGCAGAGTGGTCAACTGCCGCTTAGCTTGCCGCCGAACGCTGACGTCCATGACCTCGCCATGAGCCGGAGTCAGCGCAGCCCGCTTCGGGGAGTGGGCGCTAATCGCCGAGGGGAAATTTCGGTATGACAAAAAGCATCGACGACGCACGTGCGCTCAGCCCCGCATTCGAGCCCTTGACGTCGGTATCGGTCCCGGGCCTTCCATCCGCGAAGCCTTCGGAACCATTGACCTCTCCGGCAGAGCCTGAAGAGATCACGACGTTGCCACCGGGTGTCGCCCCTTGGTTCACCGTCGTCGTACCGACAAGAAACGAAGCCGGCAACATCGGACCCTTCCTGCAGCGCCTGTCCGACGGCGTCGCAGGTGCGCAGGTCGAGGTGCTCTTCGTCGACGACAGCACGGACGGCACTGACGATGTCATCAGAACTGCCGGCCGGTTGTTCGGCTTGGCGGTGCGGCTGCTCCATCGCCCGGCGGGGCAGCGTTCGGGTGGACTGTCGTCGGCTGTCGTGCAGGGACTGCGGTCCGCCAGGGGGTCATGGGCCGTTGTCATGGACGGGGATCTGCAGCATCCGCCGGAGCTGGCCGCACGAATGGTTCAGGTCGGTCACGCCCGGGACCTGGACCTTGTTGTCGGAAGCCGACGGGTGGGTGAGGGTAAGGACGAGGGTCTGTCGGGGGCCTACCGTCACGCAGCATCCCGGTCCTCGACGTTGATCGCGAAGTTCCTTTTCCCCAGAAAGCTTTCGCGCTTCTCCGACCCGATGTCCGGATTCTTCGCCGTGCGGCTGTCGTCGCTCGATGTGGCGACACTCCGTCCGACCGGCTTCAAGATTCTGCTCGAGATTGCCGTGCGACAGCCGAACCTTCTCGTCGCCGAGGTCCCCTTCGTGTTCGGAGAGCGAAACGACGGTGAGAGCAAGGCTTCATTTCGCGAGGGCCTGCGCTACCTCCACCATCTCGCCCGGCTGCGCGCGGACGTCTTCCGGTCCCAGGTCAAACGGTCGTCAGCACAGAGCAGAGGTGTCCGCTTGCGACGTCTCGTTCTCTTCGGGCTGGTCGGCCTCTCCGGCATCTTCGTCAACACGGCTGCGCTGTGGTTTCTGGCGGGGAGAATGGGCGAGGATCACTATCTGCTGGCAGCTGTACTCGCCACTCAGGTGTCGACGGCATGGAACCTGCTGTGGACCGAACTCCTGGTGTTCGCCGGCCCCAAACCCGGTTCTGCCACCAGCAGGGGCGTGAAATTCTTCATCCTCAACAACACCGCGCTTCTGCTACGGATTCCGCTCCTTGCTCTTCTCGTCGAGGGACTCGGTATCAATCTGCTGGTCGCCAATGTGATGACGCTGGTCACCCTGTTCCTCGTGCGGTTCCTGATTGCAGATGCGGCCATCTATGCGGCGCCCAGCAACGAGGTCGCGAAACGGCCCATGCGCATCATCGTCACGCCCGCAGAATTGACTCCCCCGCGCAAGCATCGCCCGCACGCACCCGGTCACAGGTACCTGCCCTACCGGTACTCCATTCACGGATTGATCACGATCGGGTCGCATGTTCAGCTGCCGGAGCTCGAGTACTTCAGGGCCCAGTGGGTCGGGAGCGACGTCGACCTCTCCATCCGCATCGGCCAGGTGGGACGCAGCGCCCCGCGAACCCGAGCCCAGATGACGCAGTATGTCGCTCCGTCGGCTCTGAGCTATGAGGAGCACTTCGGCCGTCTGGGTGCGAACTTCCGGGTCGATATCGGTCATCCGGTCGACGTCACCGTCTCGCCCAGCCTCGCACGGTCACCGCATGTGCTGTATACCAACGTCATCGAGGCTCTGCTCCGGTTCATCATGGTGTCGAAGAACTGCATTCTTCTTCATTCGGCATGTATGGAACTGAACGGGCACGGGTTCTTGTTGTCGGCACGCACGGACACCGGCAAGACGGGGACCGTGCTGCGAATGCTCCGCGAGCAGGGTGCCAAATTCCTGTCCGATGACATGACTGTCATGGACATGAACGGCACCGCGTACTGCTTCCCCAAGCCCCTGACGATCAGCCATCACACCCTCCGCGCCGTGCAAGCCGGTGATCTGACTCCGGCTGAATGGCGCCGTCTGAAGGTGCAGAGCCGTCTGCATTCCAAGGAGGGCCGCGACTTCGGCATGCTGCTGGCGCGATTGAACATCCCCATCATGGGATTCAACTCGATGACCCAGCGGATCATCCCGCCGCCGAAGTACACAGTCGATCGTCTGGTGGAGTGCACCACGACGACCTCCACGCAGGTGGAAAATCTCTTCGTCATCGAACGGGGCGAACAGTCGCTGCGCGAGATCGATGCCAAATCCGCGCTCGAGACACTTATCGTGAACACCGACGATGCCTACGGATTCCCACCATTCCGGGAAATGGCACCCTCGATCGTGATCGGCGACGACGATTATCGGAATCTACGCTTGAAGGAAGAGCGGATCCTTGCCTCGGCCATGCGCAATGTACGGGTCCGGGGCGTCGTCACCGACGACTTCTCCTGGGCGGACAAGATCCCGGTCCTGCTCGGGGTCACCCCGCCGGGCGCCGAGGCCGTCCCGCGTGTCGTCGCCGGCAGGGTTGCGGAAGCCGACGCGGCCTTGGCATGACGGCCACCGCGCATCCGAGGGACGACCCGGACGAGCGGCAGGACGAGCAGCAGAAGGAGCGGCAGCCCGGGCGGCACCATAGCCCGGAGCGGCCGACGCGTCCTCTTCCGATGATGCTCGGGGGCTGGCTGCGGACGGCACTACCGGTGTTCCTCGTCCTGGCCTTCGCCGGCCTGTTCCGGTTCTGGGATCTCGACGGCATCGGTTTCAACAGCGACGAGGCGGTGTACACCGGGACTGCGGCCTCCATCGACGGCAACCCTTCGTTCACATCGATCTTCCCGATCTTCCGTGCCCATCCTGTGCTGTTCCAGATGTTGCTGTCGCTGTTCCTCCGCGATGACGTCAGCGACTTGACCGCGCGCGCCGTCCCGGCTGTGATCGGCGTGCTGACGGTGGCCGTGACGTATGTGCTCGGTCGCCGCATGTACGGGCACCGAACAGGGCTGATCGCAGCCCTGCTGCTGGCCGTGATGACCTACCACGTCGTCGTCACGAGGCAGGTCCTCCTCGACGGACTGATGACGCTGTTCGCGACCGGCGTTCTGTACTGCGTCGTTCGCTACAGCGAGAGCGCCGCCCTGCGGTGGCTCGTCGCCACCGGAGCGCTGCTGGGCGCCACGATCCTCGCCAAGGAGAACAGCGTCATCCTGGTGGGAGCGCTGTATTGCTTCTTCGCGCTGACGCCGTCGATCCGGCTACATTTCCGCCATCTCCTCATTGCAGCGCTCACCACGGTCGGCATCGTGCTGGCATTTCCCTTGGCGCTCACCTTGTCGGGGACGACGGGCACCGGTCAGAATTACCTCCTCTGGCAGCTGTTTCGTCCCGCCAATCACCCGCTGCCGTTCTATTTCACAGTGCTGCCCGCTGCCCTCGGATTCCTCGTCTTGGCAGTGGCCTTCGCGGGTCTGGTGTGGTTGCGTCACGAGAACACCTGGCGCGAGCGTTTGTTGATGTGCTGGCTGGTGGTTCCGGTGGCCTTCTTCACCGTGTGGCCGGTCAAGGGCTACCAGTACCTGCTTCCCATTGCACCGGTGGTGGCCCTCATGGCCGGGCGCACGCTCGCCAGATTGGGCACGGCCGGAAACCTCGCCATTCGACCGAAGGCAGGGCTGGGAGTGACCATCGCCGCGACGGCACTGGTGGTCGTCAGTGCCGTCATCCCGACGTGGAATCAGATCACGTCGCCACCGCAGGGGACGTTCCTCGCGGGCACGGGAGGCGTGGCGGGCGGGAGAGAAGCCGGACTCTGGCTGCAGGACAATGTTCCGGAGGGGGCGAAGCTGATGACGATCGGCCCGTCGATGGCCAACATCCTGCAGTTCTATGGACATCACACCTCGTTCGCGCTGTCGGTCAGCCCGAATCCGCAAAGCCGCAACCCGTCTTACACACCGATCGTCAACCCTGACCTCGCCGTTCGCAGTGGAGACATCCACTATCTCGTTTGGGATGCCTACACCGCTGCGCGGACTCCGTTCTTCGCGGCGAAGTTGCAGACGTTGGTCGCCCGGTACAACGGGACACCGGTCTTCACCGCATCCACTCCCGACGACGAGACCTCCGGCGCAGGACCAACTCCGCTTGTCATCGTCTATCAGGTGACAGCGCCATGAGGGGAAGGTTCTTCGTCCTCGCCGGCAGCGCCGCGCTGGTGGCCCTCACCAGCACGATGCCGGTTTCCGCGGCCGGTACTGCCGAACCGACCACCCCGATCGGGCATTTCGTGTACCTGATGCAAGGTGACAGGTCATTCGACAACTATTTCGGGACATTCCCAGGCGCCGACGGAATACCGGCGGACGCCTGCCAGGAACTGGTGATCGGCCAGCCGGAGACGGGCTGCGTCACACCTTTCCTCATGAAGGACGATGAGCCCGCATCGCTCAGCGCCGGGCCCAACCTCATCAACCGGCAGTGGAACAACGGCGCGATGGACCGTTTCGTGGCGGCCTTTCGCTCTCAGGGGCGCGACGGTACGACGGCCATGGGCCATTACGATGCTGCGGCCCTCCCCTTCTACTGGAGCCTCGCACAGAACTATGTGCTGTTCGACAAGTTCTTCACCTCGTCCCGACTCGGCGAGGCCGCCAACCGAAATTACTGGGTGAGCGGGGCCCCCGCGGCCACGGCCGGGGCGGGAGATGCTGCCGCGACAGCCGGCGCCACCCAAGGCCGGATCGATCAGCCGACGATCTTCGACCGTCTGCAGGATGCGGGAGTGAGCTGGAAGTTCTACGTGGAGGACTACCGGCCGGACGAGACCTACCGAACGTCAACTGTCACAGATCCCACCACGCAACCGACCCGTGTCCCGCTGCTCAACCAGGACCGCTTCCTGGACAACCCAGCATTGAGGTCCAGAATTGTGGACCTGAGTGAGTACTACCGCGATCTCATCGCCGGAACGTTGCCGGCGGTGGCCTACATCGCGACGCACTCATCCAGTGAACGCTCGGGAAGATCACTGCAGGCCGGCCAGCAAACGGTGAAGAACCTGGTCACCTCGTTGATGCTGAGCAGCGCATGGAAGCAATCGGCGTTCTTCATGTCGTACGACGGGCCGGGCGGGTGGTACGACCACGTTGCACCGACGCAGGTGGATGAGAACGGCTACGGACTGCGGGTTCCCGCACTGCTGGTCAGTCCCTACGCACAGCAGGGACTCATCGATCACACGATGGCCGATTCGACCAGTGCATTGCGCTTCATCCAGGACAACTGGAGATTACCGCCCCTGTCCCAGCGCGACGCCACTGCAGCCAGCATCGCCGGTGCGTTCGACTTCACCAGCCAGCCCCGTCCCGCCCAGTTGCTACCGATCGGCGAGCCCACTGTAGTCGTTTCCCCCGGGTCCAGCAGCGCGGTCTACTGGACGTACGGTGCCGCCGTTGCAGTCATCGCAGCGCTGTTGATCGGGGCGGCGGTCCTCCCTCGGGCCCGTCGCGTGCTCACGTTGCGTCGGGGACGGCACCGGGGGCCCGCGGCCCTGGAGCTGTCCGGATGAGGCGTACCCGCCGACTGGTCGCTGCCGCCACAATCCGACTGGTCGCTGCCGCCACAATCCGACTGGTCGCTGCCGCCACAATCCGACTGGTCGCTGCCGCCACAATCCGACTGGTCGCTGCCGCCACAATGCTGCTGACCCTGGCGATGGGCTTTGCGCCGGCTGCCGCGGTTGCGGGCGTCGCGCCCGAAACGGCCGCCGTCGCACCGCTGACCTCCCTCACGGCCGCCCCGACGTGGATCGCGCGTACCGTACCCACCGCACCACCCACGCCGACCGCAACACTGACCGTCACCACGGTTCCGGCAGTCGCGGGGTTGAGGCTGAAGTTCGACAGCGAGACGGCGACGACGAACGCGTCCGGAACAGCGGCATTCACCGCAGCGCGCAACCAGGACGCCCACACGTTGACCGTGCTGGACACCCAGCGCGAAATTCGAGACACCCGTTACACCTTCTCCCGGTGGGCCGGGCAGCGGGATTTCAGTCAAGCGTTCACGCCGACCCTCGACAACGTGACGACGCGTACCAGGAACACCATCACAGCCGTGTTCACGGTTGAGCGTGCCATCAGCCCGCAGTTCGTCGATCAACAGGGCCACGCGGTCGACCCAGCTCGGGTGTCCGCCGTCACGGCGCGCAGTAGCACCGGAGCGACGGTGACCGTCTCACCGACCGGGAAAACGTGGCTGGAGAGCAACCGCGTCATCTATCGATCAAGCGTCGACCTCCAGGTCGAGGAACTGTCGTACTCGTGGCAATCCGTTCTGGTCGACGGTTCGAATGTCATCGACTCAGGACGGCAATCGTTCATACCCGCGGAAACCACGGCGCCGACAGTCGAAGGACAGTTCCACGACCTCACAGTCTCCGCACACGACGCATTGTTCGGCTTCCCCACGGGCACGGAGGTCGTCCTGACCTTCCCCGACGGATCGGTCCAAGTAGCGCCGATGGCCGACTCCGGAACGGCCGTGTTCAGTCATATCCCCCGCGGTACCTACCAGGCGGTCGTCCGTGCGGGCCCCGCGATCATCAACAGCGAGCACCTACGCCTCTCCCGAGATGTCACCGTCGCCGTGCCCGTCATCAGCATCCTCGACCTCGCTGTACTGACTGTTGCTCTCGCCTTCATCGCAATCGGCGTGCTGTTGATCGGCCGGAGGACCCTTCGCAGTAAAATTCTCAGACCATTTCCCGGACTGCGAGCTTCCGGACCGCGAGCGGCCAAGGTTGAATCGACGTGAGCATTCGGGCAATGTTCGTCGCCATTTCGCTGACATTGAGCCTCACCGCCGGCCCGTGGTCCGTAGCCGTGAAGGCTCCGGATGAGAGCAGTCCCATCGCAGGTGCGCCGCTGGCCGACGGCGGGCCCCCGGTCCTTGCCTACTTCTACCAGTGGTTCGACCCGGGTTCCTGGGATCGCGCCAAGATCGACTTTCCCGCGGTGGGCCGCTACTCCAGCGACGATCCCGACATCATTCGCGGGCAGATCCGTGCTGCAAAGGGCGCCGGAATCGACGGGTTCATCGTCAGCTGGAAGAGCACCGCGACCAACAACCGCCGGCTCCGGCTGTTGATGACCGTCGCCGCGGAGGAACAATTCAAGTTGGCAATGATCTACCAGGGCCTGGACTTCAACCGCAAACCACAGCCCACGGCTCGAGTAGCAGCAGACTTCAAGGTGTTCAGGGACACCTTCGCCGGAGATCCCGTCTTCTACCGAATCGACGGGAAACCGTTGACCATCTTCAGTGGCTCCTGGGAGTTCGATCACTCGGCGGTCCAGTCGATCACCGACCCCGTCCGGGACTCGCTCCTCGTGCTGTCGACCGAGAAGAGCCTTGACGGCTACCGACGACTCGCCGACGTCACCGATGGTGACGCCTACTACTGGTCATCGGTCGACCCGGACACCAATTCCAACTATGCCGTGAAGCTAGGCGCCATGGGCAACGCCGTCCACGCCGACGGAAAAATCTGGATAGCCCCCTTCTCACCTGGCTTCGACGCCCGACTCGTCGGCGGTTCCGACACGGTCGATCGCAAGGACGGGGCGACGCTGATCACGCAATATCAGACCGCTTTGCGCTCGTCACCGGACCTTCTGGGGTTGATCAGCTGGAATGAGTTCAGCGAGAACACCCATGTGGAACCGTCGGAGAATTTCGGCGACCGCTACCTGACGGTGTTGCGACAACTGACGTCCCCCGACTCGGCGGCCACCGCTCCACCCACCGAGACGGACATGGGGGACAGCAGTTCGTCCGCCACAGCCGATGGCGGCGACTTCATCTTCAACATCACGCTTCTCGGTGCCTTCTTACTCGGTCTCATCACGGTCGTGACGCTCCTGACCCGCCGGAGCCGTCGCCTGGATGCGGGTCGGTCCCCTCCCCGGGTCAGGCCTTCAGTAAATTCCGGGCCTCCAAGCAGGTAGGTAGGTGGTGGCTGACCCTGCGACGGCGCAATCATTCCGAGATGATCGCTTCCCCCATATCATCCTCGGCTCATCTGATGATGGCGCTGAGTGCATCCAACGATTGCCGCCCGTAGCGTGTCATCGGGTCGATATATGTTCCTTCGGCAATCTCGTTCCAGCTGATGAAGGCGAAGGCGTCCGGAGATGTCGATCCGTTGCCGGACATCAGTGCTCGCAGCGTTTCTCCCCCGCGGCGCGGAACGCAGGAGGTTCCACCGATCAACTTCGAATTGTAACCGGGGGCCGCCGGTGCGACCCACACTTTTGCCGTGCCATCGGCATTCCGACCGCTGCTCCTGACGGCAGTCGCCAATGTCGCGAGCTGCTTGAACGAAGCTGGATTGGACCATGGGTTCTGCGACGACCAGTAGTAGGCGTCACCGTCGAGATACGGCGCGCGAGAGGATGACCACACCTTCTCGTCGCCGATCACCCGGATCGAGGACCGGAACGATGAACTCACCGTCTGCAATACCGATACCGCATACTTCCGGCTTCCTTGCCAGATGACCGTCGTTTTCGATGATCGCGAACGATCGAAAGCCGGATCACGGCCGTAGGTACGCACGAAATAGCTCAGATCACCCATGATGTAGGCGGTTGGCAGGATCTTCGCCGACGCTTTGTAGCTCAACCAGAGCTTGAACGGAATACCCTCCGAGTTGACCTTGTGGACGGCCGCCACCATCAACCGCAAACGGCGACTGTAGACGTTGTCCGTGGTGAGCTGAGCGGCCGATCCGGTCCCGGCCCAGTTCACGGCGAATCCGTCGAGGCCCGCAGCCGCGGCCTCGCGCACGTCACGCTCGATGAACCCGGCGTCGTCCTGGCTGTACAGCTTGGCGGGCACATCGGTGAGGCGGTTGCCGGCATAGCGGCTGACCGTATTGCATCCCGTCGCATCGAGCGTCGCCGGCAGCGGCAAAGGAGTCGCTGCGGTGGGGTAGTTGGGCCCGAGCATGTCCAGCCAATGCCGGCGGCTCCACCACAAGTAGTAATACGCGAAGACGGGTGCCTTCGTGGCGTACGAGGTGGTTGTTGCGCGAGCCGAAGCCACGGTGGCCGATGCATTCGATGGCGCCGCTGCCAACCCGAACAACATCGTCACACTCGCAGCCATTGCCACCACCTTGCGCAACCGAGTCCGACGATGCAGTGCGCCTTGCTTTTTCATGGTGATCCCGTTGGGTTGAAGGGTGGAGTTGGGTAGCCGTCAGAACGTTCGGCCGTCGGATGAGGCAGACCAGGGGTGGTCACAAGCCGAATGCCGCACCGAAATCAACGGCCGATGCGGCGTCCCGCAGCGGCGTCGACCCGCTGACGCGGTAGAGCCAGCGACTCAGAGATGCGTGCGTGAGTGGCGTGGTGATGACGGCACCGTGGATCGTCGGGTTGACGACCACCGTCTCGATGGTCTGTGAGGTGCCGACGCCTTCGTCGAACGTGATGACGATGGTGAGCTTGCCGTTTCGGTAATCCGGGCCGTTCATGATCAGTGGCACCCAGTTCCGCAGGAACGCATCCGCTGTTGCCAGCGAGCAGTCATGCCCGTCGTTGCACATGTCCGGGGTGAGCATCCCGACTGTTGGTAGAGCGCCGGCGCTCACGTCGGCGGCCAGTCGGCTGAGCGGCAGATCTCCCTGCTGGCACTGCGTCCGTTCATCGACGAAGTAGGCCCAGGGGTTGTGCTTCACGGCGTACCGCCCGCTGGAGGACAACTGGCAGTTCGCCGTCATAGCGTCGTTGTAGGTCTTGGCCGTTTTGCCCTTTGCGATCGCGGCACCGAATACGGACTGCCCGCGCACGGGATTGGAAGCAGGAGAATTGTCATCAGTGACACCGAACGTGCTGCCGCCGGCGATGACGAGATAGTTGGGGAGGGAAGGATGTGTCGGCGCGGTGTGCCTCGTGGTCACGCCGAACTGATTCTGCAGGCTGACCAGGTAGGGCATCCCAGCCTGCGCCTGAGCCTGAGTGTGGTTCTCGTCGACTATCACCAAGATCTTTTGCCCGGTTGCGGACGGAGCGGGCGTTGTCGAGACCGGTGTTGTCGAGACCGGTGTTGTCGAAACCGGCGTTGTCGAGACCGGCGTTGTCGAGACCGGCGTGACTGAAGAGGCGGTGGTCGAGCCTGATGTGGGAGAGCTCATCGTCGGCGAACGCGAGGTGGTCACCGTTGAAGTCGCTGACGACGAAGTCATGGTTGGCCCCGACGCGGTTGCCGGCAGGATCGAGTGCATCAGGTCTACGTAGGTGCCACGCCCGGTCGATGACGACCATCCCCCGGAGGCGCCACTTGCCATGCGGTCAGCCCATTCCACCGCAGTCCCTTCGCCCCATTCGTTGAACGTCGTGATCAGCTGGAATGGCGCCCCCGACGCCACCATGGCGCGCAGATTGGTCGCGAAGCGGCTCGGATCCCGGATCAGTCGAGGGGATTGCTCGCCTTTCAGCCAGAACCCTGGAGAAACGGAATAGGAGAAGCCTGCTTGTGAATCCTGCGCAACCGCGGGGGCGTACTGGTGCCAGCCGTCCGGCTGATCCGGACAGTTTCGATATCCGTTGAAAACCTTCAGGACGATGAAGAAGCGCCCTGCGTTGGCCTGCTTCCATCGGCTGGCCATCGAGCAACCGTCATCTGCGTCGCCGAACGCCATGAGCACTGGACGCCCGCCCCGGGTCAGGTAGTTGGGATGGGATGCGTAGCGTTGCTGGATATAGTTCAGATCGGCGGAGAGTTCGGTGACACCTGGATCAGCGAAGCCTTCCTTCTCGTAATACAGGGCCTCGGTGAATTGGGTACCGGCCGCAGCGTTCAGCAGTCCAGGGACCCTTGTCTGCTCGCTGTGCTCCCCTTGACCCCACCAGGACACAATCGCTGAATTGAGATTCGCGTATTGCATGGTGGCGAGATGATTGGCGAGCACGGCACTGTCATCCGAGCTGTAATAGCCCAGGCCCGCGTGGTAAACGCTGAACGGATCCGTCGAGCGGCCCCACGTCTCGGTGAACCAGGGATAGTAGAACGCGGCCCGCACAGTTGCCGGTTCCACCGGATGTGGCGGCGAGGTGGTCGAAGCGGGCTGAGTCGCACTACTGCTGGTCGACGTCGTAGCCGGATCACCCGCCAATTCGAGGATCAGTCTCGGGCTGTTGGCTGCCGCCTCGCGGGACCGGTAACTCACATGGTGAGAATCCTTCGCGATGAGTGCAAAACTGTAGTCGCCTGCCGTTGTGATCGACTCGGTGACATCGATGTCGACCCATCGATTGGCCACAATGCCACCTGAAGTTCCCACCCGTGCACCAACGGTCGGCTTGTTGGTATGGGTGAGTGAGTTCTCGGACCACTTCGTTGACGAGGTCTGAAAGGCGTCGACACCCTTCGCGTTGTCGGTGGTCGCGAACAGGCGCAGCGTTGCTGTGACGACCGGTCCGGGGACGTGGAATTTCACGTATGCGGACTGTTGAGGAGTGCCGTCCGTGCGCAGGGTTGCCGCCGATCCGAAGTTCTTGTTCGGGTAGGCGGAGCTGGTGTAGGCATCCGCTGCGGCGGAAATGGTGACTGCCTCCGAAGCAGCGGATGTCTGTTGAGCCAGTGTGAAGCTGCCCCCTAGGACGAGTAACGCGACGAGACTCGCTCTCGTCAGCCGCTTGGTCGTCGGCCCGGTCGTCGGTGCGCTTGCCACAGACGCTCCCCTCTTCGCTGAGTGCGAACGTGCCGAAATCCGGCCTCGTGCAACGGTCACTTCGAATCACTCATCAGTCCGACAACAGGGGGCGCGCATCATTGACGAAGAAGATCGCCAATCAGCGTCGAGGTCCCGGAGCGGCGTCGACGACGTCGGCAGTCGAGGAACTCCTGCTGTCATGTATGCGACTGCGAGCCCCGTTGACGACGTCTCCCGCGCCCCGCCTCACGGAGACGGTTGAGTGACCCTATCACTGAACGTAATGAGCAGTTACGGAACGTGACTACCATGCGTGATCGAGTCCTCGGAACGTCCTTGGGATGTGCCACTGACGTGAAGCAATCGCCGCGAGATGGCCCGATATCAAGCCGTGCCGAAGGCCTGTGCTGTCCCGTCTGCGAACATGAGCCACCGATCTGCTGATCCTCAGATATCACGGTGCCGAACCGTCCTGCGACGTCCGCTGTCGCCGCGGGCGATCCGCCATCTGCCGACATGACGGACGTCAGCGAGACTGACGCGGTGCGCCGAGCGCGGTGATGGGATCAAGGGAAGGAATCTTCAAACATGATGATCGACCGGCAACTGCAACCCGACGCCGCAGAACTCGATCGAGAATGCCGCCGACTGCTCGAGTTCGGCCGCGCCCTGCCCCACCCGGACGGCGGCGCCGCGTGGCTCGACGAGCGGGGGCGGCCGGACCTGACGCAGGGCGTCCACACCTGGATCACCGCCCGGACCGTGCACGTCTATGCGGTCGGCGCGTTGCTGGGCTTCCCGGGTGCTGACGCCATCGCCGACGCCGCACTGGACGGATTGACCGGTGTGCTGAACGACGATGACAACGGGGGATGGTTCACGCATGTCATGGACGGACGACCGACGGCGGACCGGAAGAGCTGCTACGACCATGTCTTCGTCGTGCTGGCCGGCGCTTCCGGCACCATCGCCGGCCGGCCCGGTGCGGACGCGCTGCTCGCGAACGCCCTCGAGGTCCTCGACGACCGGTTCTGGGACGGAGAGGTCGACCTGTTCGTCGACCACTGGAACAACGACTGGTCGCGACTGGACCCCTACCGCGGGGTGAACGCCAACATGCACGGGGTCGAGGCGATGCTGGCCGCGTCGGATGCCACCGGTGATCCGGAGTGGCGCAGCCGCGCGCTTCGGATCGCGGACCGGTTGATCAACCACTTCGCCCGGCAGAACCGCTGGCGCATCCCCGAACACTTCGACGCATCCTGGAATCCCCAGCTCGAGCACAACCGGGGCCGGCCTGACGACCGCTTCGAGCCGTTCGGTGCGACGGTCGGACACGGGCTCGAGTGGTCGCGGCTGCTGTTGCACCTCAAGGCATCCCTGGGCGAGTCCGCTCCGCGCTGGCTCGGCGAGGCCGCCCAGCAATTGTTCGCCCGCGCGACCACCGACGGGTGGGCACCGGACGGCGAACCCGGTTTCGTCTACACCACCGATTGGGACGGCACCCCCGTCGTGCGCGACCGGTTGCACTGGGTGCTCGCCGAGGGGGTCGCCGCCGCCGTCGCGCTGTACCGGGAGACCGGCCATGAACGGTATGCCCGGCTGCATGACCAATGGTGGGAGTACGCGCGAGAGTTCCTGCTCGACAACGAGTTCGGCTCCTGGCACCACCAGTTGGACGAGCAGAACCGGCCGACCGACACCGTTTGGCCCGGCAAGCCGGACCTCTACCACGCGGTGCAGGCGACCGTCATCCCCCGGCTTCCGCTGGCGCCGGGGATGGTGGCCGCGCTGGCCGGGGACGGATTCGCGCCCAGCTGATCCTCAGATGGCGACGGTCAGTAGGAAGGCCACCCGGTGTAAGCCTCCGCGAGGTAGGCAGACCCGTACCGGGATGACGTGACGGCGGTGAGCTCGCCCAGTTGGCGCTTGCGCTCGAACGGCGTGGTGTCCGGCCGCTCGTGCAGCATCGTCGTCATCCAGAGGGAGAAGTTCTGCGCCTTCCAGATCCGTTGCAGCGCACGGTCGCTGTACCTGTCCAGCAGATCTCGGGAGCCCGTCGAGAAGTAGGAGTCGATGCCTTCGAACAACACGCGCACGTCCGCGAACGCCAGGTTGAGGCCCTTCGCGCCGGTGGGTGGAACGGTGTGCCCGGCGTCGCCCGCCAAGAAGAGATTGCCGTACCGCAGCGGCTCACAGACGTAGCTACGAAAACGCAGGACGACCTTGTCGAAGATGTGCCCCTGCTTGAGCTGGAAGCCGTCCGGCCCGTCGAGCCGACGCTGCAGTTCCGCCCAGATCATCTCCTCCGACCAGCCGTCGACATCCTCGTCCGACGGACACTGGAAATACATTCGCTGGATGTGATCGTCGCGCTGGCTGATCAGCGCGAAACCCTCCGGGGAGTTGCAGTAGATCAGTTCCTCAGCGCTCGGCGGCGCCTCCGCCAGGATGCCGAACCAGGCAAAAGGATATTCGACGAAATTGTCGGTGCGATGCTCCTGCGGAATGGACCACTTGCAGACTCCGGCCGAACCGTCCGAGCCCACCAGGATCTCGGCGTGGATTTCCTTGAGAGCGCCGTCCTTGTCGGTGAAGCGGATCTTCGGACGGTCGCTGGTGAGGTCCAGAACTTCGGTGTCCGATACCGAGAAGTGGACTTCCCCGCCGTCCCGGGACCTGGCACCGGCGAGGTCGACGAACACCTCGTTCTGCGGGTACAGCCAGACGGCTTCACCGACCAGGTCGGCGAAGTCGATGCGGTGGCTCTCCCCGCCGAACCGGAGGTCGATGCCCTCGTGCTTGTAGCCGGTCCGCAGCACCCGGTCCGACACTCCGGAGTCCACCAGCATGTTCACGCTGCCGTGCTCGAGGATCCCGGCGCGATGGGTCGTGCGGATGGTGTCGTAGTCACGTTTCTCGACCACGACGTTGTCGATCCCGGACTTGGACAGAAGATGCGACAGCATGAGACCGGCGGGCCCGCCGCCGACGATTCCGACGCGGGTGGTGATCACTTCGGGATTTCGCACGGAAGTTCACTCCTTCAGGGCTCGTGATTGGCAGCGGTGAATGCCAGCGGTGAATGCCAGCAGTGATGCCAGCAGTGAATGGAGGTGTCGATGGCGACGCGCCCGTCAACGGTCGGCCGGGTAATCCATGCTCTGTGCCTCGTTCTCGGACACCGGCATCGGCTCGTCCGGCGCGGGGTCGCGATTCACCAGGACGACGGCGACGGCACCGATGGCCGCCACCGCGGCGAACATGTAGAAGCCCCACGGGTAGGCCAGACCCGCAGTCAGCAGGACGCCCGTCAGCAACGGCCCGGTGATCGCTCCGAGCCGGCCGATCCCACTGGCCGCGCCGAGAGCGGTTCCGCGGGCGGCCGCCGGATAGACGTGCGCGACATAGGCGTACACCAGCACCTGGGCGCTGAACACGAACATGCCCGCGAGCAGCACGCTGACGTACACACCGACGCCGGGCAGCTTGATGCTCAACAGGGCCAGGAACAGTGCGGCGGCCGCGAACCACGCGATGGTGGACTTGCGGTGGCCGATGCGATTCGCGACCTGGCCGGCGACCAGCAGGCCCAAGACGGCGCCCACGTTGAGCACCAGCAGCAGGGCGAGCGCGGCACCCAATTCGTAGCCCGCCTCGCGCATGATCTGCGGTAGCCAGGTGTTCAAGCCGTACACCAGCAGCAGCCCCATGAAGGACGTCACCCAGAACGCGAGAGTCGAACGGGCGAGCCCGTTGTGGAACAGCATCCCGACCGGGTTCTTGGTCGCCGGACGGGCCGTCCCGGACACCGGATGCACAACGCCGGCCGCCTTGGCGCGCAGGAAAGCGTTGGACTCCGGCAGGTACTTGACGATGAGCGGCACCAGCAGCAACGCCGGAAGGGCGCCGATGATGAACATCCAATGCCATCCGAAGCGCTCGATCACGACGATGCCCAGCAGCGCCGTCGCCACCGCCCCGACGTGGTACCCGGTCATCAGCGACGTCGTCGCACTGCCGCCCCGGCCGCGCTTCGCATACTCGTTGATCAGCGCCAGCGCGGTGGGAAGTACGCCGCCGAGTCCGAGACCGGCGAGGAATCGCAGCAGGCCGAACACCCAGGGGTTGGGCGCGAACGCGCACAGCAGGGTCAGTATCGAGAAGCTGACGACAGTCCACAGCATCGCCCGACGACGGCCGACAATGTCGCTGATCGGACCGACGGCGAGCGCCCCGATCATCACCCCGACCAACCCGATCACCGAGATGACCGATGCCGAGTTGGGATTGAGTCCCCAGTCGGGTTCCTTCAGCAGGGACGGCAGGACCACGCCGAGTACGACGAGGTCGAACCCTTCCAGGGCCACTGCGGACCAGCACAGCGGGGCCACCCAGCCCGCGTAGTGCGCGCGGGGATTGACCGGGCCACCACGATCGATCATGACGTCGCCTTTCTCAGGAGGGGTCTTTCTCTCAGAAGGGGTACTGCGGAAGGTCGCCGCGCATGGTGACCCACTGGACGTCGGTGAAGGCATCGAGATTTGCGGAGGTGCCGCCGTGCCGTGACCCGGTGCCCGACTCCCCCACGCCGCCGAAGGGAATGAGTGCCTCGTCGTTCACGGTCTGGTCGTTGATGTGCACCAATCCCGACGGAATGCGTTCCGCCAGCGCCAATCCCTTCATCACATCGGCCGTGAGAATCCCGAGGGACAGGCCGTATTCGGTGCCATTTGCGAGTCGGACCGCTTCGTCCAGATCCGCGAACGGCACGACGGGAGCGACCGGGCCGAAGATCTCCTCGGCATAGGCGGGCGCGGTGAGCGGAACGTCGGTGAGCACGGTCGGCCGATAGAAGAGGCCGTCATAGGTTCCACCCGCAGCCAGGGTGGCGCCCTGGTCGACCGACCGGGTCACGATCCGGTGGACGTTGTCCCGTTGCTTGGCGTCGATGATCGGCCCCATTCCCACGTCGTCACGGGTGGGATCGCCGACCGGGATCCGGTCGGCGTGCCGAGCCAGTGCAGCGGCGTATTCCGCCGCGATCGGTTCGGCGACCAGGTGCCGGCTCGTCGCCATGCAGATCTGCCCGCTGTGATTGAAAGACCCGAAAGCACCGACGGAGACGGCTCTTTCGACGTCGACGTCGTCCAGCACGATCAAGGCGGAATTACCACCCAGCTCCAGGTGCACGCGCTTGAGTCGCTGGGCGGCGGCGGCTGCGATCACCTTTCCGGCCCGGGTGGAGCCGGTGAAGGCGATCACCCGGATCAGCGGGCTCTCGACCACGGCGGCGCCGACATCGGCACCACCGGGCAGCATCTGGAAGAGCCCCTCCGGCAGGCCGGCCTCCTCGAAGATCCGGGCGAAGACGACGCCGCCGGAGATCGCGGTCCGCGGGTCGGGCTTGCAGATCACCGCATTCCCGAGCGCCAGCGCCGGAGCGATCGCCCGGATCGCCAGGATGATCGGCGCGTTGAACGGGGCGATCACCCCGACCACACCAACGGGGCGCCGCCGGGCCAGCGACAGCCGCGGCTGACTGGAACGAAGGATCTCACCGATCGGATGGCTGGCGAGTGCCGCCGCCTCGTAACACTCCTCGGCGGCGACCGCCCTGGTCTGGAACTGGGCGAACGGCCGGATGGCGCCGGACTCGCGGACGAGCCAGTCGTGGATCTCGTCCTCGTGCTCGATGAAGAGATCACCGGCGCGGCGAAGAACGGCGGCCCGCCGGTCGTAGGTCATCGCCGCCCACTCGACCTGGGCCTGCGCGGCCTGCTCGGCTGCCTTGTCCACATCCGCGGCGGTCGCCGCACCGACCCGTGCCAGGACGTCGCCGGTCGCCGGTTCGACGGCGTCGTACTCCCCGCCCGAACCGGCCGTCCACCCCCCGGCGTAGATCCTGCCCTCCCAGATGCTTCTGTCCAGGAACACCATCACGTCACCTCACTGTGCGCTGGAATTGCTGTTCTCTTCCGTTGTCTGCCGGTCCGGCGGCCACCGGGGCACGCAGGTCGGGCCACCGCCCGGCTCGGACCACCGCCCGCCTCGGACCACTGCTCGCCTCGGGCACCACTCGGGTCACTGCTCAGCTCGGCCACTGCTCGGGTCAGGCCACGGCCACCTCGAGTACCAGCGGCTCCCGGCGATGCGGCAGCGTCGGCAGGACATCATCGAGCACGGCGGTGAGTTCGTCGAACGTTCGCACCGTGGTGGCGGGGCACCCGAAGCCGCCGGCGATGCGGCTGATGCTGATCTCTTCGAACCCCGGCCAGGGCGGGGAACCCATTCCGGTACCGGTGTTCTCGGCGTGTGCTGCGGCCAGCTGATCCATGATCGCGTAGCGCCCGTTCGCCATGACGACGATCAGGACGCCGACCCCGTAGTGCGCGGCGCTCCACAACGCCTGGATGCCGTACATCGCGGAGCCGTCGCCGATGATGCCGATGACCGGCCGGTCGGGTTGGGCCATCTTCACGCCGACGGCCGCGGGTAGCCCGAAGCCAAGACCGCCCATCGCGGCGCTCAGGAAGCCCAGCGGTTCCCTGGCCGGGATCAGCGCGTGCAGCAGCGATCGGCTCGACGGGCTCTCCTCGACGATGACCGTGTTGCGTGCGATCCGGTCGGCCAGCGCGGTGAAGACGTGCGCGGCCTGCAGGACGCCGCCGCCCGCCGGGGGTTCTGCGCGCTCGATGGTCCGGGCTGCCGCGCCCGGTTGGGTGGGTCTGGGCGGG
>NZ_JBRIIO020000024.1:0-101089 GCF_052976845.2 Nakamurella sp. GG22 | reverse complement strand
ACCTCGAACTCGTAGTCCTCGTAGCCGCTGTACGGCATGACCTTTCGCAGGTCCCAGGGCAGACCGGCCGACCGCAGGATCGGTCCGGTGACGCCGAGCTGCATGCATGCCTCGAGTGGCAGGATCCCCACCCCAACCATCCGCGCTTTCCAGATCGGTTGCCCGGAGAGCAGTTTGTCGTACTCGGGGAGCCGTGACTCCATGACCTTGATGAACTGGTTGATCCGGTCGATCGAGCCTTCCGGCAATTCCTGCGCGACCCCGCCCGGCCGGATGAACGCCATGTTCATCCGGAGCCCGGTGAGGAACTCCATCAGGTGCAGCGCTTCCTCGCGCTCCCGGAAGCCGGCCGTCATACCGGTCAGCGCGCCGAGTTCCATGCCGCCGGTGGCCAGCGCCACCAGGTGCGAGGAGATCCGGGTCAGCTCCATCAGCAGCACCCTGATCACCTGGGCGCGGACCGGAACCTCGATGCCGAGCAGCTTCTCGACGGCCATGCAGTACGCCTGCTCGTTGAACGCGGGCGAGAGGTAGTCGGCGCGGGTGACGAACGTGACACCCTGCGTCCAGGTCCGGTACTCGCAGGACTTCTCGATACCGGTGTGCAGATAGCCGATGACGGACCGCGCCTGGACGACGGTCTCACCCTCGAGCTCGAGGATCAGCCGCAGCACGCCGTGCGTCGACGGGTGCTGCGGGCCCATGTTGATGATGATGCGTTCGTCGTTCTCGAACTCGGTCGTCGCGAGCAGTTCGTCCCAGTCGCCACCGGTGACGGTGAACATCCGACCCTCGGTGGTGTCGGTTCCCCTTGCCCTGCGGAGGTTCTCGTCGCTGCGCCGGCGGGTCGCCGAGTCCTGCAGATCGGTGTCGAGGTAGTCCTCGGCGAAGGTCGCCGAACCGGTTGCCCGGCCGTCGTTCTCGGTCATGAGTACGTCCTCCGGTGGTCCGGCGAAGGAATCTCGGCACCCTTGTACTCCACCGGGATCCCGCCGAGCGGGTAGTCCTTGCGCTGCGGATGCCCGAGCCAGTCGTCCGGCATCAGGATCCTGGTGAGGCCGGGATGACCGGGAAAGTTGATGCCGAACATGTCCCAGATCTCCCGCTCCTGCCAATCGGCCGTCGGGTAGATGCCGACCGCGCTCGGCACGTTGGCGTCGGTGACATCGACGGCCACCTCGAGCCGGATGTGCCGGCGGTACGTCATCGACGTCAGTTCGTACACGACATGCAGCCGGCGGGCGACGTTCTCGCCGTAGTCGACGCCGGAGATCGACGAGGCCAGTTCGAAGCGCAGCGACTCGTCGTCACGGACCGCCCAGAGCAGGGCGGTGAGGTGGTCGCGGGCGACGTAGAAGGTGATCTCGCCGTTGGCGACCGTTGTCTGCAACAGGGCCTGCGGTGGGATCGACCGCTTGGCCATCGCCGCGAGCAGCGCGTCCGCGACCTCATCGAAGTAGGCGCCGTAGGGCCGCTCCGCCGGCACAGGCGTGTACGGCTGCCGGACCAGCAGCCCGAAACCCGAGGTGTCGCCGGACCCGTGCACACCGAACATGCCAGTGCGCTCGACGCCGGTCGCGGGCACGCCCACCGGCGCCCCGGACATCCCGGTCCGCCCGGACAGTCCGGCGGGTGAGCTCGGGTCCTGCAGTCCCTGCTCGGCAACGGCTGTCGAGTCGGTGCCCTTCGCGGACGCGTCGTCCGTGGTGCCGGTCGCCTTCTCACCCGGGGTGTCGACCGAGCTGTGGCCGCCGGCGGCGGTGGTGCCACCCTCCGCGGAATCGTTGCCGCCTGTCGACGTGCGTCCCACGCCGCCGGACGCGGCCGGTGAGTCCTGCTCAGGCCGGCTCGGCGGCGACTTCTCTGCCTGCGGTTCGGGGGAGTTCTGGTCGCGGGGTCCGGTGTTGCGCGGTTCGGTCATGACCGCCCCGCACCGATCTCCTTGGCGGCCAGTGCGTCGATGTTCACCTGCGGGGTGCCGACCGGGGCCGGCAGTTTGCCGTAGCGGACCGAGGATGCCACCAGATCGGTGCGCTGGCCGAGCTTCTCGGCCGCCCGCTTGGCGCCCAGCGGCTCGTCCATGATCTTCGCGTGCAGTTTGAGGATCGCGTCGATGAGCATCTCGGGGCGCGGCGGGCAGCCGGGCAGGTACATGTCCACCGGGACGATGTGATCCACGCCCTGGACGATCGCGTAGTTGTTGAACATGCCGCCCGATGAGGCACAGACGCCCATCGACAGCACCCACTTGGGCTCGGCCATCTGGTCGTAGATCTGCCGCAGGACGGGGGCCATCTTTTGGCTCACCCGGCCCGCGACGATCATCAGGTCGGCTTGTCGCGGGGAGGCCCGGAAGACCTCCATGCCGAACCTGCCCAGGTCGTACCGGGGAGCACCGGTCGTCATCATCTCGATCGCACAACAGGCCAGGCCGAAGGTGGCCGGGAACAGCGATGCCTTGCGGGTCCAGTTGACCAATTTCTCGACGCTGGTCAACAGCACACCGCTAGGAAGTTTTTCTTCCAGGCCCATGAGCACTGCTCCCTTCTTCGCCTGATGAGCGGATACGGATGGACACTTGTGATGCCGCCTACGTGGTGCTGGTGGTGCCTGTGGTGCGTGCCGGTGTTGCGTAGTGCGCTTGCGGGGCCGCCGATCCGTGCCACCGTCGGTCAGTTCAGCACAGGGGACGGTCCGCGTCTTGATCAGCGCGCGTGTCGTCAGTCCCAGTCGAGCCCGCCGCGGCGCCAGGCGTAGGTGTACACGACACCGACGGTGACGATGAACAGCAGGATCTCCACCAGGCCGAGCACTCCCAGCTGGACGGCCGACTGCGCCCACGGGTAGAGGAAGACGATCTCGATGTCGAAGACGATGAACAGCATTGCGGTCAGATAGAACTTGATCGGGAATCGGCCGGCGGTGCCTGCCGGAAGTGGGGTCGGCTCGATGCCGCATTCGTACGCGTCGAGCTTTGCCCGGTTGTAACGGTGCGGGCCGAGCTTGTCGCTGACCACGGTGACCATCGTCAAGGAGAACCCGGTCACCAGGATCAACAGGATGATGATCGGCAGATAAGCACTCAGCACGGCAGAGCCCTCCCCGGGCTAGTCGGACGCCGGCACGAACACACGCTAGACACTGGGCGCCATCCTGGTCAGCGACCGCACGATGCGATCGGCCCAGTCGCCGTCCCGGCTGTCGTACAACCCGGCGAGCAATTTGAGCACCAGGTACATCAGATCCTTGCGCGGCAGCCCCAATCGGGTTGCCGTCTTCATCACTGCCGGCTTCCCGATCAGCGTGGAGAAGATACCGCCAAGGCGGTAGTAAGCGCCCAAATGGTCCTTCATGGCCGTCTCGTACCCGTGCAGCGCCGCTTCCCGGCTGGGTCCATCCGGCCGGCCGAGCGCCTGCAGGACGGACTCGGCGGCGAGTGCCGCCGACTCCATCGCATAGGCGATGCCCTCGCCGTTGAACGGGTTGACCGCACCGCCCGCGTCACCGACGAGCAGCAGCCCGTCCGCGTAGTGCGGCGTGCGGTTGAAGCCCATCGGCAGGCCCGCGCCGCCGATCGGTCCGAGGGCGTTCTCCTCGCGCAGGCCCCACTCCTCCGGGGTGCCGTCGAGCCAGGTCCGCAGCAGAGCGCGGTAGTCCGTCTTGCCGAACGCCTTGGACGAGTTGAGCATGCCGAGACCGACGTTCACAGTGCCGTCGCCCAAGCCGAAGATCCAGCCGTAACCGGGCAACAGCTTGGCCTTCGCCGGGTCGGAGCGATCCCACAGCTCGAGGTGCGATTCGAGGTAGTCGTCGTTCGTCCGGCTCGGGCTCTTGTAGTAGCGCCGGACGGCCACCCCGAGCGGCCGGTCGTCGCGCTTGTTGATGCCCATGCCCAGGGCGACGCGCGCCGACACGCCATCGCAGGCCAGGACCAGCGGCGCGGTGAACTCCGTCGGGCCGTCCTGCGTCTTCGCCAGCACGCCGGTGATCCGGCCGGTGCGTTCGTCGCGGACGGGCCCGGTGACGGTGGTGGCCACCCGCATCCGGGCGCCGGCTTTGACCGCGAGGGTGGCGAGCATCTCGTCGAAATCACGGCGCGGGCGGACCACGCCGAAGTCTGGAAAGTCCTGCAGGACCGGCCAGGGCAGTTCGAGGCTGGTGCCACCGCCGACGACACGCAGGCCCTTGTTCTTGATCCAGTCCGGTCCGGAGACATCGACACCCAGGGCGAGCACCTGCTTGACGCCGCGCGGGGTCAGACCGTCGCCGCACACCTTGTCGCGGGGAAAGGTCGACTTCTCCAGCAGCAGCACGTCGACGCCGGAGCGGGCGAGATACGTCGCGACGGTGGACCCGGCAGGGCCGGCACCGACGACGATCACATCCGCCGTCCGGTCCGAGTCACTCACCGCGTTCGACAGGCTCATCGCGACCTCTCTGCACACCGTTGGGAGTCGGGCCTGGAAGGGCTGCGACGCGGTCCTTACGGCAGGCAAGCGAGTTTGTGAAAACGTTCACGAGCGCACTTCGCCCTCAGTGTAGGACTCGTCGCGAACCTCGTACACCAAGGGCGCCGAACGCCACGCTGATGCGCCATCCGGTGCGCACGGCGCGGGTCGTCCGCAGACCGCGCGCCGCCGGGCCGGCTCGCCGGTCACCGGTCAGTCGGGCCTGCGCACGGCGTGGTGCAGCGCGACGACGCCGAACGTCATGTTGCGCCAGACCACGTCAGTCCAGCCGGATCTCGCGATCACCCTGGCCAGCGAGGGCTGGTCCGGCCAGGCGTCGATGGTCTCCTGCAGGTAGGTGTAGGCCTCGGGGTTCGACGACACCCGGCGGGCCAACTTCGGCAGCACGTTCCGCAGGTACCACCGGTAGACCCAGCGGATCGGCGCCGGCCGCGGACGGGAGAACTCGCAGACCAGCAGCTGACCGTCTGGCCTGGTCACCCGCGCGAACTCGCGGAGCGCGGCGGCCGGATCCTCCACGTTGCGCAGGCCGAACGAGATCGTCACGGCGTCGAAGGAGTGGTCGGCGAAGGGCAGGTGCAGCGCGTCGCCGGCCACCCTGGGCAACCGGAACTCGGGCTTCGCCGCGGACAGCATCCCGACCGAGAAGTCGGTGGCCACACACCACGCCCCGGTCCCGGCCAGCGCCCGGGTCGACACGCCGGTCCCGGCGGCGACGTCGAGGACCTTCTGACCCGGCAGCAACTGCAGTGCGCGGACGGTGTGCCGACGCCACCGGCCGTCCTGCGCGCCGGAAAGAATGGTGTTGGTGCGGTCGTACCGTTCGGCGACCGCATCGAACATGGCGGCGACCTGTCGTGGTTCCTTCTCCAGACCCGCCCTGCTCATCGCACTTCACCCCAGCCCATGAGGTGGCAGCCTACCGAGCAACGGGCCCCGTCGTGCCACCGCAGTGACCTCCGTCGCTCCTGATCCCAGGGCCGTCACGGCGACCGGGGCGACTGCTCCGCCGGACCTTGCGATGGTGGGTTCGCGGCATGCCCTGGACCCCGGGCGGTTCCGAACAGCGGCAGCCGGGCGCGCCGGATCAGCCACCAGATCACCGGCACGGCGACCAGCCAGGTGACGACGGTGACAAGGCCGATCGACAGCGTGCCGACCGCGGCAGTCCGGCCGGCCACCCGGGCGATCTGCGGGTCCTGCTGGGAGTACTCGACGACGAACTGCTGGCCCAGCGAGAGCAGGCCGGGATACAGAACGCCGCCCTCCGGCCGGATCGTCGCGCCGGTCGCGTCGACGAACTCGATCCCGGTCCGCAGCGGCGAGACCGACAGCACGGTGGCCGTCGCGCTGCCGAGATGGTCGTCGATCGCGTTGTCGTTCGCCCGCATCGCGATCGCGAGGGCGATCATCATGACCGTGACGGCGACGGCCGCGAGCAGCACGCCGCGGGCCGCCCAACGCCATCCGAGGCGGCCGCGCCTGCCTTCGTCGGCCCGCGTCGAGGAACCGCCCGGTACGGGGCCGGCTGCGGAGTGCGCCTCGGCCGTCACCGGCAAAGTCTATGGCCGCTGCTGGGCCCATCCACCTGCGCGGAGCTGTCGGGAATCGGCGGACGTTGCGATCATCACGCGAGGACCGGGCGGGCCGGGCGGGCCGGACGACTACCCTTGGCGCTCGTGACTGCCGTGCCGACCACTCGTCTGGCGCTGAATGCGGTCTCCGAATCGGTCGATCCGGACACCGAACTGATCGATGCGCTCCCCCGGCCGAACGGCACGCTGTGCTTCGTGCACGGCGGGACGGGCTTCGTCGGGTGGGGCGAGTACCAGCGTTTCACCACCACCGGTCCGGACGCCGCGCAACAGATCCAGGACTGGTTCGCAGAGGTCTGCGCAGGTCTGCGGATCGAGGATTCCGTCGGGGTTCGCGGCAGTGGGCCGATTGCCTTCGTCTCGCTCGGATTCGACGACGACGACGTCTCGGTCGCCGTCGTCCCGAGCACGGTGCTCGGCAGGGACGGCGAGATCACCTTCAGGACCACCATCGGGCCGGCGCTCGGGACAGGGCTCGTGACCGGGCTCGGGACAGGGCGCCCCGCCGCGGTGCGCGCCCCCGGCCGGGTCAGCTACGCCGACGCCGACCTCTCGGTCGCCGGATTCACCTCCGCGGTCAGCGCGGCCACCGCCCGGATCCGGGCCGGTGAGTTGCAGAAGGTTGTGCTCGCGCACGATCTCGAGGCCACCACGACCCGCCCGGTCGACGAGCGCTTCCTGCTCCGCCGGCTCGCGGACGCCTACCCGGACTGCTGGACCTTCGCTGTCGACGGACTCGTCGGCGCGAGCCCGGAACTGCTCATCCGCCGCAGCGGCGCGTTCGTCGCGTCGCGGGTGCTCGCGGGTACCGCCTGGAAGGAACACAGCGGCGACGCCGTGTCAGCGGGACTTCTCGGCAGCGCGAAGGACATCGCCGAACACGCGTACGCCGTGCGGTCCGTCGCGGACATCCTCGCTCTGGCCACCGAGGAGCTCGACGTACCGGCCAGCCCGGTACCGCTCGAGCTCGCCAACCTCACGCACCTGTCCACCGACATCGTCGGCCGGCTCGACCAGCGAGCCCCGACCGCGCTGGATCTCGCGGCCCGCTTGCACCCCACCGCGGCGGTCGGCGGCAGCCCGACAGCCGTTGCGCGACAGGTCATCCGGGAACTCGAGCCGATGAGCCGGGGCCGGTATGCGGCACCCGTCGGATGGATGGACAGCCGCGGTGACGGCGAGTTCGCCATCGCGCTGCGTTGCGCCCAGATCTACGGCCGGAGCGTGCGGTTGATGGCCGGCTGCGGGATCGTCGCCGATTCGCAGCCGGAGATCGAGGCACGCGAGGCGCAGATCAAGATGATCCCGATCAGGGACGCGCTCGAGTCGCGGGTCTGACACCCAGACCAGGGCGAAAGGTTAGTAGACGGTCTCGCACGGAATACCGTTCAGGTCGGCATCCATGTTGTCCGGAGCGCCCCACATCAGCCAGTACTCGGTTGCGTCGGCCCAGTTGTACCCGAGCGCCTTCAGGTCCTTGCAGTACAGCCCCGACGGCAGGGCGCTCACCCCTGCGTAGTAATAGCCGGGATACGGATTCGGTGCCGGGACGACGACCACATCCGGGGCGGGAGCCGTCACGGTCCGCGGCGCGGGTGCCACCACAGTCACCGGGGGTTGCGCGGTCACCGGGGGTTGGGCCGTGACCGTCACCGGAGGAGCGGCCGTCACCGTCACCGTCGGTGGAGCCGATGAGACGACGGTTTGCACGGCGTCCGACTGTTCGCTGCTGGCTGCTGCGGTCACGTTCGATGCGCCCTGTGCGGGTTGCCCGACGCCCGTCACCGGCGCCGGCTGAGCGGCACAACCGGCCAGCGTCAGTCCCGCCAACATCACAAGGGCAACAATTCTCGACCTCATGGGAATACCTTCTTTCGTCACCCTGACGCTACGCGCGAGTGACATTTTCCCATTTGACGAAGATGGTATTTCACCCACTGGTGCACAGTGGCTCGAATGAGTTTCTCAGTGAGTGCCAGATCACTCCTAGATCGGCGTGACAAATGCGGACCTCGCCCGTCTCGATAACGGTCCCGCCCGCGGATCTGCGCCTGAACTGGGACGCAGCACTGGGTTGCGCCCAGCGCACCAACGCTGCCGACTTGACCTTTATTTGTCATTTCGGGAATTGATTCGGCGTTCTCCCCGAGCCACGAACCGACAGGCCGTCGCCATTCTCGAGCGACCCCCTGACGGACTCGACCCGGAAAAGAAGGACGAGTCTGTCGGCACATCTCCGTCGAGAGGTTTCATTTACACCAGAGACAGCCTCCGGCCATTGACCTATACCGCATTTCCGCGCCGACTGACTGCTCGTTGTCCAATCCGATCCGAACAAACAGCGCAGATCCCGCTCAGTCGAGATGGACCGGACTATCCTTCGATGTGCACGTCGGCGCCTGACGGTGTCCGCGGTCCGGCGAACCCGGCGTGGTGGGAGGGGTGCCATGCGCGTCAAAGACGTTCTCGCGACCAAAGGCGACGCCGTCGCGACCATTGATCCGGAGGCCACCGTCGGTGCGGCGATCAGCGCGCTGACCGGGCATCGGGTCGGAGCACTGGTTGTCACCAAGGACGGGCGGACCATCGACGGCATCATCAGCGAGCGCGACATCGTCCACGGCCTGGACAGCGTCGGGGTGGAGATCCTGACGGTGCCGGTCCGGACGGTGATGACCGCCGAAGTGCAGACGTGCTCGCCGACCGACGAGATCCGTTCACTGGCAACGACGATGACACAGCGGCGATTCCGCCATCTGCCGGTCGTTGCAGATGGCGTCCTCGCCGGCATCGTGTCCATCGGCGACATCGTCAAGATCCGGGTCGACGAGCTGGAGACCGAACAGCAGCAGCTGATGGGCTACATCTCGTCCGCCGGCTGACGTCCCCCATCTGGTGGTGTCTCCGCTGTGCTGATTCCACTGTGCCGATTCCACTGTGCTGAGCCCCGGGCCCTGCCCGGCCGGCTCAGCGAACGACGGCGACGTCCGGTCCGCTGCTCGCGGCTGAACTCCGGGCAGCCGCAGCGTTCTCGAGTGCGCTCGTGATCGCCGCCAGCGGATCGCGAGCGGCGAGCTCGTCACGCAGCCGCTCGGCCGCCGACCGGAATCCGGGCTCGCCCAGAATCCGATGAACCGCGCCGGCGACGGCCTCGGGGGTCGGTCGGCCGGTACGAAGGTTGATCCCGGCGCGCGACCAGGCCACCCGGGCGGCGATCTCCGGCTTGTCCTCGGTGTCGCCGGCGACGACCAGCGGGACACCGTTGGAGAGCGCGAACTGGACGCCGCCGTAACCGCCGTTCGTCACCATCACGTCGACCTTCGGCAGCAGCCGGTCGTACGGCAAGAAGGCTTCCACCCTCGCGTTGCTCGGCAGGTCTTGGCGGAGTGCGTGGGCGGTCGCCTCGTCCCCCGTGGTGGCGATGACGAGAACGTCGTCGCCGGCGAGCGCCCGGATCGTCGGCAGCAGGAGCGCCCCCGGGTCGTCGTTGGCGATCGTCCCCTGGGTGACATGGACGACCGGTCGACGACCGTCCAGTTCGCCCCACCAGGACGGGGCGTCGAACGCATCGAGGGCCGGTAGCACGGCACCGACGAAGTCGACGCCCGTCCTCAGGTCGCTCCGTGGGTACTCGAAGCCAGGGCCCGTCAGCTGCAGGATCCGGTCGGAAAGGCAACTGAAGTCCAGGACGAAGCACGGCAGCGCTGCGACGCCGAGGTCGCGCAGGTGACCCTGGGCGAGCCGCTGGGCGCGCCCGAAGATCCCCCGGGACACCAGCTTGTTCAGCGAACGGTTGCGGAGCCGGCCGATCACGCTTGTTGACGGTGGCAGACCGAGCCCGAACGGCGCGGTGTCGCGGCTGGACAGCGGGAGCGGGAGCACGCCGCAGATCAGCACCGGCGGCCGTGTCCCGTCCTCCTCGAGCAGCAGCGGCAGGACTCCGGTGAAGGCCGTCTCACTCAATACCGCGTCCACCGGCCCCCGCGACAGCGCCGACCGGATTCCCAGGTACTGGTGCGGCATCACGGCGACGAAGTTGTTCTCGACGTCGAAACGAATCCGGCGGACACCGGTCATTTCCTCGCCGCCGGGAAAGGCGCCTGCGACGTCGCGGTCGTCGTAATCGGCCGCCTCCGGAAGCGCGAGGTGCTCCATACCGGCAGCGGTGACGGCACCGGCAAAGCGGCTGCCGGTGAGCATGCGGACATGGTGGCCGGCATCGACGAGATGACGGCCGATGGTGATCATCGGTGCGACGTGACCGTAGACGGGTGTCGCGCACAGCAGGAACGAACTCATTGCAGCAAACTCCAGCGGGGTGAGGGGCAGGTTGACTCTGATCAGGAAGCGGGCCACGCGATTTTGATACGGTGCCAACGCAATGAATGTTGAGCAACCTGTTTTGCACGCCAAGCGCGCCTACCGGTCCCCTGTTCGTGCCGAGCAGGCTGCCGCGACCCGTCGCCGACTACTCGCCGCCGCCGGTGAGTGCTTCGCCGACAACGGTTACGCCGGAACCTCGCTCAAGGCCATCGCTGCACGGGCGGGGCTGTCCGTCGAAACCGTGCAACAGAGCGGGCCCAAGGCCGACCTGCTTCTCGCTGCGTACGAACAAGCCTTCACCGGGGACGAGGGGCGGACGTCCCTGCTGGAGCGGGAGTCCTTCCGTCATGTCGTCGAGCAGACCGACCCGGTCGCCCTCGTGGATGCGCTCGTCGACTTCATGGTCCCGGCCAATGCGCGGAGCGCCGCGCTCGCCGCCGCGTTCGAGGCCGCGGCACTGTCGGACCCGCGCATCGCGACGGTGCGCCGGGAACTCGGCGAACGGGCCAGAACGGATACCAGGACCGGGGTCGCCCTGATCGCCTCCCTCGGGGGTTTGAGTTCCGGCCGGCCCATCGACGAGGTCGGTGACGAGTTGTGGTTCGTGCTGGCCGCCCCGCACTACCTCAGGCTGGTGCACGAAGCGGGCTGGACGCCGGCGCAGTACCGCGCGTGGCTCGCCCGGACGCTGCGCGCGCTGCTGCTCTGACGCGCCTCAGAGCGCGTCGCGGACCGCCTGCGTCATCCGATTCAACGTGGACTCGAGGTCGGTGCGCGACGTCGGTACTTCCACCACCCGGATGCCGCCCGGATCGGCGACGGCGTCGGGCAGTTCGTCGGCCGTGGAGACCAGAACGTGCTCGGCGCCGGCACCCTCCGCCAGGCCGCCGATCATCGCGCCGTGCGGTGTTCCGAAGACCCGCTCGAACGCCCGTGCGTGACGGGGCTCCCCCGGCTCGAGGGTGGAGAAGATGGCGCCCCCGTCGTTGTTGCTCACCACGATGACGAGGTCCGGCCGCGGCTCGTGCGGACCGATGATCAGGCCTGTGATGTCGTGTAAAGCGGTGAGATCGCCGATCAACGCGACCGTCGGCCAGTCCTCCGGATGAGCGGCGAGAGCCACCCCGACCGCCGTCGAGACGGTGCCGTCGATACCCGCGACGCCGCGGTTGGCCAGCACCCGCAGACCGTCCCTCGGGGCGGCCGTCAGGGCAACATCTCGGGGCGACTGTGACGAGCCGAGCAGCAGCGTCGCGCGCGGAGGCAACGCCCGGACGAGATCGCGGGCCAACCGGGGCGAGGCGTTGATGTCCAGCTCGTCGATCACCTTCTGGACGGCGCGGCCTGCTGCGGCATCGGCTCCGCGCCACCGGGCGGACCAGTCCTGATCGGCAGCGCCGCGCAGATCGGGCCAGCCCGCCGCGACGCACCTCGCCGCACCGGAGGGGTCCGCATAGCTCGCCGGATGGGCGATCACGTCAACGGTCACCCGCCGATCGGCGAGCAGCCGCTGTACCGGGCGGAACAGGGTCGGCCGGCCGAGCACGATCACCCGGTCCGGGCGCTCCTGCTCGAGCCAATCACCGGCGGACAGCAGGTGCAGACCGGCGCCGAGCACCGCGGAGCCGGCGGCACCGCCGGCCTCGGAGATCACCAGGTGACCCGTGCGGGCGACGGTTCCCGCCCATGGATGCGTCAGATCGGCCAGGAACAGCACGCGTTCACCCGGCTCGGTCGCCGGCACGGCTGGCCCGAGCGCGGGGTCCGCGCCGGTGACCGTGGTCCACGGGCCGTCCCGGCCGGCCAACGACTCCGGCCAGTCCTCGAGCTGGACACCCGCGACCCGCGCCGCGCCGGCTGTCCGTGTCCCGCCGACTGTTCGCGCCGCGCCGGCTGTCCGCGCCGCGCCGGCTGGTCGCGCGGCACCAGCCGTCTGCGCGGCATCGGGCATCAGCGCGGGATCGGGCATCAGCGGGTCGGCAAGGGCGACGTTCAAGTGCACCGGCCCGGCGAGTCCGCCGGCCCCGGCTGCCGACGCAAGGGCGCGGCAGACCATCGCCCGCCAGCCGGCGTTCTGCCCGGGGACGCGCTGCGCCACACCGAACTCATGGAAGAACCGGAGCGCCCGACCGAACAGGGTGCGTTGGTCGACAACCTGGTTCGCTCCGACGTCACGGAGTTCCGGCGGACGGTCGGCGGAGACCACCAGCAGCGGCACCGCGCCGTGATGGGCCTCGAGAACCGCCGGGTGCAGATTGCCCACCGCGGTACCGGAGGTGGTGATGACGGCGACCGGCCGGCCCGACCCGCGGGCCAACCCCAAAGCCAGGAAACCCGCGGTCCGCTCGTCGATCCGGACGTGCAGCCGCACCCGGCCCGCAGCGTCGGCGGCGTGCACTGCCATGGACAGCGGAGCGTTGCGCGACCCCGGGGCGAGCACGATGTCGGTGACCCCACCGGCCACCATCTCGTCCACCAGGACACTGGCCAATGCCGTCGACGGGTTCACGCCCGCCATTGTCGCTGTCGGTCGGCCCTGTGCCGGCAGGTCGCGTTACTCGGCGGGTTTAAGACGCCCGTCGGTTGCAGACGCCCGTCGGTTTCAGGCGCCCGTCGGTTTCAGGCGGTTTCAGGCGCGCGTCGTTTCAGGCGCCCGTCGGTTTCATGACCCGGCAGGCCTGAGCCCGTCGGCTCTTAGACCCGGCCTTGTCAAAGGTCGTCGGTTTCAGGACCCGGGTCGGTTCCAAGACTTGGCAGGGTTCAGAGTTCGTCGGGCGGCGGCCCGAACATGAACTGCCGACCGGTGACCTCCGCGGGTATCACCCGGACGAACACCGGCTTGATCGTGGCCACCCAGGGACGGAGTCCGGAAACCTGGGCGTCGTCGAAGTCGTCACCCCATTCGGCGGCGTGCGCCTGCCCCTTGACGACGACGCTCCACCCGCCGTTGCCGTCATAACCGTCGATCTCCAAGGCCACCGACTCGTTGATCGTCAGCGCGGCGAGCTTGGTCCCCTGCGCTGTCCTGAACACGAGAGTGCCGTTCTGCACGGCGTAATTGATGGGGAAGATCTCTGGCTGATTGGCGACGCTGAGTGCGAGGCGGCCGAACTCGGTGGAGTTCAGGAGGGCCCAGCTCTCGGCTTCGGTCAGGGTGCTGACTGGGGTGGATGTCTCGACCATGATGCGATCATGTGCGCGGCTAATCGGCCGGGCCAGAGTCCAAAGTCCCTACCGAATCCGGTGTCGCAGGTGGTTTGCGTCGCACGGCCGCTCGGAGTGGGATCAGCCGTCAACGTCCGTGGCCGGGCGGTCTTTCGTGTCCAGCAGCGCCGCGACCCTGCTGAGCCTGTCCAGCCAATACCGGGTGGCAGTGGTGTCGGCGGCAACGGCGTTGAGCCGGTCGGGATCGGGGGATGCCCGGCGCACCGCCAACATCCCGCCGACCGGCGCCAGGGTCGCGGACGTCACGTCGACCGACAGCAGATCCGCTGTGCCCAGTCCGCAGGCGTAGGGCAGATCCGGCAACGCGGCTGCGAGCGCGAGTCCCGCGGCCAACCCGACCGAACTGTCCACCGCCGACGAGACGACGACCGGCAGGCCCGCCGCCCGGGCGATCCGGAGCGCCGCGCGAACCCCGCCGAGCGGTGCGACCTTGATGATCGCCACGTCCGCCGCGCCGGCCAGCGCCACCTTGGCCGGATCGGCGGCGTGCCGGATGGACTCGTCAGCGGCGATCCGCACCTGCACACGGCGCCGCACCTCGGCGAGCTCCGGAACGGTCCGGCAGGGTTGTTCCGCGTACTCCAGGCCGCCTGCGGCGGCGTCCAGTGCCTCGATGGCCGGCACAGCTTCATGCACCGTCCAGGCCGCGTTCGCGTCGACCCGAATGCGTCCGGTCGGGCCGAGGGCCTCGCGCACCGCGGCGACCCGCTCGACGTCGGCAGCGAGGTCGACCCCCGGATCGGCGACCTTCACCTTCGCGGTCCGGCACCCGGAGGCCAGCACCAACTCCGCGGCACGGTCGGCACCCACCACCGGGACGGTCGTGTTGACCTCCACCCCGCTGCGTACCGGCTCCGGCCAGGGCAGCGTCGCCGACTCGATCGCGGCGCGGAGCCACGGCACGCACTGCCGGTCGTCATAGTCGCGGAAGGGTGCGAACTCGGCCCACCTGGCCGGCCCGTGCAGCAGCACCCCCTCCCGCACGGTGATCCCGCGGAATCGCTCGACCATCGGCAGCGCGAAAACGGCGGCGGTCGCGAGCAGCGCCCGGAGATCGTCAGGGTGCGGCGATGCGGACGGGTCGATCGGATCGATCGGGTCGGTGTCGGCGGGCACCTGCCCATCCTTCCCCGCCCGTCCTTTCCGCCCGTCCTTTCCGCCCGTCCTTTCCGCCCGGCTCGGGCTGGCTTATCCATCGGTGACGTTGACCCCGGCGCCCGCACGCCCTGTAACCCGTCGCTCCTCGGGACGCGAGAGCGGCCGGCGGTTACCTCGCTCCACGGTAGAGTCCGCCGCGGCGGTCCTGACAATGCCGTCGGGGCCGTCCCGGAGCGGCCACCGGCTCTTGACGAATGCCCCGTGGCGAACGCTCGGTCGCGAATGCCCTGTGACGAACGCTTGTCACGAACGCCCGTCACGACACGAACGCGTCAGGACCAGCGCACCGAATCGTCCCCCGCGCCAACCCGGCCGCCGTCAGGACCGGCGCACCGAATCGTCCGCAGCGCCAACCCGGCCGCCGTCAGGACCGGCGCACGGGATCCTCCACCGCGCCAACCCGGCCGCCGTCAGGACCGGTGGTAGCCCTTCTCACCGATCCGAGCGGCCAACGCGCTCCGCGGGTCGAGCCCCGCAGCAACCCGCTCGAGTCCGCTCGCGAAGTCGTACCGGGGCGCCCAGCCCAGCGCGGCTCGTGCCCGTGCGTTGTCGTACACCCGGTCGATCACCGGGAACATCCGCCACCCCAGGTCGGCATAGACCTTCTCGAACCCAGGGAAGTGTTTGCCAACAACGGACGCCGCGTCGCGCCGCAGGTCCGACAGGTCCGCCCTTGTGAACGGTGTGGTCGCATTGACGATGAACCGGCCGAACCCGACGGCGTCGGCGCGCTCGACCGCGAGCAGATGTGCCCGCGCGACGTCAGCGATGTCGACCCTGCGGTACAGCAATTCGTTCAGCTGCGCGTTCGCCGTCGAGTACCGGTCGCGGACGGCGGCGGTGTCGTCCGGTTCCGGAAAGAACCGGGCGGTGCGCAGGATGACGCAGGGAAGACCGTGGTCCCGGCGCACCAGTTCGCACAGGTCCTCGGCCGCCACCTTGGTCGCGCCGTAGATGTTGCGCGGCAACGGGTGCAGGTCCTCGGCGACCCAGACGGCCGGCGCGTCCGGCGCCGGGGTCAGCGCACGCCCGAAGGCGCTCGTCGTGCTGGTGAACACGAAACGTCCCACGCCCGCCGTCACCGATTCCTCGAGCAAGACCAGCGTTCCCGTCACGTTGACGTCGACGAACGCCTGCCGCGGGTGGGATCGGACGTGTGGCTTGTGCAACGTCGCCGCGTGGACAACCGCATCCGCGTCCCGCAGGGCGGCGCGGACGAAGGACCTGTCGGTGATGGAGCCCAGCATCTCGGTCGTCGGCGATGGCAGGACGTCGATCCCGACCACTTCGTGACCGGCCTCGGTGAAGGTGCTCATCAACGCCTCGCCAAGATGTCCGGCGCTGCCGGTGACCACGATCTGCATGCCGGGTTGTCTATCAGGGCCCGGCTGCAGTCCGCGCGCCAAATACTGGTTGCGGACAGTGAACGGATGCCTGGCGGAGTGAGCACTCCTGCCCGCTCTGCGGGCGGCCATCACTGTCATTCCGTGACCGTCGGGTTCCCGTGCCACAGCGCCAGCGAGGGATCGGTCCGACTGACGGCACTGATCGGCAAGTCCGTTCACCGACGTCCAGTTCGTACCGGCGGGACGGCTGTGCAGACCCCGCCACGGCGGTCATCGCCAAACTGTGCTGAAGTCGGACCGCCGGAACGCGGTCAACCGGTGATCGCCCCGGAGAGCTCGCTGCGCCGGACCGGACGGCGGGTGGCCGCGAGCCGCTCGAGCAGATCGGCGCCCTCCCGGCCGGCGTCGTGCGCCGCCATCTCCGTACGGATCACGCCGGCCGCGGCACGGTAGCTGTTGTTGTCCAACGCTTTTCGCACGCCACGCCGGACGGCCTCGGCGGTCGGCCGTGACGCACCGAGGGTCACGCCCACGCCGGTGTAGCGGATGCGGGCAGCGATCTCCGCCTTCTCCTCCGTCGTACCGGCCTGCACCAACGGGACACCGTTGGCCAGTGCGAGGGTCACCCCGGTGTACCCGCCGTTGGTGACGAAGACCGCCGCGTGCCTCAGCAGCAGGTCGTAGGGGATGAACCTGGTGACCCGGACGTTGTGCGGCAGCGCCCCGCCCAACGCTTCGACCAGGCCACTCGGATCGCCCTGACCGGTCGTCACCACGACGAGCACATCCTCGTCGGCCAGCGCCCTGACGCTTGGCACCAACAACTCGGTGGGGTCGGGACGGATGCTCCCCTGGCTGACCACGACGACGGGTCGCGAGGTGCTCGTCACCTCGGGCCACCAGGGCGGCGGCTCCCAGTGCACCGGCGGGTCCGGACGGAGGGCGCCAACCCAGTGCACGTGCTCGGGCAGCGCCTTGCGCGGGTACTCGAATCCGGGCGTGCAGCCCTGCATGTGCAGGAACGGCGACGACATCTCTTCGAGGACGAACCTCGACGGCGCAGGCAGTCCCAACGCCGCCCTGGTCTCCCGGTGCACACGATCGGCATCGGCGAAGATCAGCCGTCGGCCGGCGGCTCGGACCAGCGCGTTGCGGATGCGACCGATGGGTCCGCGCATCGGCTGCAGCCCGGGCCCGAAGGGCGGCGTGTCGGGCTCCTCGAACGGCAGCGGGCCGTCCCCGAAGGTCGCCCACGGCACGGAGTCCAGCTCTCCTGCGAGGCCGACGCCGAACATCAATTCGTCGCAGAGCATCGCGTCGATGTGTGTATCGGCGAGGATCCCGCGGATGTCCGCGACCCGCTGCGGGGCGTGGCCGACGAAGACTTCCGCGAACACGTGCCGAATGACTTTGATCGGAGCCATGTCCCGGTACTGCGGCCAGTGCTCCGTCAGATCCATGCCGCCGAAGTCCTCCGCGGCGACGTAGGGCAGGGGCTCCGCCCCGATGGATGCGAGTTGCCGATGAAACGCCGACCCGGAATACCAGAGGACGCGATGTCCGCGTTCGATCAACCGGGCGGCGAACGGCATCGGATTCGCGGTATGCGCGGGGACGGGAATGCTGGCGAAAAGGAACGTGCTCACGTGGCACCTCTCGGCTGTCGGGGATGTGTTCGTCCGGTCGGGCCGACCGATTGAGTAGACTGAAGATACAACCATTTGACCAGGAGTCCAGTGAATATCTCGCGGTCCTACTCGAGCCCCCTCCGCCAAGAGGCTGCGATCGTCACCGAGCGTCGCATCCTCGCGGCAGCGGAACAGCTGTTCCTCGAGCATGGTTATCCCGCAACGACTCTCGCGATGATCGCAGCGACGGCCGCGGTGTCGAAACAGACCGTGTACAACTCGTGCGGCTCGAAAGCACAACTGCTCAAGCGGCTGTACGACGTTCGCCTCGTCGGCGACGACGCGCCCGTGCCGCTCGCCCAGAGGCCGGAGGTCCAGCGGATGATGGCGCTGACCGACCCCCGCGCGCTGCTGGACAGCTACACCGCGCTCGGCACCGCCCTGTTCGAGCGCCTCGGGCCGCTCCTTGCGGTCATCGTCGCCGGTGCCACGGCCGGCGACCCCGACCTCGTCGCACTACTCGAGACCACCGACGCCGAACGGCTCATCGGTACCACCGGGATCGCCGGCCGATTGGCCGAGCTCGGCGCGTTGCGGGATGGCATGACGACCGAGCAGGCGCGCGACATCATCTGGATGATGAACGGGCTGCCCAGTTGGGAGATGCTTGTCCGCCGCAGGCATTGGCGGATGGCCGACTACCAGCGGTGGCTCTCGCGATCGCTCGCCGACATGCTGCTGGCGCCGGCCCACAAGTAGGTGCCGGCGCCCGTTCGGCAGAGGCCGAGGATTCCGCCTGGCCAGCGTGCGCGACTGAGGTTGTCCACATTGTGTCGCCGCTGCGGTCGGCAGCCGACGGCCCGGATTACGGTTCGAACGTGTCCGAAGTGAGCGTTCTCGATGCCGCCGTCGCGGTTGTCGGCGACGCGCGGCAGGCGCTGACGGAACTGCGGGACACCGAGTTCTGGAAGGTGCCGGACACCGACCTGCTGTTGCTCGCGCGGGACCTGGAAGCGTTGGGCCGGTTGGTCTTCACCGCACAGGTGCACCTCGCAGGCGAAGTCGACACCCGGCGCCTCGCCGGCACGCACGGCGCGGCATCGACGGCAGCGCTGCTGCGCAACACCCTCGGCGTCTCCCACAGCGACGCCGCGTCGATGGTCCGCACCGCCGCTGCCGTCCTTCCGCAGGAGATCCCGTCCGGCGGAGAGCTCGCACCTGTGCTGCCACTGCTCGCCGACGCCCTACACGAGGGAGCGATCGGGGCCGAGCAGACGCGAACGATCGTGACGACGATGGCCAAGCTGCCGGGCCGCGTCGACGACGAGACCCGGCTGCTGTGTCAGCAACAACTCGTCGCCCACGGCCGGATCACCGAACCCGCCCCCTTCGCGGTGTTCGCCCGAGCGGTGCTCATCGCCCTCGACGAGGGACAGGACTTCGATGACGACCCACCCGCCGATCACGTCGAGTTCTCCCTCGGCACCCGCAACGCGAACACCGGCCTGACGAGGGTCTCCGGCCAACTGGACGACCTCGGGGTGGAGATCGTCAACCAGGCGATCGGGGGTCTGTCCACGCCGGTCGGACCCGACGCCGGTGTCGCCGATCCGCGGCCGGCCGCCACCCGCCGCGGGCATGCCCTGCTGGAGGTCCTCAGGCGGTATCTCGATCTCGGCGACGCCCCGACACAGGGCAGTGAACGCCCGCACATCACGGTCACCATGACGCTCGACGACCTTCGGGCAGCGCCCGGCGGCGACCGCGCGCTCGGTGCCGGCGGGATGGGGCTTCTGGACTTCGGCGGCCCGATCACCGGCGCGCAGGCGAGGACACTCGCGTGTGACGCGATGATCGTGCCCGCGGTGCTCGGCTCGCCCTCCCAGGTGCTGGACGTCGGCTCCGCGAGCCGGCTGTTCCCGATCGCGATCCGCCGGGCACTCGTTCTGCGGGACAAGGGATGCGCGTTCCCGGGCTGCGACCGACCACCGGCCTGGACAGACGCGCACCATGTGGTCTTCTGGGCCGACCACGGAGAAACCAGCTATCGCAACGGTTGTCTGTTGTGTCGGCACCATCACAGTGAGGTACACCGCGGGAACTGGGAGATCCAATTCGCCGACGACGGCATACCCGAGTTCCTGCCGCCGGCGTGGATCGACCCGGCTCGGGTCCCGCGGCGGAACACGTCGCATCACATCAAGGGCCTCTTCGGCCGCTGACCTGGCTCGCCGGCACGGGCCTCAGGGACCCGCCGTGAACGGTGAGCTGCCTGCCGGGGATCGCGTTCTCGCGTGCACCGTCATCGAACGACCGGGCGACCGCTCGTAAGGTGACCGTCATGAGCGCAGCCCCCGTCAGCGAGATCTTCGACCCGACCAGCTGGCGCGAGGTGGATGGCTTCGACTTCACGGATATCACCTACCACCGGCACATCGGACCGCGCCCCGGCGCTGCCGGCACCGACGTCGATCTGCCAACCGTGCGTATCGCATTCAACCGGCCGGACGTGCGCAATGCGTTCCGCCCGCACACGGTCGACGAGCTGTACCGCGCACTCGACCACGCACGGATGACCGGCAGCGTCGGCTGCGTCCTGCTCACCGGCAACGGACCGAGCCCCCGCGACGGTGGCTGGGCGTTCTGTTCCGGCGGGGACCAGCGGATCCGTGGTCGTTCGGGCTACCAGTACGCGGACGGCGACACCGCCGACACGGTGGATCCTGCCCGCGCCGGACGGCTGCACATCCTCGAGGTCCAGCGGCTGATCCGCTTCATGCCGAAGATCGTCATCGCGGTCGTTCCCGGTTGGGCGGCGGGCGGCGGGCACTCGCTGCACGTCGTCTGCGACCTCACCCTCGCGAGCGCGGAGCATGCGCGGTTCAAGCAAACCGACGCCGACGTCGGATCCTTCGACGGTGGTTACGGATCGGCGTACCTCAGCCGGCTCGTCGGGCAGAAGTTCGCCCGGGAGATCTTTTTCCTCGGCCGCGAGTACACCGCCGCCGACATGCACGCGATGGGGGCCGTCAACGAGGTGGTGCCGCACGCGCAGTTGGAGACCGTCGCGCTGCAGTGGGCAGCGGAGATCAACGGCAAGTCGCCCACGGCCCAGCGGATGCTGAAGTACGCGTTCAATCTCACCGACGACGGCATGGTCGGCCAGCAATTGTTCGCCGGCGAGGCGACCCGGCTCGCCTACGGCACGGACGAGGCGGTCGAGGGTCGAGACTCCTTCCTGCAGAAGCGCTCCCCCGATTTCAGCCCCTACCCCTGGGCGTACTGATCCGGTATGCCCCGCCTCCTGGAAGTGCTCGAGTTCCCCACCGGCGAGAAGCTGTTCGACCTGTTGCCACGGCTGCAGGCGGCACTGCGCGGTGAGGGACATGCGATCCTGCCGGTGCCGGCAGGTCAGCCCGCCGAGACCGGTCGGCTGATCACCGGACTCGCCGGCGGGACGGCCCTCGCGGACATCGAGGACGACCCCAGCGACCCCACAGCGGTGGTCGTCGCGACCTCCGGGTCGACGGGGACTCCGAAGGGCGCGCTGCTGCCGGTCTCGGCGCTCGTCGCGTCCGCCGACGCCACCCGATGTGCACTGACCTGCACAGGCGGCCTACACCCGCACCGGACGAACGGCCCTCGACGCCCACCCGAACCGACGGGCACGTGGCTGCTGACGTTGCCCGCACAGCACATCGCCGGACTCCAGGTGCTGCTGCGCGCGATCGCCGAAGGGACCACCCCGGCGATCATGGACACGGCCCGCCCGTTCACCACCGAGGCCTTCACCGGCACGGTGTCGACGATGCCCGCGGGCCGTCGATTCGTGTCGCTCGTGCCGACCCAGCTGCACCGCATACTCGCCGATCCGGAAGCGACCGCCGCGCTGGCCACCTTCTCTGCCGTGCTCGTCGGCGGTGCCGCGACGCCGCGGGCGCTCGTCGACGACGCCCGGCAGGCAGGCGTTCCAGTGATCACCACGTACGGGATGAGCGAAACCTGCGGGGGGTGCGTGTACGACGGGGTGCCGCTCGATCAGGTCGCAGTCAGTGTCGACCACGACGAACGCCCCACCGACCGGATCCGGCCCGACGGTTCGCACCCCGCCGAAGGCCGCCCGGGCAGGGTTTCGATCAGCGGGCCGATGGTGGCGCGGGGGTACCGGGACATGCCGCGGCACCCGTCGTTCTGGCAACGGCCCGGCGACATCAACCGCACCTTCGTCACCGACGACCTCGCGGTGTTCGATGCCGGTCACCTCAGGATCGTCGGGCGGATCGACGACGTCATCGTCACCGGGGGCGTCAAGGTGGACCCGGCCGTCATCGAAACCGTGCTGTTCCGGGTCGCCGGGGTGGCCCAGGTCATGATCACCGGTGTGCCCGATGACGAGTGGGGCACGGCCGTCGTCGCCGTGGTGCAGCCGGAAGTCGGGATGACGCCGGACCTCGCGACGTTACGGGCCGCCGCCGTCTACGCGCAGGGCCCGGCCGCCGCCCCGAAGCACCTGGTTCTCGTCGACCATCTGCCGCATCGTGGGCCCGGCAAGCCCGACCGGTCGGCCGTCCGCGAACTGGCACTCCGCGAGCTGGACGCCCGCGAGCTCGCGCTCCGGGAGCTCGACGCCCGCGAACTCGCGCTACCAGAGCTCGACGCCCGGGAACTCGACGCCAGCGAACTCGCGCCCCGGCAGCCCACGCCTCGTGTCCAGGAACCGCCTCTGACCCGCCCCGGCCCCGCGGTCGAGCCGTCGCCTGAGCAGCAGGACCCCGCGTTCTGATGGCGGCCCTCGAGGGGTCAGGCATCGGTCCGGATCGGCAGCTCGCCGCAGGACCGCATACCGCCGCAGGACCGCAGGCCGCCGGCGGACGGAAGCCCGCCGAAGGACGGAAGCCCGCCGAAGGACGGAAGCCCGCGGCAGGACGGCAGACCCGCCGGTTCACCCGGGCGGAACTGGAGTCGTTCCACGGCGCCAAGGTGGACGACCTCGTCGGTCCAGGCATGAAGCTGCTGTTCGTCGGGATCAACCCGGGTCTGTGGACGGCCGCGGTGAATGCGCATTTCGCCCGTCCCGGCAATCGGTTCTGGCCGGCACTGCAGCTCGCCGGCATTACCGCCCACCGGATCGATGCCAGCCGCGGCCTGCTGCCCGCCGACCGGGACGAACTGCTGCGGGCAGGAATCGGGATCAGCAACCTCGTGCCGTACGCGACCGCGAGGGCCGACGAGCTCACGGCCGATCAACTCCGGCAGGCAGCCGGACCGCTGACCGCGTTGGTTCAGCGGTACGAACCGGCAGTCGTGGCGGTGCTCGGCGTCTCGGCCTACCGACTGGCGTTCGGCGACCGCACTGCCAAGCAGGGGCGGCAGGAGTCGACGCTCGCCGGCGCCGAGCTCTGGGTGCTGCCCAACCCCAGCGGACTCAACGCGCACCAGACCGCGGCCTCGTTGGCGGCCGCCTACCGGGCCGCGGCAGTCGCGGCCGGCGTTCCGCTCGTTGTCAGCGGACCTGCTGCGGAACAGTAGGGTCGTTGCACGTGGCAACTGCACAGCAATGGTTCTCGGCCGCCCGGCCCAGGACACTCCCGGCCGCGGTCGCGCCCGTGCTCGTCGGCACCGGCGCCGGGATCTCGCTCGGTGGCTTCTCCTGGTTGCGCGGCGGCCTTGCGCTTGTCGTATCGCTCGCGCTGCAAATCGGCGTCAACTACTCGAACGACTACTCGGACGGCATTCGCGGCACCGACGCGGATCGGGTCGGCCCGCTGCGGCTCGTCGGTTCCGGCCTCGCGACACCCTCCACCGTGAAGCTGGCCGCTTTCGGGTGTTTCGCCGTTGCGGGCGTCGCGGGACTGGTGCTCGCGGCCCTGACGACCTGGTGGCTGATCCCTGTCGGAGTTGCCTCCGTCGCGGCGGCCTGGTTCTACACCGGCGGGCCGCGCCCTTACGGTTACGCGGGCTTCGGCGAGATCTTCGTTTTCGTGTTCTTCGGCCTGGTTGCTGTCCTGGGAACGACGTACGTACAGGCGGAGGACCTCTCCCTCGGGGCGCTGATCGCGGCCATCGGAATCGGACTGTTGGCGTGCGCGCTGCTGATGGCGAACAACCTGCGTGACGTGCACACCGACGTCACGGCCGGCAAACGGACCCTCGCAGTCCTGCTCGGTGAGCCGCTGAGCCGGCGGGTTTTCGCCCTGATGCTCGCCGGAGCATTCGTCGCCGCCGCGACCGTCGGTGTGACCTCGCCGTGGTGTTTCCTCGCGCTGCTGCCGCTGCCGCTGGCGGTGCCGCCGGTCCGACAGGTCCTCGGCGGCGCTCGGGGCGGTGCGCTGATCCCGGTACTCGGCGCCACCGGCCGGTTGGAGTTCGTCTACGCCGTCCTGCTCGGGCTCGGATTCGCGCTCGAAATCTGGGTCTGAACGGCGGTCACAGGGCGGAAGGGGCCTGCCCGACCCTGCACCGGTTACGGCCCGGCTGGCACCATGGGTGAATGTTCATCGCGGGAACACAGCGGTGGAAGATCACCATCGCGGAACCGGAGGCGCTCCGTATCGCGCTGTACGTCCGCGACGTCGCAGGGCTCGAACCGGTGACGGAACCTCAGATCCCGCCCCTCGATCCACCGGCCGACGTCTGGCCGGTGTGGTCCCGCCGCCCCGTCGAAGTGCAGAGTTCGGGCGGCCTGCGACTGCTCGGCGGCCGTGACATCGATCTCGAGATCGCAGCCGGCCAGTGGGCGCGCTGGTGGAGGCACGCGCTCGAGGTCGGGACGAGCGCCATCGACGATTTTCGGCCACCCGCTTTTGTCGCGTTGTCAGAGGTGCCGGACCTGCGCGCGCTGATGCAGCGGCACTTTTACAACGCGAGCCTCTGGTCCGACGGACTGAACGACGATCCCCGGGTGAGAGCCGCCCAGTCGGCGCCGGCCATCGGCCTCAACGCGTTGGTGCGTGATCTCCCGGACATGCTCGGGCGGCGGCCACGGCCGTTCGACCTGAAGATCACCGTGGTCGGTGTGCAGACCAAGAGGGCCTGGGTGCTCGCGCCGGACCATCTGCTGCTGACCAGACACCTGATCGCGGATCGGGAGAACGCCGTGGACTGGCTGCGGCCACGCATCCTCGCGCTGACCTGAGCAGCGCCGGCGCCGGTGAGGGCGCCGACGAAGCTCACAAGCGGCAGAGGGCGGCGGTCGTGGCGCGCACGGCGAGCCGTCAGGCGCCTTGAATCCACTCCGTTTCGACGGTGAACTCGTCCAGCGCGTCCTGGATCGGTTCCACCCCCAGCCCGGGCCCGGTCGGGACGTCGATCCGGCCGTCGTCGAGGACGAAGGGTTCGGTGATGTCCTTCGTGAAGAACCGATCGGAGGCGGACACGTCCCCGGTCAGGGTGAATCCGGGCAGTGCGGCCAGTGCGACGTTCGCCGCACGTCCCAGACCGGTCTCGAGCATTCCCCCGCACCACACCGGAATCCCGTTGGCGCGGCAGAGGTCGTGCATCCGTCGGGCGGCGAGGTAGCCACCCACCCTCCCGGCCTTGATGTTGATCACCTGGCAGGCGCGCATCGCAATCGCGTCCGCGGCCGCGCGAACCGACACGACGGATTCGTCGAGGCAGATCGGCGTGCTGATCAGCCGGGCCAACTCGGCGTGCTGGCGCAGGTCGTCCTCGGCGAGCGGCTGCTCGATCAGCAACAGATCGAACGCGTCCAACGTCCGAAGGGTCCGGGCATCCGCGAGGGTGTAGGACGCGTTGGCATCGACCTGCAGCTCGACGAGCGAACCCACCCGCTCGCGGACCGCCTCCACCGGGCCGACGTCCCAACCGGGCCTGATCTTCAGCTTGATCCGCACGTAGCCCTGCGCGAGGTAGTCGGAGACGACGTCGAGCAGAGCCGGGAGTGACGGCTGTATCCCGACCGACACACCAGACGGCACCGAGGCCCGCGTCGCCCCGAAGTACGAGGCGAGCGATCGGCCGGTACCGCGGAGCTGTGCGTCGAGGACGGCCATCTCCAGCGCCGCCTTCGCCATCCGGTGGCCGACGAACGGAGCGAGCAGCGGCTCCACGAGCTCGGCGGTGACGTCCCGGCCGGCGGCGCACTCGGCGAGCAACAGCGGGATCAGGAATCGCCGGAGTACATCGGCCGCGCCGTCGATGTACTCGGAGTTGTAGATCGGCATCTCCATCGCGACGCACTCACCCCAACCGAGCACGGCGATCGGCGAGCGGTCGTACTCCGCCTGCTCACCGACCACCCTGATCAGCAGGGCAATCCGCTCGTGCTGGACGCCGAACGAGGTCTCGAAAGGGCTGACAAGCGGCATCCGGATCCGCCGGAGTTCGACACCGGTGATCTTCATCGATCAGCTCCTTCGCACATCGCCGGGCGGTGTCCGCTCCAGCAGGTACCAACCATCCCGGGTGAAACCTGTGACTGTCCAACATCTGTCGGCCATGAGGAAGGCGAGCGCGGCACGCAACTCGTAACGCCACCGCAGTGCGAGGCCCGGTTCCGTCCGCCGAACGCGTTCGATGTCGGCCGGGATCCCGATCAGCGCGGTCTCGACGTCTCCGGGACCACGTCCGGCGGCAGGACCGCCGTCCGGCCCGACGGAGAGCAGGACCGCGGCGCCGCCGGCCCGCGCGCCGGGGACATGGGGTCCGATGACGGGGTCCGAGCCGACGGCCCCCTGCCGCGCCACCGACTCGGCGTCCAAGGTCGTCGCCGACCCGAGATGCCAGACCACCTCGATGCGGTCACTGGGCTGTCCCTTGTTGAACGCGTCCTCCATCGCCCCGTAGAAGTCGACGAAGTACGTCTCGGGGCGTGCACCGAGCCTGGTGATGTTGAAGAAGCAATTGCGGGCGATCAGCGGGTCGAAGGTCCAGGTGATGCGGGTCAGGCCACGCTCCAGCGCCCACTGCCGCTGGTGCCACTTCAGGGCGGCGCCGACACCGCGGCCGGCATCCCCAGGGATGACGCCGGTGATGTGTGAGTGCATCGCCGCGCCGAGTGGCTCGGTGAAGAACGCCGCACTGGCCCCGACGAGCCGGTCGTCCGCGGTCCGGTACGCGCCGACCAGATAATTGCCGCCGTGCCCGAGCGCGCGGAGCAGGTGCGGCTGAAGGTCGAACGCCTGCCCGGGCCCGATCCCCCAGACCCGCCCGAGCAGCGCACACGCCGCGGTCATCTGCTCGAGCGTCTCCAGCGGACGCACTGTGATGCCGGCCCGGTCCGCGGTGGCCGAAGCCGTCGTCGCTGCGCCGATGAGCAACTCGCGGGCTGTCCGGACCGGGACCTGCTGGGTCATGCCGACGCCGATCCGCTCCCCGATCGGCCCCCGACGAGCAGATCCTCGAGCAACGCCGCGAGCAGGGCGGTTCGGGGGACGAGATGATCGACGAGGATGTGCTCGTTGTCCGCGTGCGCCCCGCCGCCGACGGCGCCCAGTCCGTCCAGCGTCGGCACCCCGATGCCCGCGGTGAAGTTGCCGTCCGATCCGCCGCCGACGGTCGTCGCCGTCAAGTGCCCGAGGCCGTCCCGCAGGGCCAGCAGCCGTGCCCGCTCGAACAGCGCGGCACCCGACGTCGGCTCCATGGGTGGGCGATTCGGCTCGCCGTGCACCGTGAGCACCGCACCGGGCAGGGTCGGCCGCAACTGCTGCATCGCCTCGTGCACCCGCCACTGCTCCGCCACCGTCCTGGCCCGCACATCGATCTGGAGGTGCGCGGCCGCCGGCACGGTGTTCGTGGTGGTGCCGGACGCCGCGACGGTCGGCGTCACACTGGTGCCCAGCCGGCGGTCCCCGAGAACGGCCGTCGCGAGGATCACGTGGGCGAGCTCGACGGACGAATTGATGCCTTTCTCCGGCTCCCCGCCCGCGTGGGCGGCTCGGCCCGCGATGTCGACCCGGTACAGCGACGTGCCCTTGCGGCCGGTCTTCAGCGACCCACCCGGTCCCGCGCCCTCGAGGACGAAACACGCCTCGCAGCCACGGGCTTCCTCCTCGATCAGCGCGCGCGACGTCGGTGAGCCGATCTCCTCGTCCCCGGTGACCAGCAGGCACACACCGTCCAGCGGGACATCGCGGTCGATGAGCACGCCGAGCGCGTGCAGGGCCTGCACGAGACCAGCCTTCATGTCGACGGTGCCCGGCCCGCGAACCACAGCGCCGTCGACCGACCAGGGGTGGCCGGCGAGCGAGCCGAGCGGCCACACGGTGTCGTGGTGAGCGAGGATGACGACCCGGTTCGGTCCCGGCCCGAACCGCCAGCGCAGGTGACTGCAGCCGTCCACCTCGATCCGGTCGGGCTCCACGCCGAGCCGGTCGGCGCCGATGACGGCGATCAGGTCGGCGCTCTGCCGGACGGCCGCGAGATCGGCCGACGGTGACTCGCAGCGGACGAGCGCCTCGAGGTCGGCAAGCAGATGAGGCAGCCGGACGGACACCGCCGCCGGATGGGTTGCGGTCATTGCGGGTGCGCCCGGTCGGCGGTATCCGGGGCGGCGAAAGTCATGCTGCTCAGCCTAGAACGCGCCGTGTCGGCGGAATCACTCGATGACGTCGTCGCCGGTGAGCGCTGCCTGCAGCCGAGCCCGCTCGGCCCGCCGCTGCTGTGACGCGAGAGCGATCGCCTCGTTCACCCTGCGCCTCGGACCGGAGAACAACAGCCAGGCGAGCGGCAACTGCACGATGATGGCGAACATCAGGGCGACGATCAGCGGCATGAAGATCATCAGCACCGCGGTCAGGACGACCACCAGGCTGATTCGCAGGACGCTGTAGAGGGCGATCGCACCGAACAGCGATGACGTTCCCGCTCGGCTTCCGAGACTGCTGCGGTCGGCATTCTCACCGCCGGGAGTGCGACCGCCGGGAGTGCGACTATCGGGATCACCACGTCCGGGATCGCCGCTTTCAGCAACTCCCTCGTCGACACCGCCCGCAACGACATCACCCGCAACGACACCATCCGCAGCTGCGCGGCCTGCACCTGCACCGGTTGCAGCCGGACCAGCCGTGGCAACGCCGTCGTCGGCAGACAGCCGCGCACCCGTCGGATCCGGAACGGCCGGGCTCGGATCGTTCGGCACCGGGTTGTCGGGCACCGCGCCCCTCGCTGCTGCATCCACGGCCCCAGGGTAACGAGCCGCGCGAACTGCGCTCCCGGGCGCGGACCACCGCGCGGCGAGCGCCGGGATCACCGCTCCTCGGTGACCGCGCTGTCGCCGGTCGGACGGTGCTCGAAGCGGGTGGCCAACACGACTGTCGTCCTCGTACGGGCGACCCCGTCGATCGCCCGCAACTGACCGATGCACCGGTGCAGATGGTCGACGCTGGCAACCCGCACCTGGACGACGAAGGCCTCGTCACCGGCAACGCCATAGCAGCTCTCGACCTCGGGAATGGCCTCGAGTGCCGCGGCAATCAGCTCGTCGCGGCCGTACTCCCCCGGTTCGATGCCGACCAGCGCGGTGACGCCGAGACCGATGGTGTGTGGGTTGACGATCGCCCGGAAACCGGTGATCACCCCGGTCGACTCCAACTTGCTGACGCGCTCGTGCACAGCTGACGACGACAACCCGACGAGCCTCGCGAGCTCCGCGTAACTGGCGCGGCCGTCCCGACGAAGGGCGTCGACCAACCGGCGATCCACCGCGTCCACCTGGGCACCGCCTTCCCCCTTGGATCCGGAACGCAACCGTAGCCGCGACCGGCGCACATCCGGCACCCACCTCCCGGGCCCCCGCCGGCCCCAGGAAAAAAAGAAACTCTCGTCGGATTGGGGTGTTTAGCCGGTTCTCGGCAGGGGTAACTAGGTCTGCGAAACCCGATCCCTACTAAGGCACTTGTCAACGTAGAATCGGGCAACACGTACCAAGGCCGTCGTGCGGCAGCCGGAAGTACACAAAGATTGTCCGCACAAATCGCATCGAATGCCGCACAATGGACAAACGCCGACCCGGCGGACGAGGCCAGTCGGGGCCCGAGTAGGAGGTGGCACGTGACCATGGATTCTGAGAGGTTGCTGACCCCAGGAGAGGTTGCCCTGATGTTCAGGGTAGATCCCAAGACCGTGACCCGGTGGGCTTCCGCCGGTCGTATCGGTTCGATCAGGACTCCTGGTGGACATCGCAGATTTCGCGAGTCGGAGGTGAGCGCTCTGCTTGCAGACCTCACTGTCGATGCCTCGCGTTCGACAGCCTGATCTTGCTGCAGCGTGGTGCGCTCTGCGCGCATCACGGGCATCGGCCTGCACCATTCGGCCGTGCAACGTGCTCGCGCGGTACTGCCGCACGGTGAGCAGGGCGTGGCCCTGGCAGCACCACGCGTGACACCACAGCACTGACACAGCGCCCCGGATCGCCTCGGCGATCCGGGGCGCTGCGCTGTCCGAGGGTTCTGATCACCGGCCGGTCTGTGAGCCGCCGGCCAAGTGGATCTTCGATGACCGCCTGTCGCACCGTCCTTGACCGGTGCGGAACGAGTCACCCACATTGGGCCAGTCGATCGGCACGGGATGTGCGTACTCTGATCAGCAGAGAAGGAGGTGGCCGATGTACATGCTCGTGGCGATTGCCGTGACGATTCTGGTGATCGCGCTGGCCTGGCGCGGTATCGGCGCACGGACCCCTGGCGGCGACTCTTCCGGTCCCGGCCTGAGCAGGCCCCAGCGCCCGTCCCGTCCGACCCGCACCCTCGCACCCGACGACGATCCGGAGTTCCTCAACGAGATCGACCGGAAGTTGCGCGGCGAGGACAAGTCGGGCTGATCTTTCCGGAGCGGGGCGATCCCACCTGCCCGACCACGTCAACACTGAGCGATACGCACAACATCGGCTTCCGTGTTGCCAGAGTGCCCGGCTCGAGCACATCGGAGCCCAGGCTTCCGCACGGCCCACGGCCTCACGCTCCACGGCTTCACCCTCCAGGGCCTCACCGTCCACTGCCTCACCGTCCACTGCCTCACCGTCCACTGCCTCACCGTCCACTGCCTCACCGTCCACTGCCTCACCGTCTCAAGGGCCCAGCGCGATAGGCCAAGGGCCTAAACAAGCCCGCTACGCGCACCGCGCAGGCACCGCCCGGCGCGGCAGCCCGCGACAGCCCCGATCAAGGGCAGACAATCTCACAACAAACAGCAGCCCGGCCGGGTGGCCGGGCTGCTGCTGTATCGGACGGCGGGAGTGCCCCTTCAAAGCGCCCCGGGTCAATTCAGGCCGGCGTAGGAGTGCAGGCCCGAGACCACCATGTTGATGAAGAACAAGTTGAACAGGATGGACGCGAACCCGACGACCGAGATCCAGGCGGCGCGGCGCCCGCGCCATCCGGCGGTCGAACGGGCGTGCAGGTATGCGGCGTAGATGACCCAGGTGATGAAGGCACAGGTCTCCTTCGGGTCCCAGCCCCAGTACCGCCCCCAGGCCACCTCTGCCCACATCGCACCGGCGATGACCGCGAAGGTGTAGACGGGAAACGCCACGATCGCAGTGCGGTAGGCGATCCGGTCCAGCGTCGCGGTGGACGGCAGGCGACCGAACACCGACTGGCGGGCCGGGGCGCTGAGCACCGGAACGGAGGCGTCAACCTGGGCCCCGGAATCGGTGGCCCGCCCGGTCTGAGTACCGGTCGCGGGCTTTTGGACCGCCAGCGCATCGCTCGCCCGACGGTCCACCCGGCCACGCAGCAGGTACAACACCGAGGCAGCGCCACTGACCATGAGCACGCTCGAGGAGAGCGCGACCGTGGTGACGTGAATCCACTTCCAGTAGGAGTTCAGGGCGGGGACCAGAGGCGCTGCCGGCACGTAGAGCACGGTGCCGGCGACGAACATCAGGACGACCACCGGGAGCAGGACGAACATCCCCATCGTCCGGGCGCCGGTGCGGGCCAGCACGACGAGCCAGCAGAGCACGGCGGCGGCGCAGATGACCGAGGTGAACTCGTACATGTTCCCGAGTGGGAGCCGGCCGGTGGCGATGCCGCGGGCGACGATCGACAGCAGGTTGGCCAACAGTCCAACCGTGGTGACGACGACGGCGGCGCGGCCGAACCGCTCGCCCCACGGCGCGCGCTCGCGCGCGGGCAGCGCTCCGATGACGGCCGGGTCGGGGCCGCCGGGTCGGGTCAGGGTGGAGGTCGCCCCCCGTCCTGCAGCGGCCGAGGCCGAGCGGGCGCCGACGGCGGACCCGACCTGGTCCGCGGGAACGTCACCGCCGCGGCGCGACGCGAACTCGATGGCATAGCAGACCAGCGCGACGACGTAGCCGGCGAGTGCCGCCTCGAAGGCAAGGTCGGAGATCTGTGCCCAGGTTTCGTTCATGACGTCGCTTCCTCTTCCTGCGCGTGCCGGGCGTGCGCCCGCTGTCCCACTCCGGCTGCGACTCCCGTCGCGCCCCAACCACCGCGTATCGAGAACCTCATCGACGGCGACCGGCCGTGTCGGGTGCCTCGACCAGGCCGGCGAGCTTCTCGAACTCCTCGCCGTACCCGGCTTGATCGGTGCGGGCCAGGCCGCCGATCTCCACCACGGTACGGTCCGCGCGGACCCCGACTCCACCGCCGGCACGATCCGATTCGCCGGCACCCGCACCATGGACCGCGCCCCCGGCGGGCCGCAACCTGAACCACACCCGCCGGCGCTTGCAGATCAGCGACACCATCAATCCGACCAGCAGGGTGACGGAGAAAACCAGAGCCCAGACCTGCGCGGGGTCGAACGAGGTCTGCAGCGACACCCACTCGTTGAAGCCGGTGAAGGTGATCGAGGTGCCGTCGTCCAGGGTCACCGACTCGCCGACCGTCAGGTTCGTCCGCGCCTGTTTCGTCAACAGGCCGCGATCAACCTGGGCGGTGTCGATGGAGAAGACGGACTGCGAGCGCCCGCCCTCCATGCCGAGGTCACCGCGGTAGATGTCCACGGCGACCCCCGGGTTGTCGGGGGCCGGGAAGGACGACGTCATGATGCCGCCGTGCAGCGTCGCGGTCGGGGCGAAGATGCCGACGATCGCCAGCTGCTGCTTGCGGACCTCGTCACCGGTCGCGCCGGGCGGGTCGAGCACCTTGACGGCGCCCTCGGAGGTGAAGTTGGGGTCGTTCGCGGCGGGCGCGAACGGCTGCGAGTAGTCCCTGACGGTGCCGTCCGGGTAGGTGATCCGAAAGTGCGGGGTGAATCCGTGACCGAGCAGGTACAGCCGCTCGCCGTCCAGCCGCAGCGGGTCGTTCACCTGCAGATCGGCCGACTGCCACCGGTCGCTCCCGGCGTCGGCGCCGCTCTGCGAACGGACCTTCGCGAGGAATCCGCTGGCCTGGCCGGCGTCGGTATAGCTGGCGGTGAACTGCTCGACATCGACGCAGAACGGCGAGAGTTGGGTGCCGTCGACGAGCAGTCCGGGCCGGAAGTTGTCGTAGGACGCCGGTGACGTCGAACAGAACTGCGACCCGACGTTGACGATCACGGAGCCTTCGTAACCGACGAGCTTGCCGACGGCGATTGCGACGAGCAGGCCGACGAGGGACAGATGGAAGACCAGGTTGCCGACCTCGCGCAGGTAACCTTTCTCGGCCGAGATGGTGAGGACCGTCCCGTCACCGGCGTCACCCCCGGCACCGGGCCGCTGCTCGGTGCGCCGGGCGATCCGCCAGCCGCGGAGGCCCGTGGTGATCCGATCGGCGACCTCGCCCGGCGAGCCCGCGACCTCGGCGCCGTAGTGATGGGGCAGCCGGAACAGGTTGCGCGGGGTCGCCACCGGCGGCATCCGCACCTGGCCGGCGAACTCGATGGTGCGCGGCAGCAGGCACCCGATCAGCGACACGAACAGCAGCAGGTAGATGGCCGCGTACCAGGGGGACGCGAAGACCTCGAAGAACCCGAACCGGTCGAGCCACGGCCCGATTGTCGGGTGATCGAGGATGTACTGCCCGGTCTTGGCCGAGTTCAGCGACCACTGCGGCAGCAACGCCCCGGGCAGCGACGCGAGGGCGAGCAGGAACAGCAGGATCAGTGCGGTCCGCATGCTGGTGAGTTGACGCCAGAGGTTCCGGACCATCGCTCCCGCGCGGCCGAGCGAATTCTGCCGTCGCACCCGCGGGCCGGCTGAGCCGTCGGCGGCGGGCGCGGTTCCGTCGGGCTCGGCGTCGAGCAGGCCGCCGGAGCCGACGTGCGTCGTGTCCCGGACGGTCACAGTAGCGTCTCGATTCCGGCGAAGCGGCCCTGCAGCCAGGCGATGAACGTGCCCCACACACCGGTGAGCATCAGCGTGCCGAGGACGATCAGGCTGACCGCTCCGATCACCTGGATCGTCCTGCTGTGCCGCCGCAGGAAGCCCATCGCGTTGGTCGCCCAGCTGGCGCCGAACGCGAGCAGCAGGAACGGGATGCCGAGCCCGGCACAGTAGAACAGCACGAGGGACAGCCCCCGCCACGCCGATCCGCCCCAGTCGGACGCATTCGCGAGCGACAGCACGCCCACCAGTGTCGGCCCGAGGCAGACGGTCCAGCCGAAGGCGAACACCGCGCCGAGCAACGGCGCGCCGAGAACCCGACCCTTGGGCCGGACATGCAACCGGCGTTCGGCCTGCAGCGGGCGGATCAGGCCGAGCATGACGAAACCCATCACGATCGTCACCGCCCCGCCGACCCGCATCAGCGTCTCGCTGTTGACCAGCAGTGCGCGGGAGAACCCGATCACCGCGACGGACTGCGCCATGAAGACGACGGTGAACCCGAGCACGAACAGTGCCGTGGCGCTGACCGCCCTGCTCCGGACGCCGATGGGCACCCGCGCCTCGGGCCGGGCACCGGAGCCAGAACCAGACCCGGGCCCGGCACCGGACGCGCTGCCGGCGCCCGACACAACGGGGACGGCGGCCTCCGCGCCGACGAGGGATGCGAGGTAGGCCAGGTAGCCGGGAACGAGCGGGATCACACACGGCGAGGCGAACGAGACGGCACCCGCCGCCAGTGCTAGCAGCGCCGCGAGCAGATACGGCCCGGAGATCACGGTGTCCGTCAGTGTCGTCATTCCCGTTGCCGCTCAGGCACTCTCGGCCGCGATCGCAGACACCGTGTCGACGAGCTGCGCGGAGTCGGTGATCTCCTCGAGCCAGACGTGCGCGACCCGACCTTGCTTGTCGATGATGATCGTCGACGGGATCGATCCGGTCGGGAAGCCGCGGATGGACAGCAGTGTACGCATCGACGGGTCGTAGATCGACGGGTAGGACACGCCCTTGCTGGTGACGAAGTCGGCGCCGGCCGCCCTGGTGTCCTTGACATTGACGCCGAGGAACTGCACCCCCTGGCCCGCGAGCGCGGTCGCCGCCTCCTCGAGGTCGGGAGCCTCGGCCCGGCAGGGCCCGCACCATGATCCCCAGAAGTTCAGCACGACGACCTTGCCCGCGTAATCGGCCAGGGCGATGGTGCCGTCACCGGTGAGGTCCGGTCCGGACAGCTCACCGACCGTGCCGCGTTCGGCGACCGGGTAGGCGAATTCGGTTTTGCCGCCCGGCGAGACGAAGGTGAAGGAGCCGCCGAAAACGGTGGCGTCGTTGCCGGTGCTGCACGCGGCGACACCCGATGCGAGCACCGCGACAGCCGCTGCGGCGACGAACCGGTGCAGCCAGGGACGGCGCTGTCGGTCCGCGATCGAGCCCGCGGTCACGCCCGCCATCACGCCTGCCCGACCGGCGGCGGCACGAGCATCTCGACGTCCGGATCGTTGACGGCCGCGATGTGCCGAACGGGTTCGGAGTAGCTGACGCCCGTGAAGACACCATCGGTGAAGGACATCGACGTCAGCGAGGCCACCGTGCAATTGCGGTGCCGGGGGTCGTGCCAGAGCCGGCTGCCCTGCAGATACCGGCGGGCCGTGACGATCGGCAGCTGGTGCGAAACCAGCACCGCCTGATGCCCTTCCGCCGCGTGCACGGCGTCGTAGATGGCGGCGAGCATCCGGTGCGCGATCTCCAGGTAGGGCTCCCCCCACGAGGGCAGCCGGGGGTCTCGGAACTTCGTCCAGCTCTGCGGGCCGAGGGTGTACCGGTTGAATCCGAATTCCCTGCCCTCGAAGACGTTCGCCGCTTCGATGACCCGATCATCGGTGACGACGGAGAGCCCGAACCGATCGGCGAGCGGCGCCGCCGTCTCCTGCGCTCGCTGCAGGGAGGAGGCAGCGAGATAGGTGATGTCTGCCCCGGCGAGGTGATCGGAGACCCCGGCGGCCATTGCCTGGCCGGACGCCGCGAGCCTGTACCCGGGCAGCCGGCCGTACAGGATGTTGCCGGGGTTGTGCACCTTGCCGTGACGGAGCAGGTGGACGACGGTCGCGCTCACCGGATCCGACCGGCGGCGGCGAGCAGGGCAGTGGGCACACTTGAATTGTTCCAGGCTCGGCGGGCTTCGGTGCTCACGGCCATGTCGGCCCGATCACGTCGCGGTGCCTCCCGGGCGTGAACGCGACCAGCGAACGATGTCGGCGACCGCGAACAGCAGGAACAGCACCGCGAGCAGGGCGGCCCCCGCACCGGCGGTGATCCACGGGCCGGAGTAGCGGGTGATGGGCGTCTCGGTCGTGCCGGGCAGGAAGGGTGGGAACTCGTCCGTCCTGATCCCGTTGCGTACCAGCAGCAGCGCCGACACAGCGGACGCGATGCTCGCCACGAAAGCGACACCGGCCCGCAGCGCGGAGCCGGCCCGTCCGGACCCGTCCTCGGTCGCAACAGCCTCGGCGCCAACACCCCCGGTGGCAACGGCCCCGGTGACAACAGCTCCTTTGGCCACAGCCTCGGTGGCAACACCGTCGGTGGCAACGGCCCCGGTGGCCACATCCCCGGGGGCCGCATGCCCGGGGGCCGCATGCCCCGGGGCCACAACCCGGGTGGCCACGTCGGCGAGTTCCGGCGTCGCGGGATCGACCGGCCGCGCCGGCATCAGCCCGTTCTCGGCACCGGCCCCCGTTGTAGTCACCCCTTGCGCCTGGCCTTGAGCTGCGCGAAGTAGACGCCACCCTTGCCGATGTAGCTCAGCATGACCGCGATGATCAGGATCAGGGTTGCCACGAGCGTGAAGAGGTTCGAGACCTGGAAGAACAGGGTCACGATGATCGACAGCACCACGGCGCCGGCGACGGTCAGCCGGCTCCATCCGGTCCCGGACCGTAGGAACCAGCCGCCCACCGCGGCGATGAGCCCGATGACGACGATGATCACGCTGATGATGATGTTCTGCGTCCTGGCCGCGGAGATCGTCTCGTCGGTCAGCGGCCGGTACTGCTTGCAGGACTCGGCACGGCTCGTATCGTCCGTGGTGGCGCCGGCCGGGACGACGACGGCGTCACCGATCCCGCCGAAGTCCGTCACACATTCCGCAATGGCGTCGTTGTAGGCCTTGACGGCACTGTCGAGTTGGGCGTCTGTGGTCGCCAACGAGACGCCGCCGATGAACAGGAAGACGACGCCGGCGAGCATCGACATCACGGTGGCCGCGATGACGGTGCGCGGTGGCCGCAGCGGTTGACCGTCGTCCACGGGCAGCGGCGGCGGCGTCATGGCCGCGCGGAACGATTCGAACAAACCGGGGCGCTTGCGGGGATCACCCGAGCCGAAACTCATGCACCTGAACCTACCGGGCATCCGGTGGGTTCAGGTGCACGTCAGAACCGGCGGCGGCGTCTCCGGGGGCGATCTCCTGTCAGCGTGGTGTGAGCGGCAGGACCAACTGGGGCTGAGCGAATGGTCAGCGCGGGTACTGCCGGAACGCCTTCGACTGCTTGAAGTACTCGTTGGACTGCGGCAGGTACATCAACACGATGCCGGCGATGGCGATCAACGCGCTGATCCACGGAACGATCGATGATGCACCGGAGCTCATCGATGAGTAGGTCTCCCCATTAACGGTGACAGAGCTCGTGGTCGGCGTGAGCGCGCTCAACACACTCAACGCACCAAACACGGTGAGGACGATGCGCGCCCAGTTTCGGCCGGCGTACATCTTGAACGCGAACAGCAGGTACACCGCGGCAAAGATGAGAAACACCACGATCGCGAAGATGCGAACCCCGTTCACAAGGGATTGAACGTCGATCGTTGTCTCTCCCGATTGCCTTACACCAGCCTGTAGCGCCTGGTCCCACACCGAGCTGTTCAGGGTGACGATCAGCGAGATCAGCGAGACCACGGTGGTCCCGATCCAGCACCAGAACGCCGCGGTGACGGTGATCGGCCGGACGGGCGGCGTGCCCTGCGCGACCCCACCGGGGTACTGGCCGGAGTAACCGCCGTACCCATGTTGGGGACCGGGATAGCCACCCTGGGGCGGATATCCGCCCTGCGGCGGGTAGCCCTGCTGGCTCGGGTATCCGCCCTGCTGACCGGGGTAGCCGCCCTGCTGGGCGGGATAACCGCCCTGCTGGGCGGGATAGCCGCCGGGTGCGGACGGGTAGCCGGACTGGCCGGGATAGCCACCAGGCGCACTCGGATAACTCGACCCACCCTGACCCGGATATCCCTGCGGGCCTGCCGCGAAGGGGTCGCCGGGCTTGCCGGGTCCGGCCTGATCGGGCTGGTCGGAAGGGTTACCGGGATAGCCAGGAGTACTCATGCGCAAACGGTAGCGCGCGGGGCCGCCGAAACTGCCGGTAACGCTCCGAAAAGATCACCGATCCGTGCAGGTGGGGCCGCTGATCGCCATCGACCCCATCACCTGAGCGCCGGCTGGTTCGGCAGGACCGGGGAGCTCAGCGCCGCCGGGGCGACTTCCGCGGTGGCGGCAGTGCACCCTCGGCCCTGAGCCGGGTCGCGTGCTCGGCGAGGGAGTCGATCAGCGCGCCGATCTCGGCCACCTCCGGCTGCACATCCACCCGGAGCCCGAACTCGCGCGCGGTCTCGGCGGTGTGCGGCCCCAGACAGGCGACGATCGAGCGGGAGTGTGGCTTGCCGGCGATGCCCACCAGGTTGCGGACGGTAGAGGCGGAGGTGAAGCAGACCGCGTCGAAGCCGCCGGTCTTGATCGCCTCGCGGATCGGCGCGGCCGGCGGCGCCGCCCGCACGGTGCGGTAGGCGGTGACGTCGTCGATCTCCCAGCCGCGCTCGCGGAGACCCTCGGCGAGTGTCTCGGTGGCGATGTCCGCGCGCGGCAGCAGCACCCGGTCCACCGGGTCGAGCACGTCGTCGTAGTCGGGGAACGAGGCGAGCAGACCGACCGAGGACTGCTGGGCGTCGGAGATCAGTTCCGGGATGATGCCGAGGGCCCGGACAGCGTCACCGGTAGCGCTGTCCACGCAGGCGATCCGCACGCCCGAGAAGGCCCGCGCGTCCAGCCCGAACTCGACGAACTTCTCCCAGACCGCACGCACCGAGTTGGTGGAGGTGAAGACCACCCACTGGTAACGGCCGTCGACGAGACCCTTGACCGCACGCTCCATCTGGGCCGGCGTGCGGGGCGGCTCGACTGCGACGGTCGGCACCCGCTGCGGGATCGCGCCGTGCATCCGCAGCATGTCGAGCATGCCCTCCGCGGGGTCCCGGGTCTGCGGGATCAACACCCGCCAGCCGTACAGCGCCCGCGATTCCCACCACGACAGCCGACCGCGTTGCGACGTACCCGCCCCGACGGTGACGACCAGCGGACCGACCATGTCCCCGCCGATCCCGTCGAGGGTGGCCAGGGTGCCGTCAACGGTCCGCTGCGTCGGCAGCGTCGCTCCGCAGGTGACCGATGCCGGCGTGTCACCCGCCATGCCCGACTGGGCGAGAAGCGTTGCGGTGTCGGCAAGATGACCGGCTGCGGCCTGCAGCAGCAGCATCCCCGGGGCGGCGGCCAGTCCGGACCAGTCCGAAGTGGACCGCACGTCGGCGATGGTGTGCACCGATCCGACCGCGATACCGGAGTAGGACGCGACGGCCGCCGCGGACAGACCGGGGATGACGTCGAACTGCACCGAACTGCGGGCGACGCCCTGCAGTTCCTTGATCACCGGATCGGCGGTGAGCACGTCACCGGCGACCAGTCGCACGACGTTCTGACCCGACTTCGCCGCCGCCATGAGCGTTTTCGCCACCTCGGCCGGTTCACCGACCGCCGGCCTGAGCTCGGCTTCGACCGCGAGCGCGGTGATCTCGGTGGGGACGTCCGGGTCGGTCACCACGATGGATGCCGCTCTCAGGGCCTCTGCGGCCCGCATGGTCAACAGACCCGGGTCGCCCGGGCCGGCGCCGACGAACGCGATCCGGCCGACGGTTCTGCGTGCACGGGTCATGACGTGCTCCTTGCGCGTGGAGGTGCGCCGGCGTGCAGGGTCTGCATCGCCGACCAGTGGACTGCCATCACGGAGTACCCGCGATCGGCTGCGACCAACGACGGGTCGCCACTTCTTGTGGGGAAATAAGTTGCGTCACAACGGGTGACGTGGGAACCGGTGAGGTGGGAGTGCCAACGGCCGCCGCTCATGAGGTCACCGCCACCGCCTCCGGCATTCCTGGCGGGCGGTAGGGCTGCACGGCCTGCGGCGGGTCGCTGCGCGCGCTGTCGTCCGCGGCGGCACCGGTGCGACGGGATTCGTGGAAGGCGAGTATCTGCAGCTCGAGCGACAGGTCGACCTGCCGGACGTCGACGTCGGCCGGCACGGCCAGGACTCCGGGCGCGAAGTTGAGGATCGAGCGGACACCCGCCGACACCAGGGTGTCCGCGACGGCCTGCGCGGCGCTGGCCGGCGTCGCGATGACGCCGATCGTGACGCCGAGGCCGCGGCAGACGCCCACAGCGGTGTCGATGTGCTGGATGGTGCGGCCTGCGACGTCCCTGCCGACCCTCGCTGGGTCGGAATCGAACAGCGCAGAAATGACGAACCCGCGACCCGCGAACCCCGGATAACCGGCGAGCGCCTGCCCGAGATTGCCGAGCCCGACGAGCGCGACGCGGTGAGCGCGGTGGGCGCCGAGGGTGTGGCTGATCTCCTCGATGAGCGTCCCGACGTCATATCCGACGCCCCGGATGCCGTAGGAACCGAGGAACGAGAGGTCCTTGCGGAGCTTCGCGGAGTTGACCCCTGCGGCCTCGGCGAGTTCTTCCGAGGACACGGTCAGGGGTTGTTCTCCGTCGCCGTGCAGGAGTCCGGTGAGGATCTGCAGGTAGACCGCGAGCCGGGCGACGGTGGCCTCCGGGATGGTGCGCGCACGGCCGCTCTCCCGAGCCCCGCCGACCTGCGCTGTCACCCGTTGCCTCCAGAGTGGGACCCGGACCCCACCCACGCCGTGGCGACCCACATGTGGTAGGTCCCCGGTGCGCGCAGCCTATCCACTCGTGAAGGCGTGCACAAAGTCGTGATGGGAGCTCGATCCCACCATCTGGGACGACACACGCGAAGGTGACTGCAGTCACGGGAGGTCAGGGCCCATGTGGTGCGGAATGGGCAGTTTCAGCCGAGCAAGGCCCTGCGCAACCGGTCCGGCTCCACGCGGTAGTAGCCGTGCTCGACACCGTCGACCAGGATGACGGGCACCCGGTCGCCGTATTCGGCACGGTCGTCGAGGTCCGCATCGACGTCGACGGTCGTCCACTCGGCACCGGTTTCTGCGGTAATCGCCTCCACCTGGGCGATCGCCTCCGCGCAGAGCGAGCAGTCGACACGGGTGTAGACGGTGACCAGGTGCGTCATCTCAGGACCTCGCCGTCTGGCTTGCGGCGTGTTTCAAAGCGGCTTGTTTCAACGCGGCGGGTTTCGACGTGGCGGGTTTCAGCGTGGAGTGCTTCAGCGAACGGCCGATGACCATCCGCTGGATCTGGTTGGTGCCCTCGACGATCTGTAGCACCTTCGCCTCCCGCATGTAGCGCTCGAGCGGATGGTCCTCGACGTATCCGGCACCGCCGAGCACCTGCACCATGTCGGTCGTCACGGCCATCGCCATGTCGGTGGCGATCAGTTTGGCCATCGCCGCCTCGGTGGAGAACGCCTTGCCGGCGTCCTTGCGCCGGGCCGCGTACAGGTAGAGCTGGCGGGCGGCGGCGATCCTGGCGGCCGCATCGGCCAACAGGAAGGACACCCCCTGGAACTCGTCGATGGTCCGCCCGAAGGCCACCCGCTGCCCGGCGTAGTCGACGGCGATGTCGAGAGCCGCCTGGGCAAGACCCACCGCACAGGCCGAGATGCCGAGCCGGCCGGCATCGAGAGCGGCCATGGCAATGCCGAAACCCTGACCCTCGTGACCGATCCGCCGGTCGGCGCTCACCCGCACACCGTCGAACAGCACCGGTGTCGTCGGCGAGGCCCGGAAGCCCATCTTCCGCTCGGGTGCTCCGGTGCTAACCCCCTCGGCCGAAGCCGGAACCAGGAACGTGCTGATGCCCCGGGCGCCGTCGTCGCCGGTTCGGGCGGCTACCAGCAGGAAGTCGGCGACCGGCCCGTGGGTGATCCACGCCTTCTCGCCGGTGAGCACGTAGTCGCCGCCGTCCCGGACCGCCCTGGTCCGCATCGCGCCGGCGTCGGAGCCGGCGTGCGACTCCGACAGGCAGTACGCCCCGATCGTGCCGCCGCCGAGCATCTCGGGCAGGAACCGCTCCTGCTGTTCGCGGCTGCCGAAGTCGGCGACCGCGCTGCAGGCGAGCACGTGCACGCTGGTGCCGAGGGCGACGGTCGCCCAACCCCGTGCGAGTTCCTCGAGGACCTGCAGGTACACCGACGCCGGTTGGCCGCCGCCGCCGAATTCCTCCGGATAGGGCAGTGAGAGCAGCCCCAGCTCACCGAGCTGGCTGAACAGCTGGCGCGGGAACGAGCCCGCGGCCTCGGACTTGTCCGCCCGCGGCCGGAGTTCCCTGACGACCAGCTCCCTGGTCAGTTCGAGCAGGTCGGCGGCCTCCGCGGTGGGTAACTCGCGGTCGACGACGGTGCCGGTCATGGTGTGGTTGCTCCTCTGGATGGTGGTCCTGCGGCTGTTCGCTGCTCGGATCTCTGCTCGAACACCGGCGTTGCGCCCGGCCTTGCTCTCTGCCGGTCGCGGCCGGCGCCGGAGGTCAGAACAGGTCCTCGTCGGTGTCCTGGTCCCCACGCTCGACCCGGTCCCCGGTACCGGGGAGCCTGGTTCCGAGTTCGTCGAGACCCGCGGCCTCCTCAGGTGCCACGTCCGGTTCCTCCGTTTCGACGGGTGCGTCGAAAGCTGCTCTGGCGTCAGCGATCTCGTCCCCGCCGGCCGGTACCGAGGCCAGCCTGGCAGGCTGCGCCGATCGATCGGGCACGCCCACCGTCGCCGCGTACCGGCGCTGGACGGACGCCCGATCCAATCGGCCGACCTCTGTTCTCGGCAGCACCTCGACCAGGTGGTAGGCGCCCGGCCGCTTGAACGGCGGCAGCCGCTCGCTGACGTACTCGCTGAGGTCATCCTGGGTCGGCCGCGTCCCCGGTCGGGCAACGAGGACCGCCACCACCCGCTGGTGCCCGTCGCCGCCGGGCAACCCGATGACGGCGACCTCGGAGACGTACGGGTGGCCGGCCAGCACGTCCTCCACCTCCCGCGGGTACACCGTGAATCCCGCCACCGTCACTGTTTCCGCCGCCCGGTCGACGAGGTGCAACTCCCCCGCGTCGTCGAGATAACCGATGTCGCCGGTGACGAACCAGCCGTCCGCCCCCGGGCCTCCACCGCCGTCGGGCCAGTAGCCCGAGAACAGCGTGTCGCCGCGGATCGCGATACGCCCGACCTCGCCCGCGTCGGGGGCTTCCGCGACGTCGAAGCTGTCCCTGACGGCCGCTTCGTCGGCGGTCGGCGGCCCCACCGTCGGGACCGCGTCGGTGCCTTCCGGGGTGATCAGCCGCAATTCGATGCCGGGCAGCGGCCTGCCGACCGAGCCGAGGTGCGGCTTGCTGGTGGCGAGCGAGCTGGTCACCACCGACGCCGACTCGGACAGCCCGTAGCCCTCCCAGACCGGCTGCCCGAGCAGGCTCTTGACCTGGGTGAAGTCATCGGGTTCGAGCGGCGCGGTGCCCGACGTCAGCAGCCGGACCGATGACAACGACCGCTCGGCGCCGGGCACCTTGACAAGATGATGGAAGAAACCCGGCGCTCCGGGGATTACCGTGACGCGGTGGTCGTGTGCCGCCTGCAGCGCCGATTCCGTCGCCCGCCGGCCCGCCGACGATCCGGCACCGTCCAGCATCGCCCCGCCGCCGACACCCACCGTCCGCGCATCGAAACCGATGTCCGGCAGCACGCTCGCCCCGCCGACGAGCGTCAGCGGGAGGAAGGCGACGACCCAGCCGGCGAGGTGGTACATCGGCAGCACCTGCAGGACCCGTTCACCATCGCTGAGTCTCAAGCTGCCCAACTCGCCGATCGCGTGGACCGCGGCGAGGATCGCGCGGTGCGACAGCATGACGGCGCGGTCCTCGCGCACTCTGGCGAGCAGCGCGAGGTCCTCGGCACCGCCCGTTGCGGGTCGACCCGTCGCCGGTTCGGCCGTCCACCACTGCGCCAACCGGTCCGGCCCGATCGAGATCGGCAGCCCGTGGTCGTCGTCACCGGAGATCGCCGCGATCGCCCCGACCCGGTCGGCAAAGGCCCCGACGTCGCCGCGTGACGGTCCGATCGGTACTGCGATCACCCCGGCCCGGGCGGTGGCGAAGAGCGATGCGGCGAGGTCCGCACCCGTCGGGAGCGCGATGACGACCCGCTCGCCGGCGCTGACGCCGAGTCCGCGGAGCGCCGCGACACCCGCGTCGGCCGCCGCGTCCAGCTGTGCCCAGGTGTGGGTGCCGGTCGTCGAGATGACGGCGGGCCGATCCGGATACCGGCGGGCTGCGGATCGCAGCAGGTCGGCCACGTTGATCGGCTGGGTGTCCTGTTCCGGGCTGCTCACCCGTCCATTCTCGTGCACCCGCCGACCGAACACCCGGCGAGGCGGGTCGCCGCGCGGCGTCACGGGCGTTCGGCGGGGACCGGCGGATACGCTGACCCCGCACAGCGCAGCGTGAAAGAACGGGCACCGAAGGTTCTCGCCGGATCAGGCAGGGAAAGGCGACAGTGAGATTCCGCAGGGCGCACGACCCCCAGGACGCGGTCGAATCGGCCGAGATCGCGGGCGCGGCGTCTGCCGAGGTCGCACACCTCGCGGTCCAGGAGGAGGAACCCCCACTCGCGCCGGGTGCGGATCTCACCGCGGCCGCGTTCTTCGACGTCGACAACACGATGATGCAGGGCGCATCGATTTTCCATTTCGCCCGCGGCCTGGTCGCCAGGGACTTCTTCACCACCGGTGACCTGCTCCGATTTGCGCTGCTGCAGATCAAGTTCCGCATCTCCGGCGAGGACCTCGACGACATGTCCAGGTCCCGGGAGGGTGCGCTCGCCTTCGTCGCCGGACGCCAGGTCTCACAGATCGTCGAGCTCGGCGAGGAGATCTACGACGACCTGATGGCGCACAAGATCTACCCGCGGACGAGGGAACTCGCCCAACGTCACCTCGACGCGGGGCAACGGGTCTGGCTGGTGACGGCGACCCCGGTGGAGCTGGCGCAGATCATCGCCCGCCGGTTGCACCTGACCGGCGCGCTCGGCACCGTCGCGGAGCAGGTGGACGGGGTGTACACGGGCCGGCTGTTCGGTGAGCTGTTGCACGGCCAGGCGAAGGCCGCGGCGGTCCGCTCGCTGGCCGCACGTGAGGGGCTCGACCTCCGCCGGTGCACCGCCTACTCCGATTCGGTGAACGACGTGCCGATGCTCGCGGTGGTCGGCACGGCGGTCGCGATCAATCCGGACGGCGCGCTCCGGGACGTGGCGAGGGAACGCGGCTGGCAGATCAAGGACTTCCGCTCGGGGCGGCGGGCGGCCCTGATCTGGGTACCGGCCGTCGCCGGGACGGGCCTGATCGGCGCCGGTGTGCTGGTGGGACGGGCGGTCTGGCGGCGACGCTGACGTGTTTCTGTGTGCCGGTCAACCCAGGAACGGGTGCCCACGGCGGAGCAACAGCCGGTACAGGGTCTGCTGGATCGTCTCCCGAACCCGGTCGGTCAGGTTGAACACGACCATCGGGTCGTCGGCGGCGTTGTCCGGATAGATGTCCGTCGGAATGGGCTCACCGAATTCGATGATCCACTTGCTCGGCAGCGGGATCGCGCCGAGCGGCCCGAGCAGCGGGAAGGTCGGCGTCACCGGGAAGTAGGGCAGGCCGAGGGCGCGCGCGAGCGGCTTGAGATTGCCGATCAGCGGGTAGATCTCCTCGGCGCCGACGATGGAGACAGGGATGATCGGGACACCGGTCTTCAGGGCCGCGGTGACGAACCCGCCCCGGCCGAAGCGCTGCAGTTTGTAGCGCTGGGAGTACGGCTTCCCGACACCCTTGAAGCCCTCCGGGTAGACCGCTACGAGCTGGCCGGATGACAGCAGGCGTTCCGCGTCCGGGTTGCACGCGAGGGTATTGCCGGCCTTCCGGCTGATCGGGCCCAGGAACGGGGTGTCGAAGACCAGGTCGGCGCCGAGCATCCGCAGGGGCCGCCGGAGTGGATGGAACTCGCGGACCGCGACCGCCGTCATCACCGCGTCGATGGCGACGGTGCCGGAGTGGTTGGCCACGAGCAGCGCGCCACCGGTGTCCGGGATGTTCTCCATGCCGAGGGTCTCGATGCGAAACCACTTCTCGTACAACAACTTCAGCGGCGGGACAAGCACTGTGTCGGTGAAGTCGGGGTCGTACCCGAAGTCGTCGACGGTGTAGTCGCCGGTCATCCTGCGGCGCAGGAACGCGAGCGATCCGGCGAGGCCGCGCTTCCAGCCCGTTTCGGCCGGCAGGTGATCTGCGGGCACCGTCCGAGGCGGGCCGGTGCGGCCCGGGTCCGCGGAGGCGCCTGTGTCGTGCGACCCGGTTGCGTCCGAGAGCGTGGCCGCGTCCGAGAGCGTGGCCGCGTCCGAGAGCGTGGCCGCGTCGACAAAACCTGCTGTGTCCAACGGGTTCGCCGTGTCTACCGGGTCGGCTGCATCCGGCTCCGCGGGTGCACCGAGCGGGGCGGCCGAGCCGGCCACACGTGCGCGGGTACCGCCAGATGCCTTTCGCCGACGTGGTGCGGATGCCGCCGAGCGGTCTCGGGGGACGTCAGTGCCGGCCACGGCCGTTCCTTCTTCCTGCCGGCGGCTCGGCCGGTGTCGACTGCGATGGTGGGCGGCCCGCTGTGCTCGGGCGGCCGGCTGTGGTGATCATGATCGGCTCCGCCTCCGCCGCGGTGCTCCTGCTCCATCACCGGGGATCCCGACGAGCCGCGGGCGCCCGGGCGCGCGCCCGGCTCCCCGGGACGAGGAGCCCGCCGCTACCCCGGTGCCGGTCGGTGCGGCGGTGCCAGCCGGTGCGGTGGTGCCGGCCGGTGCGGCGCCGGCCGTGGGTCCGGCCGCCTCGACCATTTCGCGGATCGTCGCCGCACCGAACGCAAGGCCGGTGTCGTACTCCGACCCGGACAGTTCGGCACGTGCCGGTTCGGCACGCACGCCGAGCGCACCGGCGAGCCGCACCTCGAGCCCGCGCACGGTGTCGGGCGTGACGGCGGGCCGCAGCGTGCGGGCGAAGTCGTCGAATGCCTCGAGTGTGCTGAACCGGGGGGTGTAGCCGACGCGCTCGACGAGCCTGGAGGTGTCCAGGACCCGACCGGCGGCGAGCAGCTTGACCTGTCCGGGTGAGAACGCGCCGATGTGCAGGGTGCGCATGGTCCGGGACAGCGGGTCCAGACCCAACGACGGGACGGCGAGCGGCACCCGGCCGGCCCGGTGAATTGCCTGGGCGAGGGTGATGACGCCGGGACCGGCGACGTTCACGGTGCCGGCGAAATCGCCGAGGGCGAGATGCTCGAGCAAACCGACGGCGTCGAGCTCATGCACGAACTGCAGTCGGGCATCCCTGCCGAGGACCATCGGAACGAACGGGGACAGCCCGAAGTACCGGGTCAGCGGGGTCACCACGGTCGGGCCGATGACGTCGGCAAGCCGCGGCACCGCAATCCGCACATCGGGTCGCCGCCGGCCGAAACCCCTGACGTAGGCCTCGATGTCGATCGCGTCGCGGCCGGGACCGGATGACGGCACCGACCGCGCGGACATCTCCTCGGTGAAGATCGCCGGGTCGCGTGACGAGGCACCGTAGATCGCGCCGGTCGACCTGACGATGAGGTTCCGCACGCTCTCGGAGCGCTGGCAGGCGGCGAGGAGCTGCATCGTCCCGAGGACGTTCATCTCCTTGGCCATGCTCCGCGCAGCCGACGACGCAGGGGTGGACGAGGCCGACGCATGCACGACGGTGTCGACGCCCGCAGCGTCGATCACCCGGGCCACCAACGGGTTCCGGATGTCGACCCTGGCGAAATCCGCGCCGCCCATCCGATATCGCGCGGCGGGTTCGGGCAACGCTGCGTCGACTCCGATGACCCGCTGGACATCCGGGTGCTCGGCGAGGCGTCCGGCAAGGGACGATCCGATGAACCTGGTGACACCCGTCACCAGGATGATCAGACCCGCCATGGCTTTCTACCCCTCGAAGATCGACCGCGTGACCGACCGGTCGGTCGACGACCGCACGCCCTGTGACGTTCCGGGCCGGTGTTCCACCGGCCCCCCGTCAGGGCTACTTGCCGGCCTTGCGACGCGCGACCCTGGTCTTGCGGAGCAACTTGCGATGCTTCTTCTTGGCCATCCGCTTGCGACGCTTCTTGATGACAGAACCCATGAGGGTGATCTCTCCAAGTGTGTGGGTGCCGCCGCGCGGTGAGATTCGCCGCCTCGACGCCTGAGTGAACGCCACGGGCCGAGACCGGCCCGTCAGCCCGGCGGTTACCGGGCCCGGTCATCCTACCGGCCGTCGCTCGATCAGCCGACGTCGTTGAATGCGGTCCGTAGGTAGTCGTGGACGGCGCGCTCCGGCACGCGGAACGAGCGTCCGACCCGGACGGCCGGCAACTCCCCCGAGTGCACCAGCCGATAGACCGTCATCCGGGAGACCCGCATCAGGAGCGCGACCTCCGCGACGGTCAGGAATCGCATTTCGGCCAGCGTCGGATCCCGGGGGGTTGGCTCCCTCGGGGGTCGATCGTCTCGAGCGGGCATCAGGGCACCGTCTTCCGGCACGTCTCGCGCCGCCAGGCTTCCCCTCCGGCGGACACCATACGTACGTGCTTTGTGAACTCTAGCGTTACAGGAGGGAAGAAGGCGATGACGGATTTGCCGGGGCCACCTGCAGCGATGGTGTGTCATCACATCGGGTGAACTGAGCGCTGCGTCGGCGCGATGCCCGGTGCGGGGCAAAGCCGAAACGGGTCAACGGAGATGATCCCCGACATTGGACCGTGGTCGGATCGGCGGATACACCGGCTTCGGCGTAAGGCGCGGTCGGAGTGCTCATGTTTGCTCCCTCAGAGTGGGCCCGCGGTGCCGGCGTGGAGTCGCCGAGGTTGGCGACACCCTGCAGACGCATACCGATCGGCATTTCGACATCTGCGCCGCTGTCATGGGTCATCGTTCGAAAATCTCTGCGCGTCGCCCGTCAACGCCGCCCGGATGGAGCCATTGCCACGGAACCGCGACGGGAGGATCGTGTGGATCACCGGCAGCGCCGCCGGGGCGCTGCCCGCTCGAACAGAGGGGGTGCGTCCATGTACGCACGGTCCACCACGTTCCAGGCCCGCCGGGCTTCCGTCGATGCCGGCATCGGATTCATCCGCGACGAAGTGATGCCTGCCGTGGAGCACATGCCGGGCTGCTTCGGGCTGTCGATGATGGCCGACCGGATGTCCGGACGGTGCATCGTCACCACAGCCTGGGACAGGCGCGAGCAGATGCATGACAGCGACGCGGCCATTGCGCCCATGCGCGAACGGGGCGCTCAGGTGCTCGGCGGCGCACCCTTCGTCGAGGAGTGGGAGATCGCACTCCTGCATCGCAACCATCATTCGCATGACGGTGCCTGCGTGCGGGCGACCTGGACGCACGGCGACCCGTCGCGGATGGATGACGGCGTGGCCATGTTCCGCATGACGACACTGCCCGCGATGGAAGCGCTCGACGGTTTCTGCAGCGCGAGCATGTTCATCGAGCGTTCCGCAGGTCGTGCGGTGACGTCCGTGACCTACGACAGCCGCGCGGCGATGGACGCGAGCCGGGAGGAGGCGATGAAGCTGCGCCGCAGGATCGTCATGGAAACGGGCTCCGACGTGCTCGACGTTGCCGAGTTCGACCTGATGGTCGCCCACCTGCGGGTTCCTGAGATGGCATGAGACACCGTCGGAGCCGCGGGTCCGCGCCGTCAGCGCCGCCACCCGGGGAACTGCGGGAAAAGGAGTTGAACTGGCCCGCGGCACCGACCTATCGTCGTCGTCATCATGGATCGCTGACATCGCTCGCGCCCACGCCCGAGGCACCCGCCACATGCCGGCGGCCGACCCGGTGGGCACCCCCGTGCTGGAAAACCAGCCCGAAACCCCGGGATTGCGATGTCTATTCAGCCTCTACCTGCCCACGCCGTGTTCCCGCACGCCGCGCCCGGCAGAGCTGCGCAGAGCACAGCATCGACGGGCCCCGAACTGCGCGCCGAGGACCTGACCAAGTCCTACGCCGGGTGGACGGTGCTGCGCGGCATCGACCTGCATGCCGGTCCGGGCCGGCGGATCGGACTGATCGGGGAGAACGGCGCCGGGAAGTCCACGCTGCTGCGCCTGCTGGCCGGTGTCGAGGAGCCCGACTCGGGTACCGTCCGCCGGCCCGCGGACTTCGGTTACCTCGCGCAGGAGCCGCCGTTCGACGACAACGCCACCGTTGCAACGGTTCTCACTGACGCACTGGCGCCCCTGCATTCGGCGGTCGAGGCGATCGAAGAGCTCAGCGAGAGGCTCGCGGAGGAGCAGGCGCCCGCCGCAGGGCACGCTCTCGCAGATCGGTACGCCAGAGTTCTCGAGTGGGCCGAACAGCACGACGCCTGGGACGCCGACCGGAGGGCCAAGCTCGCCGCCCACCGGCTCGGGCTGGCCGACCTGGATCCGGGCCGCACTGTCGCCACCCTCTCCGGTGGTCAGCGCACCCGGCTCGCACTGGCCGCGTTGATCACAACCAGACCGCTGTGCGTGCTGCTCGACGAGCCGACGAACCATCTCGACGACGAGGCACTCGACCTGCTGGAGTCCTTCCTGGTCGGCCTGCCCGGCGTTGTCGTCGCAGCGAGCCACGACCGGGTCTTCCTCGACCGGGTGTGCACGCAGATCATCGATCTGGACCCCACCGGGTTCGGCACCGACGGCGACGGCTCCGTGCGGCATTCGCTGGGCGGGGCGGGCTTCACCGACTACCTTGCCCGCCGCGCGGACGCCCGCCGCCGTTGGGAACGCACGTACACCGAAGAACAGCGGGAGATCGCCGAACTCCGGGCCACCGCGTCGATCGGCACCAGCCGCATCGCGCACGGCCGTGGTCCGCGGGACAACGACAAGTTCATCTTCGCGTTCAAGGGCGCCCGGGTGGAACGGACGCTGGCCCGCCGGGTGCACGACGCGCAGCGCAGGCTTGCGATCGCCGAGCGGAACCAGCTGAGACGGCCGCCCGCCGTCCTGCAGTTCCGCGCCGCACTGGGGTCCGCCGGTAGTGGCGACACAGCAGTGCACGTCGGAGATCTCGAGGTGCCCGGCCGGGTGTCACTGGACCGGCTCGACGTCACCGCCGGCGAACGATTGCTGCTCACCGGTGCCAACGGGTCCGGGAAGTCCAGCCTGCTGGCCGTCCTCGCCGGCCGGCTGCGGCCGTCGAGCGGGACCGTGCAGATCGCCGCCCGCCGGGTCGGCTTGCTGGCGCAGGACGTCGTCTTCAAGGATCCGGCCGAAACCGCCCGAGCCACCATGGAGCGGCGGGCGGGCAGCGGCGCCGGAGAGGCGCTCACCGGGTTCGGCCTACTGCCTCCGGCGGCGATCGACGCGCCGATCGGTTCGCTGAGCGTCGGCCAGCGACGCCGGTTGGCGCTCGCGATCCTGGTCGCCGTCTCGCCCGACCTGCTGCTGCTCGACGAGCCCACCAACCACATCTCGCCCGCGCTGGCCACCGAACTCGAGGAGGCGCTGGGCACATCGGCCGGCACCGTCATCCTCGCGAGCCACGACCGGTGGCTTCGCCGGCGCTGGGACGGGCCGGAGCTGGGGTTGACCCGGCCTTTCGGGCGGACCTGACGAACAAAGCCCTGCACAGCGATGACCGATATGTGATCATCCGTCGATGGATGCCGACGAGGTGCGCAAGGTCTACCTGGACTTCATGGTCGAGCGGGGGCATGTCGTCATCCCGCGGGCCCCGCTGATCCCGCACGACGACCCGACGACGTTGTTCACCGGCAGTGGGATGCAGCCGCTGCTGCCGTACCTGCTCGGCCAGGACCACCCCGCCGGCCACCGGTTGACCGACAGCCAGACCTGCCTGCGCGCCCAGGACATCGAGGACGTCGGCGACAACCGGCACACCACGTTCTTCGAGATGCTCGGGAACTGGAGCCTGGGCGACTATTTCAAGCGCGATCAGCTGAGCCAGGTGTGGGAGTTCCTCACCGGCCGGGTCGGGCTGGACCCCAACCGGATCTACGTCAGCTGCTTCATCGGCGACGAGGCCAACGGGATCCCGAAGGACACCGAGAGCGCCGCGATCTGGACCGAACTCTTCACCGCGGCCGGGATCAGCGCCGACCAGGTCGAGCTTGGCAGCGAGGAGCACGGTGCCGAAGTCGGTTCACAAGGGGCGCGTATCGCGTTCTACGGCAAGAAGAACTGGTGGTGCCGCGGCGGAAAGGCCGAGGACATGCCGGTCGGAGAGCCGGGCGGACCCGATTCTGAGATGTTCTACCTCTATCCACAGATCAAGCACGATCCCGCTTTCGGTGCGCACTGCCACCAGAATTGCGATTGCGGACGATTCATCGAGCTCGGCAACTCGGTGTTCATGGAATACCGCAGGACGGCGACCGGGTTCGCCCAACTCCCCCGTCGCAATGTGGATTACGGTGGCGGGCTGGCCCGGATCGCAGCGGCGTCGATCGACAGTCCGGACGTCTACCGGATCAGCCTGCTCTGGCCGATCGTGCAGGAACTGGAGACGCTGTCGGGGCGGTCGTACGACACCGACACGGTCGCGATGCGGGTGATCGCCGATCACCTCCGCGGCGCGACATTCCTTGCCGTGGACGGGGTGCGGCCGAGCAACAAGGCGCAGGGCTACGTCATGCGGCGGCTGATTCGGCGGGCGATCCGCTACGCGTTCGATCTCGGGCTCGAGCAGAATTTCTTCCCGCAGATCATCCCGACGATCGCGGGCATGTATGACGCCAACTACCCCGAGGTACAGGAGCGCGGCGAGCAGGTGATCGCAGTTCTGGTCAAGGAGGAAAAGGCATTCCGGAAGACGCTCCGAAAGGGCATCAAGCAGCTCAGCAGCTACTCGCGGGGCGTGTCGGGAAATGAATTGTTTACGCTGTACGACACGTTCGGGTTCCCGGTCGAGCTCAGCACCGAGGAAGCCACCAGAGCCGGCATTCCGCTCAGCCCGGAGTGGCGGGCCGAATTCGACGAGAACATGGCGGAGCAGCGGGCGAGGTCACAGGGCGCCCAGAAGAAGGCGGGCAGGAAGAAGGTCGGCCAACCGGCCTGACGGTGCCGCCCGATCCGAAACCCGCCTCAGCTCGTGTGCGCCTTGCCGAGTTCGGCGGAGCGGAGTGCCGCGGCTTCGATCGCCGACAGCAGGGCGGCCCGCACACCGTGATTCTCCAGCTCGCGGATCGCGGCGATGGTGGTCCCGCCGGGTGAGGTCACCGCTTCCCGCAGCGAGACGGGGTGCTCCCCCGAGTCCCGCAGCATCGTGGCCGCGCCGATCGCCGACTGGATGATCAGGTCGGTGGACACCGCCCGCGGCAGGCCGAGCAGGATGCCGGCGTCGATCATCGCCTCGACGAGGAAGAAGAAGTACGCCGGACCCGAGCCGGACAGCGCCGTCACCGCATCCTGCTGATCCTCCGGAACCCGTACTACCTTGCCGACGGTGGACAGCAGATCCTCGACGAGTTGCAGGTGTTCGGGGCCGGCGTGCGAACCGGCCGAGATCGCGCTCATCGCCTCGCCGACGAGCATCGGGGTGTTGGGCATGACGCGCACGACGGGGGTTCCGTCGGGCAGGTGACGCTCGTACAGCGCCGTCGGCAGCCCCGCACACAGCGACACCACCAGGGTCCCGGGCTTGATCGACCAGGACAGCGCACGCAGCAACGGATCGATGTCCTGCGGCTTGACCGCGACCACCAGCACGTCGGCGGTCTTCGCCGCCTGGTCCGTGTCCACCCCGCGGACGCCGTACCGGTCGGTGAGTTCCTGCACCCGCGTCGGGTACCGCTCGGTGAACATCAGCGATTCCGGCGATCGGCCGGCCGACAGCAGCCCGGACAGCAGCGCCTCGCCGATCTTGCCCGCACCCAGGATCGCAATCGTCGTCATGGCGCTCAGGGTGCCATGGCCGCGGGACCGCCGGTATGCCGGGCGATCAAGTTCTGCACACCGTCCAGGATCCGTTCGAGCCCGAACTCCATGATGTGCGCCGGATCGCCCGAGCTCTGGTGATACTCACCGGCCGCCGTGCCCACCCGGGATCCGAGCGGGAAAGCCGACGAGTCCATCAGGGTGGCCAGCGTCGGCGAGATGGTCGTCCACCAGTCGAGGTCCGATTCGCCGCTCTGCCGGCGGGCCTGGTCGAGCGACACCTGCCAGCGCGCCATTCCCTCGGCATGCACCAGGAGCAGCGTCAGGACGCTGTCCATCTCGATGTCGGAAAGCCCGATGCCATCGAGCGGGCGGAGCTCCACCTCGTACTTCCGGCTGATGTTCGGCCCCAGCACGGGCCGACCGGCCGGCACGGCGAGCAACCACGGATGCCGGAGGTACCCGTCCCAGTTGTGCCGGGCGATGAAGGCCAGCGCGGAGCGCCACTCCCCCGGCCGGCCGGACGGCTCATCGGAACCGGCATAGACCTGGCCGGCAACGGTGTCGACCATCAGCTCGATGAGCGCCGGCTTCCCGGGCACATGCGTGTACAGCGACATGGTGCCGACGCCGAGGTCACCGGCGATGCCGCGCATGGACAGCGCGTCCAGCCCGTCGGCGTCGGCAAGCCGGATCGCGGATTCGACGATGGAGGCGACGGTCAGCCCCGACCGACCCGGACGGTCACGCGGACCCCAGAGCAGCGCGAGCATCCGGCCCGGGTCGACGTCGCCACTGGTTCGAGGTGCGCCGTTGCGAGAGGAGCCCCTGGCGGGTGCTGCCTCCGCCTGGACGTCTTCTCGGGGGGATTCGGTGGCGGGCACGGGAACATTCTCCCGTCCACTCTCGTTAACTGCTTCCGTACGCCGTACCGTACAGCGTACCGATTCGAGGAGGCAGCCCGTGCGCACCCCCGGAAGCACCAGCACCCACCATCCACCGAGGACAGGAGACGGACTCGCGATCGATGCCCGCGATGTGCGGAAGAACTACGGCGGCCCGCAGGGCGGCCCCGGCCTCAACGGCCTCGATCTGGCGGTCGATCCCGGCACGGTGCACGGACTGCTCGGCCCCAACGGAGCCGGGAAGACAACAGCCATCCGGATCCTCACCACGCTGCTGCGACTCGACTCGGGCGCTGCAACGGTCGCCGGCCACGACGTGACGACCAGCGGACGTGCGGTCCGCAGGCAGATCGGCCTGGTCGGTCAATCCGCAGCCGTCGACGAGGTGCTCACCGGGCGGCAGAACCTTCTCCTCGCGGGCAGGCTCAACCACCTGCCCGCCGCCGCCGCGCTGCATCGCGCCGACGAACTCCTCGAGCATTTCGGGCTGACCGATGCCGCACGTCGAAAGGTCGCCACCTACTCCGGCGGCATGCGCCGCCGGCTCGACCTCGCGGCGGCCCTCGTCGTCACACCGGCGGTGTTGTTCGTCGACGAGCCGACCACCGGTCTTGACCCGCAGGGCAGACGCGAGGTGTGGGCCGCTGTCAGGGATCTCGTGAGCAACGGGACCACGGTCCTGCTCACCACGCAGTACCTCGAGGAGGCGGATCAACTGGCCGACCGGATATCCATGCTGCGGGACGGCGTGGTGGTGAGCACCGGAACCCCGGCCGAGCTGAAGGCGTCGATCGGCGGGGACCGGCTAGAGATCACCGTCGCGCAGCCGTCCGACTTCGACCGGCTGCGCGACCTCGCCGCACCGTTCGCCGCCGGCGACGTGCACCTCGATGCCGGTGCGCTGACTGTCACCATCCCTGTCACCGATCGGACCCGTGCCCTCGTCGGGCTGTCCACCGCACTCGCCGAGGGCGCCGTCGAGCCCACCGACATCACCATCCGCCGGCCGAGTCTCGACGAGGTCTTCCTGCACATGATGGCCGACGGTCGGCAGTTCCCCCACACCACACCAGAGGTGACGGCGTGACGAGCGCAATTGCGATCGCCGGACGGCCGGACGGCACAGCACTGGGCGACGCATGGACGATCACCCGCAGGCAGTTCTGGCACTGGCGGGCCCAGCCGGGCGCCTTCGCCGTCGGGCTGCTGTTCCCGGTGCTCGTCACCCTGATGTTCGGCGCACTGTTCGGCGGGGCCATCGCCGGTCCGTCGACCGAGTACGCGGGCAGCTACTACGACTTCCTGATGCCGGGGATCTTCGCCGTCGCGATGCTTTTCGGCCTCGAGTCGACGATGACGGCGGTGAACGCCGACGCCGCGAAGGGGGTCACCGACAGGTTCAGGTCGCTGCCGATCAATCCGGCAGCCGTGGTGCTCGGCCGGTGCATCGCCGACATGATCAACAGCGTGCTGGGTCTGGCCGTGCTCGTGGCAACCGGCTTGCTGCTCGGTTGGTCGTGGACGAACGGCCTCGCTGCCGCGCTCACTGCCTTCGCCCTGCTGTTGCTGCTGCGCTTCTCGTTGCTCTGGGTCGGCATCTTCCTGGGGCTCAAGGCCAAGGGACCGGAGTCCGTCGCGGCAGTCCAGATCCTGGTGTGGCCGGTGAGCATGCTCAGCAACGCGTTCGTCGATCCGGCGACGATGCCCGGCTGGCTGGGAGCCATCGCCTCCTGGAATCCCCTGTCGGCGACTGCCTCCGCGAGCCGCGAGCTGTTCGGCAACCCCGGCTGGAACGCCGGCAGCTGGATGGCGGAGTACGCGCTGGCGCTGGCCGTCTGCTGGCCGGTGGTGATCACCGCGGTCTTCGCGCCGCTGGCCATCAGGGCGCACCGCAGGCTCGGCGGCTGACCCGACGGTGCAGGTTCGGCGGCCGGACGCGCTCCGCGCGCACGGCCGCCGTTCACCCGTGCGGGATGATCCGCTGTGCGTCACCGATCGGCAGGGTGGAGGAACCAGGGGAAGCCGTCGGACGTCAGAGTCTTCGGGAACGGCCCACAAGAGCAGAAGGTGGACACATGACCGCGACGACATCATCGGATCCGACACCTCCAGTGCAGGCGATGCGCCGCGCACCGGCACGCAAGCGCTCTATCCGGGCGGTGGCCACGGGGGCGATGATCGTGCTCACGCTGGTTCTGACAGCATGCAGCAGCTCCAACTCGCCGACCGTGACCTCCAACTCGGCGGACACGCAACCGTCGTCATCGGCGCCGGAGTCCGGGGCGAGCACGTACCCGGCCGGCAAGGAAGACGTCTGCCAGGCCCGGGACCAGCTCTCGGCGTCGATCAACGCACTCACCGATTCGGCTCTGCTGACGGGGGGTGCCGCGGGTATCCAGGCTGCGGTCGGCGAGGTACAGACCAGCCTGACCGCACTCGTCGCGGCCGGCAAGGACGACTACGGCCCCCAGCTCGATGCCCTGCAGACCGCGCTCGATCAGGTGCAGACCGCCGTGGGTGAGGTCGGAAACGGCAACGCCGCAACGGGTCTGGTCGGGATCGGGACCGCTATCGGATCCGTCGGGTCAGCGGCCTCGAACCTGTTCACCGCGTTGCGAACCACCTGCGGTTCGTGACCGCGCGACCCGCAGCACTCAGCGCGGTCGGAGTCCCCGCACGAGCAGCGTCATCGTCTCGGCAAGCGACTGCTCCCAGCCTTGTTCCTCGAGGAGTCCGCCGGCGACGAGCGTCGCGAAGCCGTGCATGGTCGCGAGGATGGCGGTGCTGATCTCGTCGACGGATCCGCCGACCACCTCGCCGCGCTGCTGCGCTTCCTGCAGGAGGCGCAGCGGCGCGTCGAACGCGCGCTCGGCGGAGTTCCGGATCTCGGCAGGCGCCTCGCGCCGGTGCTTCGCCGCGAACATGACGGTCAGCAGCGGCGCGTTCCGCAGGGCGAACCGCACGTAACAGGCCGCGTGGGGACCCAGCCGGGCTTCGAATGATGCGCCCGTGGGTGGCGGCGTGAGATCGAGCGCCGCCCGCAGCCGGTCGAATCCGTTGACGGCGACCGCGTCGAGCAGCGCCTGCCGATCGGCGAAGTGCCGGCTCGGCGCAGCGTGGCTCACCCCGAGGTCCCTGGCCAGTTCACGCATGGACAGGGCGTCGATCCCGTCCGCCGCGACGACGTCCGTCGCCCGTTCCACGAGGGCAGCACGGAGATCGCCGTGGTGATACCGCAGCGTCCCGGTGACCATCACTCCCCCTTGCGCGGAACCAACCGATGTTGGCGTTGACAACAATGTAGACGATGCCTACTTTGGCGTCCATGACCTCTTCTCGCTGGACTGCCGCAGATCTTCCCTCCTTCTCCGGTCGCACCGTGGTGGTGACCGGCGCCAACAGCGGCATCGGTCTCGTCGCATCCCGCGAACTCGCCCGCGCCGGTGCCCGGGTGGTGATGGCCGCGCGGAACACCACCAAGGGCGAGCAGGCGGCCTCGACGGTGACCGGGCAGCGCGAGGTCCGGCAGCTGGACCTGGCCGATCTGTCGTCGGTCCGCGCCTTCGCCGACGGGTGGGACGGTGACATCGACGTGCTCGTGAACAACGCCGGGGTGATGGCAATCCCCCTCTCCCGGACCGCCGAAGGATTCGAGATGCAGTTCGGCACCAATCATCTCGGTCACTTCGCACTGACGAACCTGCTGCTGCCGCACGTCACCGACAGGGTCGTGACAGTGGCCTCGGGCGCCCACCGCGGCGGCAAGATCAGGTTCGACGACCCCAACTGGAACACCGGCAAGTACAGCTCCTGGGCGGCGTACAGCCAGTCGAAGCTGGCGAACCTGCTGTTCACCCTCGAGCTGCAGCGACGTCTGGCCGGCGCCGACTCCGACGTCCGCGCCTACGCCGTGCATCCGGGGTATTCGGCGACCAACCTGCAATCGCATTCCAGCGGGCTGATGAACGCCGGGATGAAGGTGCTGAATGTGCTGGTCGCCCAGAGCGACGAGCAGGGCGCGCTGCCAACGCTGTTCGCGGCGAGCCAGGATCTGCCCGATGCCAGCTACGTCGGCCCGGACGGCCGCGGAGAGATGCGCGGCTACCCGACCCTTGTCGGACGCACCGCTGCGGCGAGCGATCCCGTTGCGGCGCAGCGACTCTGGACGCTGTCGGAGGAGCTCACCGGGGTGACGTTCCCGCTGGGCCAGCTGTCACGCTGAGAAACCGCAGCAGCTGCGATCGTCAGCGCACCATCTGCCGCGAGGTTGCGACGAACGGCGCCTGCCGCTGGTAGGCGCTTCCGTCGACGAGTCCGGCGATGAACGCCGCGAGATCGGCCCGGGTGATCTTCGTCGACCTCGTCGAGATGTGTGCGTCGTGATCGATCCATCCCGTCGCCGGACCGTCCTGCAATCTCGGTGGGCGAACGAGCGTCCAGTCGAGCCCGCTGTCCCGCCACGCCCAGTATTCGATGACCTTGTCGGCGGCGGCGTCCCCACCGAAGGCCCTGATCATCGCCGAGACGATCCGGTCGCGGCGTGACTTGCAGTCGCCGGGCACATCGATGCCCGCCGCGCTGATGCCGATGAACCGCGAGACCCCCATCTCCGTCATCGCCGCGATCAACAGCGGAGCGACCTCGCGATGAAGCCGTCGATCGCCGCCGATCGGGCCGAGCGCACTGATCACCACGTCGCACCCGTCGACGAGCGAGCGAAGCGCCGCGGGATCACGGGCGTCGCCGACGACGGCGCAGGTGTCGGCAGGTGCAGACACGGCGCGCCGGACGAGCACCCGCGCCTGGTGTCCGCGCGCCAGCAGGTCCTGCACCACAAGCTGGCCAGTCCTGCCCGTTGCTCCGAGAATTGCCACGATCATCGTCGTTCCTCGCTCCTCCTGGTTCCTCGCTCCTCCCGGTTGCGCGTCCGGGTATCCCACCGACCCGATTCCTGCCGACCCGATACCCACCGACCCGATACCTGGCACCGTGATACCTGCCGACCCGATACCTGCCGACCCGATATGTGCCGACCCGATCTGGCGACGCAGGCCCCGGGGCGACACACTCTCCGGGGACTCAGGCCCCCGGCGGCGTGGACGCCGCGACCGTCCACGCCGACCGGTCCCGACTCGCGAACTCGTCTATGCCGTGCGGTTCCCTCCCCAGCACGGTCTGGACGTCGTCCGTCAGCCCCGCGGCCAGCCCCAACCGGGCCGAGGTATAGATCGCCGTCGTCACCAGCACCATGGCGAGCGGCATGCCGAGCGTGCGGCGGGCATGCCAGGCGTAGCGGACGGCGCCCGGCCTCGCGTAGCGAATCGGCCGGTCCAGCGTTGCGGTCAGCGCCTGGGCAACCTCGTCATAGGTCAACGCCGCGGATCCCGTAGGCGTCCAGGCTTTCCCGGCATGCTCAGCGGGATGCAGGAGTGCCTCGACGGCGACTGCGGCGACGTCATCGGTGTCGACGAACGCCGTTCTGCCGCGACCGGCCGGGACGAAGATCTCGTCCCTGTCCCGGATGTCGGTGCGGTGCGTGGTCGACAGATTCTGGAAGAAGAACGAGGGCCGAAGAAAGGTCCACGCCACCGACGACGACCGCAGCCACTTCTCCACGGCGGCGTGCGGGACCACCTGATTCCGCTCCGCTCCCTGCAGGGACAGGAACACCACGTGACGGACCCCGGCGTTTTCCGCTGCACGCAGCGCCGGCAGCAGGTCCCGCTTCACCCGCGACAACTGCGGCGGACGGACGAGGAACATCACTTCGACACCGGCGAACGCTGCCGCCCAGGTTTGCGGCGCTGTGAAGTCGAACGCCACCGCGGTCGCCCCGGCGAGGTGCGGGTCGTCGGTGACGGTGCGTGGATCCCGGACAGCGGCTCGCACCGGGACGCCCGCCGCCAGCAGTCCGACGGCCACTGGGCGACCGACATTGCCGGTTGCGCCAGTCACCAGCACGGTGGACATGTATGTACCGTACAGCTATCGTCCGTGACCGCCTGTCCTGCTGGTGTGTCCCCCGTCACCCCTGGTGATCATGTTGGGTCCTCTGGTGATCATGCGGCCGAGCACCCGACATACCGCGGGTAGCGACCAGCTACGGCACCCTCCACATGACGAGGTGTTGGCGTGACCCCTCCCATCGAGCCGTCGACGCGCGCGAGAAGTGTGCTGGGCCGCATGATCAACAGCAGGTGTGTCGGCGGGGGTCCACGAGAAGGGCTGGTGCGTTGTCGGAGTCGGTGCAACCCGCAGTTCTGGCGAGCCTGGATGACGCGCTGGTCCGGCTGCGCCGGCTGTGGTCGAGCCCGCGCCAGGTGATCACCGACGAGGACGGCCGGAACGTCGAGATGTCCAGCGTGCTCGTGGTGGAGGCCTGTGCCCGCGGCGCCGAGCAGGGCGAGCCGGTCGGCGTAGGGGATGTGGCCCAGTTCGCGGATGTGGCGCCGTCCACCGCCAGTCGCCTGGTGGATCGCGCCGTGCGCGCCCAACTGGTGCGGCGCACCGCGACCGGCGGCGATGCACGTCGCATCACGCTGCAGTTGACCGACGCGGGCCGGCAGCTCAGGGCCCGGTCGCTCGACGCCAGGATGGGTTGGCTCGGCACGGTCGTGAAGGACTGGCCGGTCCAGGACCTGGCGGCCCTGGCGGGGCTGTTGGGGCGGTTCGCCGACTCGCTGGGCGACGTCGGACCGCCGGACCACCGGCCGGGCAGCTGAACCGACCCGGTTCACGACGCCCGCCGCACCCCGAACGCCGCCCGCCACATCCGCGCCGCACCCCGAATGCGGCCCGCCGCACCCCCAGAGCGGCCCGGCACCCCCAACGCGGCCCGGCGAGGCCGCACCGGCACCTCACCCACCCAGGAACCACCGATCTCGGCCCCGTCCTTGACATCGTCGATCCTGCGTCCGCAAGATGTGAGTACACACTCACATTCGGCTGAAGGGCTTCCGATGACCGTGCTGAGCACCACCGACCTGACCCGTAGGTTCGGCGAACTGACGGCCGTCGACCGGCTCACCGTCGACCTCCCCAAGGGCGGCGTCATCGGCCTCGTCGGCCCCAACGGCTCCGGCAAGAGCACGCTGATCCGGATGCTGCTCGGCCTGATCCGCCCGACGGCAGGATCTGGTGCCGTCCTCGAGCACTCCATTGACCGGCCGGCGACGTTCGCCGGACGGGTGGGCGCGCTGATCGAGAATCCGGCCTTCATCCCGGGACTGTCGGCGCGCGCGAACCTCCGCTCGCTCGCCCAGTTACGCCGATTACCCATCGGCCGGGTCGATGACGTCCTGGCGGTTGTGGGGCTGACCGGCCGGGACCGGGAGCCGGTCCGGCGGTACTCGCTCGGGATGAAGCAGCGTCTGGGTATCGCCGCGGCCCTGCTGCCGGACCCGGAACTGCTGCTCCTCGACGAGCCGACGAACGGGCTCGACCCGGCGGGCATCGTCGAGATCCGCCAGCTGCTGCGGGATCTCACCGACAACGGTCGCACCGTGGTGGTCTCGTCGCACCTGCTCAGCGAGATCCAGGCGATCTGCGACCACGTCGTGGTGGTCCGCTTCGGCGAGCTGATCTTCGCCGGGCCGATGGCCGAACTGCTGGCCAGGACCGACGAGTACATCGAGGTTGCCGCCGAGAACGGTGCCGACACCGCTCGGCTGACCGAGGTCCTCACCGTCGCGGGCTGGCGGGTGGCGACCGGAGGCAACGCATCGGGGGCAATTCGGGTGCAGGCGCCGGTGTCCCAGACGGCGGCTGTCAACCGGGCGGCCACGGCTGCTGGGGTCACCCTGGCGAGCCTGATCCCGCGTCAGGAGAGCCTCGAGGACATCTTCCTGCGCCTGACCGGCGGCACCGACGGGGAGCTCCGCGAGGCGAGGGCCGAGCAGGTCGGGAGGGCGTCATGATCGTCGCGGAAACCCGATCCGAACTGACCAGGCTGAACCGGCGCGGCTTCGTCATCGGCTGGCTCGGCATCACCGTGCTGCTCGGATTCATGATCACCACTTTCATCTTCGTGGCAGCGGGCGATGACACCGAGGTCCCGTCCGCCGCACCGGGCGGATCGTTCCCGTCCGCCGCGGACCTCGCGGGGCCGGACGGCCGAGTCCTCGGGCTCAGTGCCGTCTCGACGATCCTCGGTGTCGTCACGCTGTCCTTCTGGGCGGTCGCGACGTCCACCGACTACTCGACCGGACTGATCAGGCTGATGGTGCAGGCCCAACCGCACCGGATCCGGTTGCTGGCGGGCAAGATCCTCGCGCTCGCCGGCTGGACCGCACTGTCGACAGCCATCGCCACCCTGATCGTGGTCGCTGCGAGTCCGGTGATGGCGTCGGGCGCCGGGCTGTCCACCGCGAACTGGGAGTCCGGCGCGTCGGCGATCGCGTCACAGGTGGCGGGCGCCTGGCTGAACACGTTCCTGGCGCTGCTCGTCTGGGGAGTGGTGGGACTGGTCATCGCTGTGCTGACCAAGAGCTCCGCCGTCGCCATCGGTGTCGGGCTGGGGTATGTGCTCGTCATCGAGGGCCTGCTGCGACTGGTCGCCCCGGACGCGGCCGACTGGCTCCCGGGGGCGACGTTGACCGCCATCGCCGGTGGAGGCTCGGCGGCCATCCCGTACGGGACCGCCCTCGGTCTCGGCCTGGCGTATGCGGTCGCCGGGCTCGTCGTGGCAGGGTTGGTGGTCCGTCGGCGGGATGTCACCGACTGACCCTTGGGGCCGGGATGCGTCCCGGTCACGTCAGCAGCGGCAGACCTTGACCGGAGACCTGAAGTGAACGCTCGCGGCGAACGCACCCGTACCGCACTGATCCGGGCGACGGTGGAGGTGGTCGCCGACGTGGGGTACGCCCGGGCCACCACGAGAGCCATCGCCGATGCCGCGGGCGTCGCCGAGGGAACCATCTACCGGCACTATCCGGACAAGCGACACCTGTTCTTCGCGGCGGTTTTCGACCGCAACGCCGCCGTCCTCGAATGGGTCAGCGGACTGCCGGCGCGGGCCGGGACCGGCACCGTCCGGGGAAACCTGCGGGATGCGCTGATGAAGCTCGGCCAGCTCCGCGCCGACCTGCTGCCGCTGGAGTTGTGGTTGCGGTCCGACCCCGAACTGGCCGACGGTCTGAGCGCTGCCTTCGCCGGTCTGACCGCGTCCGCCGGGCAGGACGTCGCCACCGACCGACCGCCGTCAGCCCTGCCCGGTCCCCCGCAGTTCATCGCCGGCTACCTCGCCGCGGAACAGGCGATCGGACGCCTCCGGTCGACGATGGATCCGGACGACGTCGCGGTGCTGCTGCTCGTGGTGCTGTTCGGGATCGCGATGATGCCCGCCGGTGACGCGCACACCGTCGACGGCCGACCGATCGATGTCGCGGTCGCCACGATCATGGACGGCATCGGCACCGGCGACTGAAAGGGCCAGGGCGGCGCCTACTGTCGCCGGGTGACCGGCCCGACTGCTCCCCCGTCAAGGCTGTTGGTGACCACCGCGGTGCTGCTGCTCGCGATCAACCTGCGACCGGTGGTCAACGCGGTGGGCGCCGTCATCCCCGAACTGCGCGAGTCCACCGGACTACCTGCCTCCACGACCGGGTTGCTGCTCTCCCTGCCGACCCTGTCGTTCGCGGTGCTCGGCCTGGCGGCGCCGGCCCTCGCCGCCCGGATCGGCTCGCATCGCACGGTGGTGCTGTGCCTGTTGGCGCTGATCGTCGGCCAGGTCAGCCGGGTGGTCATCCCGGGCACGGCGGCATTGTTCGCCGGGTCGGTGCTGGCCTTGGCCGGCATCGCCGTCGGCAACGTCCTGCTGCCCGGACTGGTGCGGCTGCATTTCCCGGACCGCATCCCGGCGATGACGGCCGCCTATACGACGCTGCTGACGATCGGCGGTGCCGCCGCGGCCGGTGTGACGCTGCCGATCGAACGGGGCCTCCGCGCGGACTGGCGAACGGGCCTGGGCATGTGGTCGTTGCTCGCCGTCATCGCGCTGGTCCCGTGGCTGCTGATGATCCGCGGCAGCGCAGGGAGACCTGCCCCGACGGCGGGGCGCCGCCTGCCGCTGCGGGAACTCGCCCGAACGCGGGTGGCATGGGCGCTGACGATCTACTTCGGCACCCAGTCGATGGTCGCGTACGTGGTGTTCGGCTGGCTGGCGCAGATCCTGACCGACGCCGGCCGAACCGACACCGCCGCCGCGTTCCAGGTTTCCATCGCCATCACCGTCGGCATCCCGCTGGCCGCGCTGGTGCCGCCGCTGCTGGGTCGACTGCGCCGGCCCGCGATCCTGGTCGTCACCCTGTCCGCGTGCTACCTGGCGGCCTTCGTCGGGCTGATCCTCGCCCCGAGCGGTCCGGGAGTGGTGGTGTTCTCCGTGCTGATCGGCATCGGCACCGGGGCGTTCCCGCTCGCGCTGACGCTCATCGCGCTGCGATCGCGGACATCGCTTGCCACCACGTCGTTGTCGGCGTTCACGCAGTGCACCGGCTACCTCATCGCGTCCGTCGGCCCGGTGGGTTTCGGAATCCTGTTCGACGTCAGCGGCAGCTGGACGGTTCCGTTGCTGGTGCTGTGCGGTGTGGTGCTGGTCCAAGCCGGCGCCGGCGTCTTCGCGGTCCGGCCGCGGTACGTCGAGGACGAGCTGCCGGCACGTTCCTGACAACTGATCAGGGTCGGCGGATCAGAGTCTGCGCGGCTCAGGGCCAGCGGGTCGGGGCGGGCGGGTCACGGCCGGCGGGTCAGGGCGGGCGGATCGGGTCGGCGGATCAGGGTCGGCTGAGCAAGGCCGTGGCCAGAGCTGCGCGGCCCTCGCCCCGACCGGTGAGGCCGAGGCCGTCGGTGGTCGTTCCGGCCACCGATACCGGCGCTCCGAGCACAGCGGACAGCGCAGCTTCCGCTTCCGCGCGGCGGGGAGCGAGCCGCGGGGAGTTGGCGACCACCTGTACCGATGCGTTCACGACCGTGTAGCCGGCGGCACGCAGCAGGTGCAGCACCTCGGTGAGCAGCCTGGCTCCGGATGCGGCCGCCCACCGCGGGTCCGAGGTACCGAAGACGGCACCGAGATCGCCCAGCCCGGCGGCGCCGAGGAGGGCATCGCACAACGCGTGGGCCGCGACGTCGCCGTCGGAGTGCCCGGAGCAGCCGTCAACTCCGGCGAACAGCAACCCGGCAACCCAGCACTCCCGTCCGGCCTCTATCGGGTGCACGTCGATGCCGGTTCCGATCCGCAACGCCGGCGGGGCACCGACGGGCGGTGCGGTGTCTGCGGCCATCAGTCGCTCGGCTTCCTGCAGGTCGGACGGTGTGGTGATCTTGAAAGCCGCGCGGTCGCCCGGTACTCCGGTCACGCCGATACCGAGTGCTTCGACGAGACCGGCGTCGTCGGTGACGCCTGCGGGCTCGGTGCCGGCTACCGCACGATGCGCGCGACGCAGGACGTCCGGGTCGAATCCCTGCGGGGTCTGGACCACCCGGAGCGAGTTGCGGTCGACCGGGCCGGCGAGCGTCCCGTCATCGGCGGCGGCGCGAATCGTGTCGACGACGGGCAGCACCGGCACCACGGCGGGATGCCCCTCGCGGACAGCAGCGATGACGGACCTGATCAACGAGGGCGGCGCGAATGCGCGGGCGGCGTCATGCACAAGGACGACGTCGACATCAGCGTCCGGGGACAGCTGATCGGCTGCTGACAGCGCAGCTGCGACGGATGCGGAGCGGTCGGCGCCGCCGACGACGACGTCAGCCCGGTCGCCGAGCAAGCTACCGGCATCGGGCAGCTGATCGGCCGAAACCGCGACGATGACGCGATCGACACCGGCCGATAACAGCCGGTCGACCACGTGCACGAGGAGGGGGATGCCGGCAACGGTCACGAACGCCTTGGGTACCTCAGCACCCAGGCGCTGACCGCTGCCGGCAGCCGGAACCAACGCAACTACCGACACGCACTCACCGATCAGACGTCGCGAGCCTTTGGCGACGCGATCAGGAAGCCAGGACCTCGTCGAGGATGCCTTCGGCCTTCAGCTCATTGGTGCCTTCAGCCAGCGCCAACTCGGAAACGAGGATCTGCCGGGCCTTTGCCAGCATCCGCTTCTCGCCGGCGGACAACCCGCGCTCGCGATCGCGGCGCCACAGGTCACGGACGACCTCGGCAACCTTGTTGACGTCGCCCGATGCGAGCTTCTCGAGGTTCGCCTTGTACCGGCGCGACCAGTTCGTCGGCTCCTCGGTGTGCGGCGCGCGCAGCACCTCGAAGACGTGATCGAGACCGGTCCGGTCGACGACATCGCGAACGCCGACGATCTCGGCGTTATCAGCGGGGACCTTCACAGTGAGATCGCCCTGGGCGACCTTGAGGACCAGGTACAACTTCTCGACACCCTTGACGGTTCGAGTCTCGGTGGCCTGGATGAGTGCCGCCCCGTGGTGGGGGTAGACAACGGTTTCGCCAACATTGAAAACCATGAGCGTTCAAGACCCCTTTCGCTCACACCAGTTTAGCACGATCTACGCCCGGCCATCTCGTGTTGTCGCAGGTCAGGGGCTATAGCTCTACTTGACAAATCCCTTACATCCGTGCATCCAGGGCCTCGCGTCAGCGCGAAACCAATCGGTCAGCGCGTTCCCGGGAGCGCTGCGCCACGCCCGGCGCGCAGGTCACAGGGGGCGGCGGCTAACCTCATCCCACCGTCTCCGCGAGGCCGGCGGCGGTCGACCGTGTACAGCACCATGATCGACAACAGACCTGGGCACCCGGGAACGGACCCGTACTGGCGACAGTCCGGATCAGCCGTGACAATCGGATGACGACAATCGAATAGCTGACCGAACCACCTGATCGACAACCGCAGCGACGTCACTCACCCGTGCGAGGCACACCCGTGCGAGACATGGCTGCGGACGAGAACAGTGCACACCAACGACAGTCGCAATCTGTCAGCGGCGGCCGACGGCGCTCACGCCGGTGGCCACCGGGAGCAGTTGCGGCACCTGCCGAGAAGAGGGGACCACCGTGTTCCGCATCGCCCGCCCCCAGCGCCGCGTGCTCGTCCGGACGACCGTTGGACTGTTCGCTGCGGCGTCCCTGGTCCTGACGGGCTGTGGGGCAGGCCAGTATGCGCAGTCCGTCAACGAGCAGGCCGCCATGCTGGGCGCCAACGGTGAAGTCGGCGACCTCTCCGCCCTGAACGTTCGACTGGAGCGTCCGACGGGCGAGAAGTTCCCGGCGGGATCCGACGCGCGGGTTCTCCTCTGGCTCTCGAACGACGGTATCAACCCGGACACCCTCACCGGGGCGAGCACGACCGCGGCCGAGTCCGTGCAGTTCACCGGCGACGGCGTGATCCCCGGCCAGACCCTGATCGACCTCAGCGGCGACACCGGGGCGCAGATGACGATCAACGGTTTCACCGCCGACCTGTATGACGGCGTTTCGATCCCGATGACGTTCTCGTTCGCGAACGCCGGCTCGCTGACCCTCAACGTCCCGATTGCCAACCCGACCGAACGATCCCGCGACCGGGAGACCCTCGAGATCCTTCCGCCGCATCCGACCCCCATCTGGGAAGAGGGGCACGAGGAGGCGGCCGGTGGCGAAGCCGGGCAACACGAATCGGGCAGCAGCAGCACGGCAGAGAAGGACGCCAACCTGGGCGGCAACATCGAGGGCGTCGACCCCTCGACCGAGGGCAGTGCGCCCGAGTCCGCCGAGAGCCCGGCCGCATCCAGCGCTCCAGCGGTCTCCAGCCCCGCGGTCTCCAGTCCCGCAGTCTCCAGTTCAGCCGCTCCAGCGGTCTCCAGCGCGGCCACCACCACCGGCTGATCCCACCGCCTCCCCAGGCAGCTGCCTTCGGGCGCAGCAGGCTTCGGGCGCAGCCGCATTCGGGCGCAGCCGCATTCTCTGGCCCTCCAGGGGCTCTACCGCACGCGGTAGGGCGCGTTTCGTACAACTGTCGGACCCTCCGTCTAGGGTTCGCCCCATGAGATCAAGCCCGATGGACCGCACCTCCAAGTCGGCGAAAGCGGTCATCAGGCCTGCCTACCGCTGCACCGAATGCGGCCTCGACGCGGCCAAGTGGCATGGTCGGTGTCCCGAATGCCAGGCATGGGGCTCTCTTGACGAGGTCGGCAGCGCCAAGGTGCTGCTGCCGCGGACCGTCCCAGGCCCGGTCAGCACCCCGGCACAGCGGATCGACCAGGTCTCCGCGGACCTGGTGAGCCCGCAGCCGAGCGGTCTCGGTGAGCTCGACCGGGTGCTGGGCGGCGGTCTCACACCCGGAGCGGTGGTGCTGCTCGCGGGCGAGCCCGGAGTTGGCAAATCGACTTTGCTGTTATCCGCCGCCCAAGCCTGGGCCAGCCGGGACCAGGGGCCCGTGCTGATCGTCAGCGGTGAGGAGTCCGCGGCACAGGTGCGGCTCCGGGCGGACCGGATGGGTGCGCTGCACGCCGACATCTACCTCGCTGCCGAAAACGACCTCGCAGCGGTTCTCGGTCACATCGACCAGGTACGGCCGCGCCTGCTGATCGTCGACTCCGTCCAGACCTTCGCCACCGCCGAGGTGGACGGCAGCCCAGGCGGGGTCAGCCAGGTGCGCGCGGTCGCCGCCGCGCTGTCCGCCGTCGCCAAGGAACGCAACATGGCCTGCGTTCTCGTCGGGCACGTGACGAAGGACGGCGGAATCGCTGGTCCACGGGTGCTCGAGCACCTGGTCGACGTCGTCCTCCAGTTCGAAGGCGACCGGCACTCCACCCTGCGCACCATCCGCGGGGTGAAGAACCGTTACGGCCCCTCCGACGAGGTCGGCTGTTTCCAGATGGTCGCGGACGGCATCGTCGGGCTCGCCGACCCATCCGGTCTGTTCCTGACCCAGCACCGCACGCCGGTGCCGGGCACCTGCGCGACCGTGAGCATGCAGGGCCGGCGGGCGATTCCGGCCGAGCTGCAGACACTCATCACGCCGGCCTCCGGCGAGACCAGCCGCCGCACGGTCTCTGGACTGGATGCCTCCCGGACGGCAATGGTGATCGCGGTCCTGCAGCGATGGGGAGGAGTGAGTGTGGGCAACCAGGACGTGCTCGCCGCCACCGTCGGCGGGGTGAAGATGCTCGAGCCGGCCGCCGACCTGCCGCTCGCGATGGCCATCTGGTCGTCGGTCAGGGACATCCCGCTCGCACCACGTCTTGTCGTCATCGGCGAACTCGGGCTGGCCGCGGAAATACGCCCGGTCGGCGGGATCGCGCGACGTCTTTCGGAGGCTGCACGGCTCGGTTTTGATCACGCCGTTGTGCCCGCGGGCGGGGCGATCGAACGACCGCCCGGCATGCGCGTCGACGAGGCATCCGACCTGGGCGAGGCCTTCCGGTGCATGGGCAACGATGATGGTGTCGTTCAGTGGCTACGCCGGCGACGGGGGTGATGCCGCTGCTCACCGGTGGTGACGGCGCGCGTACGAACCCTCGGCTGGGCCCTAAACTGGCGACGTAGGGCCACGGAAGGGGGAGGGGTGGAGGATCGCCTGACGGTCGCAGCGCATCGCGCTGTGCTCGCACGGGTCGCACCTGGCACCCCTCTGCGTGACGGTCTCGAGCGGATCCTGCGCGGCCGCACCGGGGCGCTGATCGTGCTGGGCTTCGACCAGGCGGTCGACGACCTGTGCGACGGCGGCTTCCGGCTCGATGTCGAGTTCTCGTCGACCAGGCTGCGTGAGCTGTGCAAGATGGACGGCGCGGTCGTGCTGAACGACGATGCCACCCGGATCCTGCGGGCCAACGTCCAGCTGACCCCCGACTCCACGATCCCCACGGTCGAGTCCGGGACCCGGCACCGCACCGCGGAGCGCACCGGACTGCAAACGGGCCACCCGGTGATCGCGGTGAGCCACTCCATGTCGATCATCAACCTGTACTTCGGCGGCCGCCGGCATGTCGTCGCTGACCCGCCGACGATCCTGGGCAGGGCGAACCAGGCTCTGGCGACGCTGCAGCGGTACAAGTTCCGGCTCGACGAGGTCGCCCGGGCGCTGTCCGCATTGGAGATCGAGGACTTCGCCACCCTGCGGGACGCGATGACGGTGCTGCAGCGGCTTCTCATGGTGCGCCGCATCGCCGATGAGTTGACCAGCAACGTGGTCGAGCTCGGCACCGACGGTCGCCTGCTCGGTCTGCAGCTCGACGAGATGCTCAGCGGCACCCAGGGTCTCCAGGAACTGCTGATCCGCGACTACCTGCCCGCCGACGAGGGTCCGGACAAGGTCGACGAGATCGTCGCCGCGCTCGACGATCTCGACGAGGTCGCACTCCTCGACCTGACCGTGGTCGCCAGGGTGCTCGGGCTGTCCACCTACGGGGACGCGCTGGACACCGGCGTCAGCCCGCGCGGCTACCGGCTGCTGGCCGGCATTCCGCGGGTGCCGCCCGCCGTGCTGGATCGGCTCATCCAGCATTTCGGCAACCTGCAGGGCCTGCTCGCCGCCACGGCCGCCGACCTGCAGGCCGTCGAAGGTGTCGGCGAGGCCCGGGCCCGGGTGGTACGGGAAGGGCTCTCCCGGCTGGCCGAGTCGTCCATCGTGGACCGCTACGGCTCAGCTCTGTAGCCGGGCTGACACCAGGCTCGTGGGGCCGCGCCCCGCACGCGAACTTGCCACCCGCGATGGCCGAACCGGAAGCCGCTCACGGCGATGGGCTGGCGCAGCCGCGCGGCCATGCAGCCTCGCTGCGGGCGGTATTGCTGGCGGTCGGGCAGGCGGAGCGACCGGATGCAGCGAGCGATCAGCCGCCCGCACTTGCGCCGCTGTCAGCCGATGGAGAAGGCCGCCGGCTTGCTCGACAGTTTGCCCAGCTGCGCGACGACCGTGTACTTGCCGGCCGGTACCGCGGCCCGCTCGCCGGTGCAACCCGGCGCCGAGGTGGTCCCCGACCACTTGATCGTGTACTTCAGCGTCTGGCCGGGCGCGAGGTCCCTGAGCTCGGTGCCCTCGCCCGGGAAGCAGTCGGCGGTCGACCAGATCCTGCTGCCGCCCGCACCCAGCACCGTGTAGGTCTGGAGGGTGCCCGAGACGTCACGTCGGCATTCGACGGTGCCGGTGTTGGTCACCACCATGCCGAGCGTGGGCTGGGCGCCCGACGCGAAGGACGGGGCGGTGCTGATGGCGGTGATGCTCACGGCACTGTCCGGGCACAGCAACATGCCGTCCTCGGCGAACGACGGGGCAGGAGCCGCAGGCGGTTTCGATGCGGCCGTCGTGGCGGCGGGCTTCGGTGCCGGTGTCGGTGCCGGTGTGGGGGCCGGCTTCGCGGCCGGCGTGGGGGTGGGTTTGGCGGTCGACTTGGCAGTCGGTGCAGCCTTCGGGGTGGCGGCTGCGGCGGCGGCGGGCGCGGGTGCCGTGGCCGCCGACGCGGCAGCGGAGGACGCAGCCGGAGCAGACGACGCGGCCGGACCAGAGGACCCGGCCTGAGCAGACGCGGCAGCAGAACCGGACGCCGGCGGGGTCGCGGTACCACCAATGGCGCTGGCGCCGGGGGCGCCAGAGGAACCCGCGGTCGGGGCGGTGGACGCCGCCAGCACCCCGGTGAGCGTCGGCGCGGCCGACGCCGTGGCAGCGACCGGGGCCTGCGGCTGAGCCGACGACGACCGGGATGTCCGGCTTGCCAGGAACCACACCACGCCGATCAGCAGCGCGACGGCGAGCACCACGATCGAGACGCGACGGATCCAGTACACCTTCGGATTCAGAGGGCCAACGGGGTGCATCACCGGGCCGACGGTAGTCTCGGATGACCGCCATTCGAGGATGCAACGCCGACGGGGGAACTGTGACCGCTATCGACGACCTGCTGGCCCGTAACCTTGCTGCCGCCGAGTACCACCCGGTGGGTATGGGCCCGATGCCGACGCTGCAGATCGCCCTGCTGATGTGCATGGACGCCCGGATCGACGGGCACGCCGCATTCCGGTTGAGCCCGGGCGAGGTGCATCTGCTGCGCAATGCCGGCGGGGTGGTGACCGACGACGTCATCCGCTCGCTGTCCATCTCGCAGCACGCCCTCGGCACCCGCGAGATCATGATCATTCACCACACCGATTGCGGCCTCGCACGTCTCGAGGAGGACGTCTTCCGGGCGCACCTCGCGACCTTCGCCGGCTACCGGCCGACCTGGTCGGTCCAGGCGTTCAAGGATCCGCACGATTCCGTGCGGGAATCACTGCGCAGGATCCGCGATTCACCGTTCCTGCTGCACCACGACGCCGTCCGCGGCTTCATCTTCGACGTCAACACCGGGTTGCTCGAAGAGGTCTTCACCGACGGCGAGGAGCCGACCCGCCATTTGACTGCGGCCGGCACTGCGCAGCCGCCGGGTTCCGGAGACGCCGGCGCCGCCGCCACCGTTGCGTCCGACGGTGACCGGCACTGACGTCGGATCCACCCGGCACTGCCCTCGGTTCTGCCCTGGACGCCGACCGGCTGCTCGCGTTCTTCGACACCGCCGGCCGTGATCTCCCCTGGCGAAGGCCATCGGCGACGCCCTGGGCGGTGCTGGTCAGCGAGGTGATGCTGCAGCAGACACCGGTCGTCAGGGTGCTTCCGGTCTTCGACGAGTGGCTCCGTCGCTGGCCGGCTCCGGCAGGTCTGGCCGCCGACTCCCCCGCCGACGCCATCCGGGCGTGGGGAAGGCTCGGCTATCCGCGGCGGGCGCTCCGGCTGCATGCGGCGGCGACGGCGATCACCACCCACCACGGCGGGAACGTGCCGGACTCGGTGGATGCGCTCCTGACGCTGCCTGGCATCGGCGAGTACACCGCACGAGCGGTCGCCGCCTTCGCGTTCGGGGCGCGAACGCCGGTCGTGGACACCAACGTCCGCCGGGTGCTGTCCAGAGTGATCCGCGGCGTCGACGAGCCCCGCGAGCCCGCGACGAGAGCCGACCGGGAACAGCTCGCCGCGCTGCTGCCGGCCGAACCGGCGGTGGCGGCACGTTTCTCGGCCGCCGTGATGGAACTGGGAGCCCTCGTCTGCACGGCACGGACGCCGGCCTGCGGCTCGTGTTTACTGGCCGACGGTTGCCGGTGGCGGCTCGCTGGATCCCCGGCCGGTATCGCTCGGCGACCGGTGCAGACCTGGCACGGCACCGACCGGCAGGTGCGCGGCCGGATCGTCGCGGCCCTGCGAGACAGTGTCGGCCCCGTTCCCGGGGCCGCCCTGGTCCGGCTCGCTGATGACGAGGTTCAGGGCGAGCGCTGCCTGGCGTCGCTCGTGACGGACGGGCTCGTCGCCCGAGCCGGCGACGACCTGATCGGCCTGCCCGACTGACGAGCTGCCGCCTCATCCGCAAACGCGAACCGGCCCACCTCCCGAAGGAGAGTGGGCCGGTAGGCGTACGTCAGGCGCAGGTCAGGCAGATGCCTCGCCGGCGTCGATGGCGAGTCCCGCGGGGACGACCTCGGGGACGGCGGAGGGCCTGGGCTCACCGCGGAAGGTGAACTCCTGGTCCTTACCCTCACCCTGGACGTCCACGAGGATGATCTGACCGGGCCGGATCTCGTCGAAGAGGATCTTCTCCGAGAGCTTGTCCTCGATCTCCCGCTGGATCGTCCGACGCAGCGGCCGCGCGCCGAGCACCGGGTCGAACCCGCGCTCGCCGAGCAGCGTCTTCGCGGCCTCGGTGACCTCGAGGGACATGTCCTTGTTGCGGAGCGCGCCCTCGACCCGCTTGAGCATCAGGTCGACCATCTTGTTGATCTCCACCGGGGTCAGCTGGTGGAAGACCACCACGTCGTCGATCCGATTGAGGAACTCAGGACGGAAGTGACGCTTGAGCTCGTCGTTGACCTTCTGCTTCATCCGTTCGTAGGTCGACTCCTCGTTGCCCTGGTTGAAGCCCATCCCCACTGCCTTGGAGATGTCCTGCGTACCCAGGTTGGAGGTGAAGACGATGACGGTGTTCTTGAAGTCGACCGTCCGGCCCTGACCGTCGGTCAGTCGGCCATCTTCCAGCACCTGCAGCAGCGTGTTGTAGATGTCCTGGTGGGCCTTCTCGATCTCGTCGAACAGCACCACGGAGAACGGCTTGCGGCGCACTTTCTCGGTGAGCTGCCCACCCTCTTCGTAGCCGACGTACCCGGGAGGGGCACCGAACAGCCGGGAAGCGGTGTACCGGTCGTGGAACTCGCCCATGTCGACCTGGATCAGCGCGTCCTCGTCACCGAACAGGAACTCGGCGAGCGCCTTGGTCAGCTCGGTCTTACCGACACCGGACGGGCCGGCGAAGATGAACGAGCCCGACGGACGCTTTGGGTCCTTCAGGCCGGCCCGGGTACGCCGGATGGCCTGCGAGACCGCCTTGACCGCCTGGTCCTGGCCGATGATCCGCTTGTGCAGTTCGTCTTCCATCTTGAGCAGCCGGGTGGTCTCCTCCTCGGTCAGCTTGAAGACCGGGATGCCCGTCCAGTTCGCCAGCACTTCTGCGATCTGCTCGTCGTCGACCTCACTGACGACGTCCAAATCCCCATCTTTCCAAGCCTTCTCGCGCTCGGACTTGCGGGCGAGCAGCTGCTTCTCCGAATCGCGGAGGGCGGCGGCCTTCTCGAAGTCCTGCGAGTCGATGGCCGACTCCTTGTCCCGGCGGACCGCGGCGAGCTTCTCGTCGAAGTCGCGCAGGTCCGGCGGCGCCGTCATCCGGCGGATACGCATCCGGGCGCCGGCCTCGTCGATCAGGTCGATCGCCTTGTCCGGCAGGTACCGGTCGCTGATGTACCGGTCGGCCAGGGTGGCCGCGGACACCAGCGCGTCGTCGGTGATGGTGATCCGGTGATGCGCCTCGTACCGGTCGCGCAGTCCCTTGAGGATCTCGATGGTGTGCGCCACGGTCGGCTCACCCACCTGGATCGGCTGGAAGCGGCGCTCAAGCGCGGCGTCCTTCTCGACGTACTTGCGGTACTCGTCGAGGGTGGTCGCACCGATGGTCTGCAGCTCGCCGCGGGCCAGCATCGGCTTGAGGATCGAGGCGGCGTCGATCGCGCCCTCGGCGGCACCCGCACCCACCAGGGTGTGGATCTCGTCGATGAACATGATGATGTCGCCGCGCGTGCGGATCTCCTTGAGGACCTTCTTCAGCCGTTCCTCGAAGTCGCCGCGGTACCGGGAACCGGCAACGAGGGAACCGAGGTCGAGCGTGTAGAGGTGCTTGTCCTTGAGGGTCTGCGGCACGTCGCCGCGGATGATCGCCTGGGCAAGGCCCTCGACGACCGCGGTCTTGCCGACGCCAGGCTCGCCGATCAGCACGGGGTTGTTCTTGGTGCGGCGGGACAGCACCTGCATCACCCGCTCGATCTCCTTCTCCCGGCCGATGACCGGATCCAGCTTGCCTTCGCGGGCCGACTGGGTGAGATTGCGACCGAACTGATCGAGGACCAGCGAGGTGGACGGGGTCCCCTCGGAGCGCCCGCCTTCGGCGGCGGCGGTCTCCTTGCCCTGGTAGCCGGAGAGCAGCTGCAGGACCTGCTGGCGGACCCGGTTGAGGTCGGCGCCGAGCTTGACCAGCACCTGAGCGGCCACGCCCTCACCCTCGCGGATGAGGCCGAGCAGGATGTGCTCGGTGCCGATGTAGTTGTGACCGAGCTGCAGCGCCTCGCGAAGGCTGAGCTCGAGGACCTTCTTGGCACGCGGGGTGAAGGGGATGTGGCCGGACGGGGACTGCTGCCCCTGGCCGATGATCTCCTCGACCTGAGCGCGCACACCCTCCAGCGCAATGCCCAACGACTCGAGGGCCTTGGCGGCAACGCCCTCACCCTCGTGGATGAGGCCGAGCAGGATGTGCTCCGTGCCGATGTAATTGTGGTTCAGCATCCTGGCCTCTTCCTGGGCCAGGACAACCACGCGCCGCGCTCTGTCGGTAAACCGTTCGAACATTTGCACTCCTTACGGGCGTGCGCTGCTATGCGGTCGGCTGTTGCCACTTCCTGCGATCATCGAGCCGGATCTGCGACCTCATCACTGAGGGGCCGACCAACTCGCTGACTGTGGACAACTCTAGTCGGACCCGCAGGGTGAGCAGTGCGGAAGCCGAACCGGGACGACACCGCGCACTGTGCCGTCACTGCTCTCCAACGCTGCCCCAGCGGTTCTCGTTCCGCCATATCGACGGCTACGCCGTGGGCGAACAGCCCAGGCTTACCGCCTCCGGACGGGCTTTGCGACCCTCGAAACGGCCCTTGGGCGGTCTCAGAAACAGCGCCAGGAACAGCACCGGGAAACAGCACCGGGAACGGCTCGGCCCCTGTCCCGCTCGGGGACAGGGGCCGGATGCCGCTGGTGATGGAGCTGTGGTGATGTCGCCGTGCTGGCGGTCAGAACTGTGGTCAGACCGATGACGGCGCCGTGGAGTCAGTAACTGAGGTCAGTGCGCTGCCTCGAAGGCAGCGAGCACGTTGGCCGACAACCGTCCGCGCTCGGAGACCTCGTAGCCGTTGGCCCGTGCCCACTCGCGAACGGCGGCGGTCTGCTCACGGTCGGGAGCGGTCCGGGCACCCCGGGACGACTTGGCCGCACGCGGCGCCTTGGGACGTCCGACACTGCGCCGAGACCCGTCGGCACGCCGCGCACTTGCGACATAGGAAGCCAGCGCGTCACGCAACTTCTCCGCGTTGTCCTCGCTGAGATCGATCTCGTACGACGCCCCGTCAAGGGCGAAGGAAACGGACTCCGCCGCGTCCGACCCATCAAGATCGTCAACGAGTCTGGTCGTGGTCTCGGTTGCCATGCTTGTTCCTCCTAGAAACACCTGGTTTTGTCTGGGCGCCATGGTAGTGCGTATTCCTGGACGATTCCACCATAACCGCGGTGCGGCGCGACCGTGTCCGGAACGGCGGTCCGATCAATGGGTTCCCCGACCAATCGTGATGTCGGGCACTGCGTTTTCGATGGCGCACACGCGGATCACGCGCCGACTTTTGCCGGCTTGTCCAGGGTTCATTCGCGGCGCCCCGCCGACCCCGGTCCCCGCGGGTCGCCAAACACCGGGTCAAATCCTGGTCAATGGCTGGGGCAGAGCCGCGAGACTATTCCCCGGGGCGGACGAACGGAAACAGGATGGTCTCCCTGATACCGAGGCCGGTCAACGCCATCAGCAATCGGTCGACGCCCATACCCATACCTCCGGCGGGTGGCATTCCGTACTCCATCGCCCGCAGGAAGTCCTCGTCGAGAACCATCGCATCGGCGTCGCCGAGCCCGGCAAAACGAGCCTGGTCGAGAAAACGCGCCCGTTGGACGACCGGATCGATGAGTTCGGAGTAGGCCGTCGCCGTTTCAATGCCGCGGATGTAGAGATCCCATTTCTCGGTGAGACCGGGGATCTCCCGGTGCCCCCGGGTCAGGGGCGCCGTTTCGGCCGGGAAATCGCGGACGAACGTCGGCGCGCGCAATGACGGTACGACCAGTTCCTCGAACAATTCTTCGGCCAGCTTGCCGGGGCCGTAGTGCGGTGCGACGGGCACGCCGAGTCGGTCCGCGTACCCGATCAGGGTCTCCATCGGCGTCTGGACGGTGACCTCCTCGCCGAGCGCCTCGGACAGGGCCCCGTACAACGTGATGGCGGGCCACGTTCCGCCGAGATCGAACTCCGTGCCGTCCGCGTGCACCGCAACGGTCGAACCGTGGATGGCGACGGTCGCTTCCTGGACGAGGGTCTGCGTCAGCTCCGCCATTCCGTTGTAGTCGCTGTACGCCTCGTACGCCTCCAGCGTCGCAAATTCCGGCGAATGGGATGAATCGACTCCCTCGTTACGGAAGCTGCGGTTGATCTCGAATACCTTCTCGATTCCTCCGACAACTGCTCGTTTGAGGTAGAGCTCAGGGGCGATGCGGAGGTACAGGTCGATGTCCATCGCATTCATGTGCGTGACGAACGGTCGCGCAGACGCGCCGCCGTGCAGCACCTGGAGCATCGGCGTTTCCACTTCCATATATCCGCGCCCATGCAGGGTGGCCCTCAGCGAGCGATTGACCACGCTGCGCATCTCCACCGTTCGCATCGCCTGCGGTCGGACGATCAAATCGACGTAGCGCTGCCGTACCCTGCTCTCCTCAGAGAGTGGTTTGTAGGTGACCGGCAATGGCCGGAGCGCCTTGGACGTGATCGACCAGGAATCTGCGAGGACGGAAAGCTCACCGCGCCGCGAAGTGATCACGGTTCCGTGTACGAAGAGGTGATCGCCGAGGTCGACGCTCGACTTGAACTTCGCCAGCGAGTCGGCACCGACACTGGCCAGTGACACCATCACCTGCAATTCGGTCCCGGTCTCGCCGGCACCACCCTCGCGCAACGACGCGAAACACAATTTCCCGGAGTTTCGCAGGAACAACACGCGGCCGGTGATTCCGACGACCTCACCCGTGTCCACGTCCGGCGGGAGGTCCAGATATTTCTGCCTTAGCGCCGCTAATGTCGTCGTCCTCGGCACGCCGACGGGATACGGCTCGACGCCGTCGTCGAGAAGACGTTGCCGTTTCTCCCGCCGTACCCGCATCTGCTCCGGCAGTTCGTCGCCATCACCCACGGCAGGATTCTTCGGTTCGGTCACGGACCGAAAGCCTACTTGCCGGGCGAGCGTGGACAGACCGCCCGGACGTGTCGGGGAGCACCCGTGCGCCGGGTCACAATGGACGCGTGACAGCGGGGGGATGGACCATCCGGCGGACGCCGGCCGGCGGCGGCCAGGGTTCCGTGGATGATCTTGCCACCTCCTTCGAGCTGCGTGCGGCGGAGTACGCCCGCCTCCGACCCGACTACCCGGATGCCGCTCTCGACGCGGCCGTTCCCGAGGCTGCCGGAACAGTGCTCGACCTCGCCGCGGGAACGGGCAAGCTCACCGCACCGCTGATCGACCGCGGGTACGACGTCATCGCCGTCGAGCCGCTGCCGTCCATGCTGGCCGAGTTACGCCGGACGCATCCCGGTGCGCATGCGGTCGCAGGCACGGCCGAAGAACTGCCGCTGGCCGATGGCACGGTCGATGCGGTCGTTGTAGGTCAGGCGTTCCATTGGTTCGACAAGGACAGAGCGCTCGACGGCGTCGCCAGGGTCCTTCGACCCAGCGGCACGATCGCCCTGCTCTGGAACCACGACGACGAGGCCGATCCGCTGGTCCGCGATGTCGAGGCAGCCCTCGACCGGGTCGGCCGGCCGGCCGGCGGGAGTACTGGGCTGGGTGACCGGGCTGGCGGTCAGGAGATCGATCCCGCGGCTGCGATCCCGCCGGAGCCGCCGTTCCGCGGCCATCGCTGGTTCGCCGACCCGGAGGTCCGTGTCATCAGGTGGGGGCGCCGGATGAGCGTCGAGGACTTCATCGCCCTGCAGCACACCTACTCCTACGTGATCCGCGCCTCAGCCGCACTGCAGGCGCAACTCGACAGCGAACTTCCGCTGATTGTCCGCCAGCACGTCGGCCCGGCCGCAACGGTCACGGTGCCCGTGATTTGCCAGGTGTGGCGGTCCGCACGTCGATGACAGGACAGAAGCTCGCGTCCCTCGAGGTACTGCCGGCGCAGGTGTGGCGGAAGGCCGAGGCCGAGCACGCGTCCGAGGTGGAAACCCTGACCAGGGACCGGCAGGAACGAGCCGGCCGCGGAGTGCCGCATCCGGTGGAGGACTTCCTCTTCACGTACTACTCGTTGCGCCCGGCACAGCTGCGCCGTTGGTATCCGGGCGCCGGTATCGCGTTGGCCGACGCCGGGGATCGGGCCGACTGGCCCTTCCACGTGGTGGTCGAGGGCTCCTCGATCGCCAGCCCGTCGATCGACAGCCGCGGGATCAACAGCCGCGGGATCAACAGCCGCGAGATCGACGGCCGACCGCACGACGGTGCCGGGCCCACCGTGACCGTCGATGTCGCGGGCTTCGCCCGGACCCGCCGCACGCAGCTGGATTTCACCCGCCGACTCCTGTCGGCCACCGCCGCCGCGCCGGCTCAGTACGGCTGCTTCGGGCTGCACGAGTGGGCGATGGTGTTCGAGCAGGACGATGAGCGGCGGCACCAGGCGTGGCCGCTCCGGCTGGGACAGGCCGGCACCGACGAGGTCGTCCGGAAGCACCAGATCAGGTGCACCCACTACGACGCCTTCCGCTTCTTCACCCCGGCGGCCCGGCCGCGGAACCCACTTCAGCCGGACCTCGGATCCCGGGTCCAGCTGGAACAGCCCGGTTGCCTGCACGCGTCCATGGACCTCTACAAGTGGGCCTACAAGCTGATGCCGATCGTCCCGAGCACGCTGCTGCTCGACTGCTTCCGGCTGGCCCGGACGATCAGGGAGATGGACATGCGTGCGTCGCCGTACGACCTCACCGATCTCGGATACCCGCCCGTCGCCATCGAGACGGCCGCCGGCAAGGCCGAATACGTTGCCGCGCAACGGGAGTTCGCCCACGCCGCACAGGTGCTACGCGGCCGCCTGCTGCGGGTGATCACGGCGGTCGACGCGGAGACCATCCCGACAGGCTGAACACCATTTGTCGCGCCTCGACCCGCGATGCCACTGTCGCACCCCAAGAACTGCCGCACCCCAATCAGGGAGTGCGATCGGCGTCCGGCGCGCGGAGACAGTGTTCGAGGAACAGCGCCCCGCCGATCATGATCGCCGCGCCCACCAGCCCGATGATGCCGGTGATGCCGTCGGCGCGTGCCGCGACCAAGGTCGACCACGACGGCACGACGTAGACCAGCAGCCCGATCCACAAACCGGCGAGCGCTGCACCGGCGAGCGAGGTCGCCTTCGCCGTCATGACCGCCCGCGCGGCGGTGAGGGGTTCCACCGGTCGCACGGTGACCGCATCCTGGGCGTTGCCTCCGCGCCGGCGGATCCGCTTGCGCAGGTTGTAGCCCGCGACTGCCTCGCCCATACCGAGCAACGCGGCCGGCACCCCGGCGAATCGCGGTAGGGGTGGAAGCCGCTGATAGCTCAGCCGGACCACCAGGTACCCGAGAATTGCCGCGACAGCCGCGACGACGAGCAGATCGCGTGCCCTGGTGAAGCCCATTCGTCCCGATTCAGCCATCCGCCGGCCGTTCGCGAGCATCAGTGCACATGCCCGACCTTCGTGATGCCCGCCGTGTCCACCGCGTCGAGCAGGTGGGTGATCCGTCCGGCACCGGGTAACTCCGCGGTCGGGTCGAGTTCCATCCACGGCATCAGGACGAACGCCCGCTCGGCCGCCCGCGGGTGCGGCAGAGTCAAGTTCGGGTCGTCACTGATCACCGGATGCCCGTGTACCTCGACCGTGATGACGTCGGCGTCCAGGGTGCGGGGTCCCCAGCGGATCAGCCTCTCCCGCCCGGCCGACTCTTCCAGCGCCATGCACCGTCCCAGCCAGCCGGCGGCGTCCATCGCCCGGTCCTCGACGAGCACCACGATGTTGTAGAAGTCGTCCTGCTCGACGCCTCCCCACGGCGGGGTCCGGTAGATCGAGGACACCGCGCGCACCGCGCCGCCGAGCGCGGTGACAGCCGCTTGAAGCCGGCCCTTCCGGTCGCCGACGTTGGACCCGAGTGACAACACTGCGCTGCTCATCCCGTCACCTTCGACCGGCGGATCGTCACGCTGACGTCCTGGAACATCAGCGGGATCGGCGCCCCGGGCTTGTGGATCGTGACCTCGACGTCCCGCACCGGGAACCGGGCGAGTACCGCATCCGCGATGTCGCCCGCGACCGCCTCGATGAGGTCCCTCGGCGGTCCGCCGATGATTTCCGCGGCGAGTTCGGCGAGTTCGCCGTAGTGCACCGTCCGCGTCAGGTCGTCGGTGGCGGCAGCCGCGGACAGGTTCAGCCAGACGGTGATGTCGACGACAAAGTCCTGACCGTCGCGTCTTTCGTGCTCGAAGACCCCATGACGGCCGAAGACGCTGAGTCCGGTGAGCGTGATGCGGTCAGCCACCGCTGGCTCCCACGGGGCGGGGCATCGACAGCTGCCGGACGGGTCCGCGACCGGTCGCAGCGGCAGCGACCAGCACGGCGTCCAGCGACGCCGACGCCTCGTGCACGCGCACACCCCACGCACCGGCGGCAGCAGCCAGCGCGGAGATGGCGGTCGTCGCGTCCTCCCTGCCGTCCGGCGGTCGGGGGCCGGCGGGACCGGCGAGCAGGGCACCGAGGAATCGCTTGCGCGAGGCGCCGATCAGAATCGGGAACCCCCACCCGGTCCCCCGCGCGCCGGTCATGTCAGGCAGCGCGCGGAGCAGAGACCAGTTGTGATCCGCTGTCTTCGCGAAACCGAGGCCCGGGTCCAGCACGATCCGGGATTCGTCGACGCCTGCCGCAACCGCCGCGGACACCCGTTCCAGCAGCTCGCCGCGGACATCGGCGACCACGTCGTCGTACCGCGCGAGCGCATCCATGTCGGCGCTGTGGCCGCGCCAGTGCATCAGGATCCATGGCACGCCGGTCTGCGCGACGACTGCCGCCATCTCCGGGTCGGCGAGCCCGCCCGACACGTCGTTAACGATGCGGGCACCGGCCCGAAGGGCCGCGGCCGCCACCTCGGCCCTGGTGGTGTCGACGCTGCACATGACCCCCTCCGAGGCCAGTGCCTCGATCACCGGCAGCACCCGTTCGGACTCGGCGGCAACGGAAACCCGGTGCGCACCAGGCCTTGTCGACTCGCCCCCGATGTCGATGATGTCGGCCCCGTCGGCGACCAGCTGACGCCCCCGGGCGATTGCTTCGCCGGGATCGAGATACCGGCCGCCGTCGGAGAAGGAATCCGCGGTGACGTTGAGGACGCCGAGCACGACGGCCCGGTGCGTTCCAAACGGGATCGCGGCCGCCTCGGCTGCGGCGGGGGTCGGTGCCATCGGCTCAACGACCCGTGATCAGGCTCATCGCCTCGGCGCGCGTCCGGTCCTGCGATTGGAAGATCCCGCGTACCGCCGAGGTCGTCGTCACCGCGCCGGGCTTGCGGATTCCCCGCATCGCCATGCAGAGGTGCTCGGCCTCGATCACCACGATCGCCCCCGCCGGCTGCAACCGGCGAACGAGCGCATCGGCGATCTGGGTGGTCAACCGCTCCTGAACCTGGGGCCGTTTCGAGTACCCCTCGACCAGCCGGGCGAGTTTCGACAGGCCGGTGACGCGGCCGTTGGGCCCGGGGATGTAACCGACGTGAGCCTTGCCGAAGAACGGCACGAGATGATGCTCGCAGGTCGAGTACATGTCGATGTCGCGGACCAGGATCATCTCGTTGTGGTTCTCGTCGAACGACGTGGCGAGAACCGTGCTCGGGTCGATGTGCAGGCCCGCGAACTGCTCGGCGAACGCCCGGGCGACCCGGGCCGGTGTGTTGACCAGACCATCGCGGTCCGGGTTCTCACCGACTGCGAGCAACAACTCCCGGATCGCGGCTTCGGCGCGCGCCGAGTCGAAGCTCGGCACGGGCAGCACACCGACGGCATCGTCCTCGACGTCGTCCAGCGGGCGTGCCCTGTCTCCGGCTCCGGCTCCGGCTCCGGCTCCGGCTCCGGCTCCGGCTCCGGCTCCGCGAGCATCGCCACGAGAGCCACCACTCGCACCGGCGACCGCGTCGGCCCTGACTCCGGAGACGGCGGCAGCCGCCCCGTCGACGAGCCCGAGCCCTTCCGTCACGACCGGTTGTCCTTCGGCGGCGCCCAGGGGTCGATCGGACCCTGCTCATCACCGTCCTGACGGTGACGCGGGCCGTCCGCACCCTGACCGGGCTGCCCGTACTGGCCCGGGCCGGGCGAGCGGTATCCCTGCTGGCCATAGCCCTGCTGGCCGTAACCCTGCTGGTCATAGCCCTGCTGGCCATGGCCCTGGGAGTCGTATGCCTGCGGGTGATAACCCTGCTGACCCGGGTTCTGGCCGTTGGCCGGGTGGCCGTTCACCGGACCCCACGGGGCACCGTTCGCACCGTTTACGTTCCCGCCGTGACCACCTCCACCGGGGGCAGTTCCGTTGGGGGCAGTTCCGTTGGGGCCAGCGCTGCTCGGGCCATTGCCGTTGCTTCCGTTGGTCCCGTTACCGTTCGAGCGACCGCCGGAGAACGACTTGGTCAGACCCGACGGGTGACCGGCCGAGCCCTGCGGGGCCGGCGTGCTGCCGGCGCCCTGACCGTCCTGCGGCCAGCCCGGCATCGGCCCGAGCGGCCCCGGCAGCACCCCGCCGGTCCAGTTCTGCGGGGCACCGCCCGTTCCCGGTCCAGGCGCGGTGACCGGTCCGGGTCCGGGTCCGTGGGAGATCTCCTGGGGTCCACTGCCGTCGGGATATCCGGGACCGGTATTGTAGCCACTCTGGCCGGCCGGGTAGGCGCCGATCGGAACGGGCGCCTCCTTGCGGGCGTCGGTCAGCTGCTCCGGCGGCGGCCAGGGCTCGCCCCGCTCGATGGCGAGTTCACCGGGGGTCTTGATCGGCGGCCGGTCGGACGGCAGCCGGGGACCGAACTCGTCGAACGTGGTGATCCGCGGACGCTTCTCCACCTCGGCGAAGATGACCTCGAGGTCCTTGCGGTTCAGCGTCTCCTTCTCCAGCAGGGCGGAAGCCAGGCTGTCCAGGATGTCGCGGTAGGTGTTCAGCACGGCCCAGGCCTCGGTGTGCGCGGCCTCGATGAGTGCCCGCACCTCGCCGTCGATCTCGCTACCGACCTCTATCGAGTACTCCGGCCCGCTGCCGTAGGTGCGGCCGAGGAACGGTTCGTCATCGCCGTGCCCGTACTTGACCGCGCCGAGCTTGGCGGACATGCCGTACTCGGTCACCATCGCCCTGGCGATCTTGGTGGCCTGCGCGATGTCCGAGGACGCACCTGTCGTCGGCTCGGCGAAGACCAGTTCCTCGGCGGCCCTACCGCCCATCGCCATGACGAGGCGAGCGATCATCTCGGACCTGGTCATCAAGGACTTGTCGTCCTCGGGAACGACGAGCGCGTGGCCTCCGGTCCGGCCTCTCGGCATGATCGTGACCTTGTACACCGGCTCGAGTCCGGGCATCGCCCAGGCGGCGAGTGCGTGGCCACCCTCGTGGTAGGCGGTGATCTTCTTCTCGCGCTCGGAGATGATCTTGCCGCGGCGGGCCGGCCCGCCGACCACCCGGTCGACCGACTCCTCGAGCGCCACGTTGGTGATGACGGTGCCGTACTCGCGGGCCGTGAGCAGCGCCGCCTCGTTGATGACGTTGGCCAGGTCCGCGCCGGACATGCCGACGGTGCGCTTGGCCAGCGGCAGGAAGTCGACGTCCGGAGCGAACGGCTTGCCCTTGGCGTGGACGGCGAGGATCGCCTGGCGACCCTTCAGGTCGGGCTGTCCGACGGGGATCTGCCGGTCGAAGCGGCCGGGCCGCAGCAACGCCGGATCCAGGATGTCGGGCCGGTTGGTGGCGGCGATCAGGATGATGCCGCCCTTGGCCTCGAACCCGTCCATCTCGACGAGCAACTGGTTCAGGGTCTGCTCGCGTTCGTCATGACCGCCGCCCATGCCGGCCCCACGGTGTCGGCCGACGGCGTCGATCTCGTCGACGAAGATGATCGCCGGCGCATTCGCCTTGGCCTGCTCGAACAGGTCCCGCACCCGGCTCGCGCCGACACCGACGAACATCTCGACGAAGTCAGAACCGGAGATCGAGTAGAACGGCACGCCGGCCTCACCGGCGACAGCGCGCGCGAGCAGGGTCTTGCCGGTGCCGGGCGGGCCGTAGAGCAGAACGCCCTTGGGGATCTTGGCGCCCAAGGCCTGGTACCGGGTCGGATTGGCGAGGAAGTCGCGAATCTCGTCGAGTTCCTGCACCGCCTCGTCGGCGCCGGCAACATCGGAGAACTTGGTGACCGGCATGTCTTTGGTCAGCAACTTCGCCTTGGACTTGCCGAACGAGAGGACCTTGTTGCCGCCGCCCTGCGCGTTGTTCATCATCCAGAGCAGGAACAGGATGATCAGGCCGACCGGGATCAGGTAGATGAGCAGCGAGAACAGCGTCGACTCGCTGGTGACGGTGGTGTTGTAACCGCCGGAGATGTTCGCGGCCTGCACGTCGTCGAAGATCTGGTCCGCGGCCTGTGCCGGGTAGGACGTGTAGATCTGCGACGCGCCGTCGACCGGGTTGTTCAGGTCCAGCCGGAGGCGCTGTTCCTTGTCGTCGATGGTCGCCTGCTTGACGTTGCCGTCCTTGAGCTGGGCGAGCGCGACCGAAGTCGGCTGAGCGACGTAGCCGCGCGTCTCGTCGGCGAAGAACGAGTAGGTCAGGTAGAGCACCAGCACCACCGCGATCCACACCAACGGTGAGCGGAGCAGGCGTTTCTTATCCATGTGGCTTTCGGCCGCTCGCGGCCTCGACCCTCCCTGACGTTCTCGAGTGTGGTGACCCGTAGTCCGGAACCGGTGGGCGGCCGAAGTGGACGCCACGCGGAATCCGGGCAGCGCGGGGCGCGACCAGTGGGTTCAGACTACCGCGCACCCCCGACGGCAAGGCCGGTTGCGAATGCGACAGCACACAGCACAACGCCCACCGTCGTCCGCTGGTTCCCGCCGGGCCCGTCCGAGACGCGGCTCATGCGACGGCCGGCCGAGCAACGGGGGTCAGCGGTACATGTGCTCCCCGAGCAGACCGACGAACGGCAGGTCGCGGTAGCGCTCGTTGTAGTCGAGGCCGTATCCGACGACGAAGTCCGTGGGAATGTCGAACCCGATGTACCGGACGTCGACCTCCACCTTGATCGCCTCCGGTTTGCGCAGCAGCGCGACGACCTCGATCGCCGCGGGGCCCCTGGTGGCCAGGTTCTTCAGCAGCCAGGACAGGGTGAGCCCGGAGTCGATGATGTCCTCGACGATGATCACCCGGCGGCCGGTGATGTCGCGGTCGAGATCCTTGAGGATGCGGACCACCCCCGATGACGAGGTCGCGGACCCGTAGGAGGTGACCGCCATGAACTCCAGCTCGGACGGGATGGGCAGCGCCCGGGCGAAGTCGGTGAGGAACATGACGGCGCCCTTGAGCACGCAGATCAACAGCGGCGGTCCGTGCACATGGTCGTGGTCGTTGGCCACCGCCTGCGCGAGTTCGGTGATCTTCGCCTGCAGCGTCTCGCTCGGGATCAGCACCGCGGAGAGCTCGCCGTGGTAGCCGTGGCCCGCGCCGGGATCCCAATCCGCCGTGGTCGTCACGGCGTCCGCGCTGGTCACCCGGGTGGTGGCGGTGGCCGGACCCCGGGTCTGCGCCTGCGCCACACCGTCCGTCGAAGAGGATTTCCCGGTCACCGTTTCTCCCGACTGAGCTGACGTCACGGCTTGAACTCGCAGGCGGGGTATCCATCGAGTGAACGATGCCGATCCCACGCAGCACTGAGCTTGCCACTGCCGGCACGTTTCGGTCACGCCGGGGCGGGCCGGGCCGAATGGGCGCGTTGGTCAGTGGGTCTTCCCGCCGTGCGCAACCAGCCGCAGGACACCGCCGGTCCGGATGACGTCTCTCCCTCCGGGCAACCGCACCTGCTCGGGGCCGCCGCCGGTCACCTGCGCGACCATCCGGTTGAGCTGGTCGAACGTGAGCGGACCCGCGCCATCGCTCGCGGCCCAGGTCCGGAGCACCCGCCCGATGACAGCTTCCGGATGGGCGGCCAGCGTGGAGATGTCGAGCGTCCCGTCCGACCGGCCCGCCGCTGCCCCGACGACGGTGGCGATCTGGTCCAACGCCTCGAGATCCTGACTCATCAGCCGTGCCGTCCGGGCGAGCGCCTCGGCGACGCCGCCGCCGAGGACGTCCTCCAGCAACGGCAGCACCTCCCGGCGGAGCCGCACCCTGGTGTAGGCCGGGTCGCTGTTGTGCGGGTCCTGCCACGGCACGAGCTGAGCTGTGCGACAGACGTTCTCGGTGTCGGCACGGCGGACCCCGAGCAACGGCCGACCCCAGGGCGGGCGCCAGGGTCGCATGCCGGCGATCGACCGGGGACCGGAGCCGCGGGCGAGCCCGAGCAGCACCGTCTCGGCCTGGTCGTCCGCGGTGTGCGCGAGGAGCACGGCGGGCGGCTCCGCGGACGGCAGCAGGGAATCCGCACAGGCCTGGAGGGCGGTGTACCTGGCCCGCCGCGCGGCCGCCTCCGGTCCTCCCGACCCGCCGACGGTCACCGTGAGGACCCGGGCGTCCCGGTATCCCAGGCTCAGCAGCACCCCGGCGGTTTCTGCGGCCCGCTCGGCGGAACCCGGCTGCAGGCCGTGGTCGACGGTGGCGGCGACGAGCCGGCGGGAACCTGCGTGGCGCTGCACGGCAACAGCCAACGCGAGCGAGTCGGCACCGCCGGAACAGGCGACGACGATCGGCGTCGCTGCGCCGGCGAATTCGTCCAGCCAGGCTCGAACTGCCCTGCTGACCGGATCGGCGGCGATCGACGTCACGGGGTCACATCAACAGGCAGCGCGCCGGGCCGCTCAGCCGTGCACCCGGCGCACCCAGGCCTGCGGATCGGTGATCTCCGCACGGGTGGGCAGCGTCTCCGCCGACGTCCAGACAGCGTTGAAGCCGTCCATCCCGACCTGCTCGACGACCGCACCAACGAAGGCGCCTCCCTTCACGTACTGGGCGAGCTTCATGTCCATCCCGAGCAGCGCCCGCAGCAACCGGTCGATGGGGCCCTTCGTCCGCTGCCGGCGCTGGGTGAAGGACGTCCGGATGGCGGCAACCGACGGCACGACGGAGGGGCCGACGGCGTCCATGACGTGGTCGGCGTGCCCTTCCAGCAAGGTCATCAGGGCCATCAACTTGTCGAAGACGGCGCGCTGCTCGGGCGATTGCATGCCCTCGATCCACGACGTCTCCCGGGTCTTCCCGGCGGGTTCGTCGGTGGAGCGCTGCGCCGCGAACGCCTTCGAAGCGGCCTTGCCGGAGCCCCCCTTGATGGCCTCGACCGCGCGGCGCAGCATCTGCGCCGGGTCGGTGTCGGCCTTGTCGGCGAACTCGCCGACCATCCCGCGGAAGTAGTCGCGCAACCACGGCACGGCGGTGAACTGGAGCCGGTGAGTGCTCTCGTGCAGGCAGACCCACAGCCTGAAGTCGGTGGGGTTCGCGTGCAGCTCGCGTTCGACCTTGACGATGTTGGGCGCGACGAGCAGCAACCGACCGGGTCGGGCCGGGTCACCACCGAGCGGATCGAACTGCCCGAGCACTTTGCCGGACAGGAAGCCGAGGATGACCCCGACCTGCGATCCGGCGACGTTCCGGGTCCAGGCGCCTGCCTGTTTGCCGCCCGATCCGGCAAGTTTCGCCACCAGAGGGGCGGCGAGCAGTTCCATGCCCTCCGCGGTCGCCTTCACCCAGCCGGGTCGGTCGACGACGTCGGCGTCGTCGACCGGCAGCCCGTGGCCGAGACCGGTGGTTTCCCGCACGGCGAGTTCGGCCCGCGCCGAGAACGTCCGCAGGTCGGCCACGACACCCGCCGCATCGGCCGCGCTGATGCTCGGCCCGGTCGGCGCAAGCCGCTGCCCGGCACGGATGGCCGCCGCCCAGTCGATTGGGGCGGTGCCCCCGTCTGTCGCCACGACAGCAACGGTAGAGCAAGGCCAATCGGGCCGAGCCGACGCCGACCCGCCGACCGGTCAGCCCCCCAGGTCGAGCCCGCTGCTCAGGCCCCCACCTCATGCCCAGGATCAGGCCCAGGGATCAGGCCGCAGGTCAGGCCCGCGGGTCGGGCCCCCAGCTCAGGCACAGCCGCAGCCGCGCAGCCCCGCCGCCAGCGCATCGAGGGCCGGCCGGGTGCCGCCGCTGACGCCGTTGGAGACGAAGGCGAAGACCAGGATCCGGCCGTCGACGTCGGGCACGTAACCGGCGAGCGCGTACGTCACCTCGAGTGACCCCGTCTTGGCCCTGACCCACCCCGCACCGGCCTTGGATCCGGCGTCCTGGAATCGGTCGGCAAGGCTGCCGGACACACCTGCGATCGGCAGTCCGGTCAGCAGATTTCGCAGCGCCGGGGTGTCCCCCTTCACCGCAAGTGCGACCACCTGTGCGAGCACGGCGGGCGGTACCCGGTCCTTGGTCGAGATACCGGAGCCGTCGTAGAGCTCCAGACCGATGGTGTCGATCTTGAGGGACTCCAGCGACTCGAGAATCGCCGCCGATGCACCGTCGAAGCTCGGCGGGGCGCCGCGGGCGATGGCCACTTGGCGGGCGAGCGCCTCGGCGAGCACGTTGTCGGACTTCTCGAGCGCCTGGGCGAGCAGCACCGACATCGGCTGCGAGGAGACCTGCCCGATCACCTCGGCGTTTTCCGGGGCCGGACCCTCGATCAGCGGGATGTCGGCGTTGCCGAGCAACCGGGCGAGGGCCGCGCCCGCTGTCTTGGCGGGTTCGCCGGTCCGCCGCGAGTTCTCGTTGGCGGGATCCTCGCGGTCGCCGTCCACCATCAACGGCGACATCCGGGTGATGTAGCCCTGGGCGCTGGAGTCGGTGCCACGGATGTCCCTGGTCAGCCAGCCGTCGGCGAGTTCGGGCCCACTCCAGTAGTCGGTGTCCAGCACGATCCGTTTGACGTCGATGCCGCTGGCCTTCACCTGGGCGGCCAGATCGGCCATCAGCGGGGCGCCGTCGTAGACGGTGCCGACTCCCTGATTGCGTGCGGACAGTGTGACGTCACCGCCGCCGACCAGCACGATGTCGCCCTCCTGGTCGCCGGCGACCACCTTGGTGACGAAGCGGCTGGTCGGGTCGACCGAGGTGAGCAGTGCGGTCCCGGTGAGCAGCTTGGCCGTCGACGCGGGGATCTGCGGCGAGTTGGAGTCCTTGTTCCAGACCACGTCGCCGGTGGCCGGGTCGATGACGATCCCGGAGAACTGGGCGAGGGCGGGGTCCGCCAGTTGCCCTGCGAGCTGCTTCTCGATGCCCGCGGTGGTGGGAACCTTCTTGGACGCGGCCAGCGGAACGATCTTCGGCGGCGGTTCGACGACAGGGGGGTCGACCACCTCGGCGGGTGCGGCCGCGGTGCTGGTCGACGCGCTGGTCGAGTCTCCGGGCCGGAGCAGGAACACCGCACCGATGGCGACGATGGCAACCACGACGATCGTCGTGATGATGATCCCCACCCGCTGGGATCGCTTCAACGCCGCCACGAAATCTCCTCCTGCTCGCACCACACGCCGGCCGAGCGGCCGGACAGCCGTCCGCCTGTCAACGGACGCACGGGACCCACGGCCGTTCCAGGATCCCCTTTACCACAGCGCTTTCGCCCCTCGAACGGTACGTAGGTGCACCCGACCACCAGCTTCAGACTAGAGTCTGAGCAGCCTGGAGCAGGGCGCACCGATCCGGGGGGATCCGGCGAATCATGCCTCGTCCCGGTCGGCGGGCGCCTTCCGGTTGTGGTCGACCAATGCATCGCCGACACGAAAGGTGACACTCGTGGACTTCGACGTGACCATCGAAATTCCCAAGGGGAGTCGCAACAAGTACGAGGTCGATCATCACTCCGGCCGGATCCGACTCGACCGGACACTGTTCACCGCCACCCAGTATCCGGCGGACTACGGCTTCATCGACGACACCCTCGGCCAGGACGGCGACCCGTTGGACGCGCTGGTCCTGCTCGCCGAATCCACCTTCCCCGGCTGCCTGGTGAAGGCACGGGCGATCGGGATGTTCCGGATGACGGACGAGGCCGGCCCCGACGACAAGGTGCTGTGCGTGTCCGCCAACGATCCCCGTCAGGCGCACCTGCAGGACATCGACGACTTGAACGTCTTCGAAAAACTCGAGATCCAGCACTTCTTCGAGGTCTACAAGGACCTGGAGCCGGGCAAGAGCGTCGAGGGCGCGAACTGGGTGGGCCGGGACGCGGCCGAAACCGAGATCGCCATCTCCTACGACCGTGAGAAGAAGCGGCTCGCAGCCGAGGCCGCAATGGCCGGCGGCGACGGCCACACCCACCCGAGCCACGACGATGGCGCGGTCGAGGCCCCGAGCCCCGGCCGGGAGACCTCGCACAGCTGACGTCAGCGGGTCCTTTGACCGGCTTGAACCGGATGTCGCACGAGGGCATCCGGAGTCCCGCCGCACTCTTCAGCGGTCTGAGCTGTGCCAGAGCCTGACCTCGTTCACACGGTCAGGAACCGAAAAAGGATTGTCCGGACAACGTCGTTCGAGCAGCTGTGTTCGAGCAAAAGTGTTCGCGCAGCGGTGTTCGAGCAAGCTCGCGGGTGGCCGGTGGTGAGCAGCGGCGTGACCGACTACCAGCGACCGCCGCGCTGCACCTCGCGGAGCCGCGGCCGGACATCCAGCAGGTAGACCAGGCTGCCCGTCAGTCCCGCCAGCCACAGCAGGCTCTGCGGGGCGAACGCGCCACCGAAGACGGACAGTCCCAACACCACGGCGCAGGCGATGGTGATACCGGCCCAGGTGCCCTTGGTTTGCTTGTCCGCGGCGGCGAACGCGTCCGAGCGGCGACTGGCCGCATCGACGGCGGCGAAAATCCCGAGGATCGCTCCTCCGGCAGCCAGCACCCAGGTCACGACGAAGATGATCGGGTCCACGAAAGCGAATGCCACTCGCTCAGGGTACGTGCCGCTGACGGCTTGGTCCTCCCCTTCCGCTGACATTCCGCCGACCGGACGCCCGGGAGTGCACGGCGTGGGCCGGTGAGCCACCCGGCTGCGGGCGATTCACCGGCCTTTCAGATCTCAGCCGGCGTCCGTGCCGGGTGCGGTCGGATTGTGCGCCGCGGCCTTCGCGGCTGCCGGGGTGTGGGCGGCTGTCTTCGGCGCAGTGTCCTTCGCAGCACTCTTCCGCGCCGCGGTTCTCGTGGATGCGGCCCTCGCGGTTGATGTCTTCGGGGCTGAGGCTCTGGAAGCCGAAGCCTTGGAGGCTGCCCGCCTGGTGGCAGCGCTCTTCGGTGCCGCGCTCTTCGGTACTGCGGTCTTCGGTGCCGCCGTCTTCGATGCTGCGCTCTTTGCCGTGGCCTTCGATGCCGCGGTCTTTGCCGTGGCCTTCGGTGCTGTGGACTTCGCAGCACCCTTCGTCGCGGCCCGCTTCGTCGGCTGGGCCGGACGGACCGGGGGTTCCGTTGCGGCGTCGACAACGGCGCCCGGGCGCAGCGACGCCGAGCGGACCTTCGACCAACTGCGTTCGCCACGTTCGGCAAGGTTGTCGTAGATGTGGCCCACCAGTTCGGTGTAGGCGTCGACGGTGTCGCGAACGCTGTCGCGCGTGACGTCTCCGGCCAACTCCGCTGCCTTCTCCGGCAGTTCGGTCAACAGCTCCTGGGTCCGCTCCGGGAGCTCGCCCGCGAATGCTTTGACGGAGTCCGCGAGCTCAGCAGCAAGATGCTGTGCCCGGGCCGGCAGGTCCGACGGGGTGATCGGTGTCTTCCGCAGTTCTCCGACGATCTTCTGCGCGCGGTCAGGGAAGTCGGTCACCGCTTCCTGGGCCTTGCCGACGTACTCCTGAGCGGCCTCTTGGGCCTTGCCGGCGTACCCGGTTGCGTTCTCCTGAACCCTGCTGGCGTAGCCGGTCGCCCGGTCCTGCGCCTTGCTGACGTAGTCGGTGGCCACGTGTTGGACCTTGGCCGTGTAGTCGGTCGCCACGTGCTGGACCTTCGACGCGTAGTCGGTGGCGAGGTGCTGGGCCTTCGTCGGGAGCTCGGTGGTGAGCGTCCGGACATCGGCCGATCGGGCCGCTTCGGCGTTGGCGGCGAGCATCTCCATGACCGCAGCTCGCAGCGCGGCCAGTTGCTCCACGGCCAGGTCCCCGGCGCCGATGGCGGCGAGGACAGGCCGCGGAAGTTCGTTGAAACGATCGGCGAGCTGCTCGAGGGCGCTCTCCGAGGCTGCACGGATGTCGGTGACGGCGGACATGACTGCTCCTTTCGGCATCACTTCGATGCCATTTCTCCTAGGGCTTGCCGACCGGTTCGGCAGCGCCGGCGGCCTCGGGCGACTCATCTGGTGCCGTCACCCCGGCCGCGAGCGCCTCCTTGCGGAAGGCGGAATAGATGTCGATCAGAGCGGCCTTGTGTCGCTCGGTCAGGACGTCGTCGCCGCGGATCGCGACAACGACCTCGGGCGCGTCGGCGGTCTCCAGAATTCCTGCCATGACCAGCAGCGATTCGACCGAGATCGACAGCCCGTGCGCGATCTGCGCGAGGATGTCTGCGCTCGGCCGCCGCAGGCCGCGCTCGACCTGTGACAGGTACGGGTTGGACACTCCCGCCTTCGCGGCAAGGGCCCGCAGCGAGATCTGGGCTGCGGTCCGCTGCTCGCGGATGAACTCTCCGAGATCGCGGACGGGCGTGATGACGGGGTCGAGATCCACCATGGACGCACCCCCTCCGCCGCAGCCGAACACATCTCCGCGAACCGGACACTTCCCATCATACCCCCGTTGCTTGCTATTGCAAGCACGATGCTAGCAGGGATTGGGCCGTGATCTTCAGCGGTCGGCGAGCCAGGCGACGGCCGGGGCCGAGGGGTGGTCGTAGGACACCACGGCTGATGCGGACAGCTCCGGGTGGTACTCCTTGCGGTACCGGGCGAAGGCGTCGAGCCACCATTGCCGATCGGCCGGCAGCGCACGAGCGAGGGCACCCGGTGAGACCTGCAGATGGACGGTGGCCTCGAGCGGCAGCCGGGCGGCGTCGAGGAAAGGCCCGTCGATGATCGCGACGGCCCGCTCGCCGGCGGGCCCGGGACGGTCACGAACCGAGCGATCGGTCGCCGGATCGCGAAATCGACGCAGAACGGTCCCGCTGCCGCCGGGAGACAGAGGGTCCAGCAGCTCCCGCTGCAGCGCATCTGTGTCCAGCCAACCGCCGAGCAGCATGTCGACATCGGTGCGGCCCAACTCGAGTCTCAACGAGGCCGGTCGCCACCACCAGTCGGTGGTGACCCGGATGACCGGTCGGCCGGACGCCCGCACCCGCTCGGCAACGGCATCGGCGAGCTCACCGCTGCCGGTTTCGGTGGCCCCGTCGATGCCGATCCTCGGATGGTCCTGTGGGAGGCCGGAGATCCAGTCGGCCAGATCGGCCTGCAGGCGCTCAGGGGTCAGCGGGATGAAACGCACCGCACCACAGTGCCAGCGGGTGCGCTCCTGGGGTCAGGCGCCGGCCAGGCACAGGCAGAACGGATGACCCGACGGGTCCAGGTAGGCGCGGAAGGTGCTGGGCGGCTGTGGCTCACCGGTGGGCCGGGCGCCGATGGCCAGCACCCGTGCCTCGGCGGCGTCGAGGTCAGGCACGTCCACATCGAGATGGAACTGCTGCGGGATGGAGTTGTCCGGCCAGGTCGGCGGAACATGGTCCGGCGCGAGCTGGAAGGCGATCTCCGGGCCCGAGTCGCCCCGGATCGACACCCAGTCGGCGTCATCCCGGAGGATCTGCCCGCCGAGAATGGCGAGGTAGAACTCGGCGAGCGCCCTAAGCTCCGGGGTGTCCAGCACGACCACTCCGAAGGTCGCGATCGGAGCCTCGACGTCCTGCTGGGACGATGCGGCGGAGGCTGGGGCAGGGGTGGGTGTCGTCATGGCGACCATCTCAGCATCCGGGTACGACAGCCCTCCAGCCGCTTTCCCGAGCCGGGAAGCGGGTCAGCGCAGCAACAGTTGGGCGACGGTGTAGATCACCAGGCCGGCCAACGCGCCGACGACGGTGCCGTTGATCCTGATGAACTGGAGATCGCGCCCGACCTGCAGTTCGATCTTGCGGCTTGTCGCCTCGCCGTCCCAGCGGGCGATGGTCTCGTCAATGATCCCGGTGATGCTCCGGGCGTGATGACGGGCCAGGTAACCGGCCGCATCGGCGACCCAGCCGTCGACCTTGGTGGCCATCGGCCCGTCCTCGGTCAGCTTGCGACCGAAATCGACCAGCGCATTCGTCACCGACCGGCGTAGCGGGGACGACGGGTCCTCGGCCGCCTGCAGCAGCGCGTCCTTCATCGATGTCCAGGCGCTGGCCGCGAGGGCCCGGACCTCGGTGTTGCCGACGATCTGGTCCTTGATCACCTCGACCCGCTCGATGGTTGCCGGGTCGGTCTGCAGATCGCGGGCGAACTCCTTGAGGAAGCGGTCCAGGGCGCCGCGCAGTTGATGGTCGGGATCGGTCTTGACGGCGCGGGCGAAGGCGAGCACCTCGTTGTAGATGCGGTCCGCGACGATCCCGTCGAGGAAACGCGGCGACCAGGACGGCGCGCGCTGCGACACCACCCTGGACACGGCCGTGTAGTTGTCCCTGATCCACTCGTAGCAGCGTTCGACGACGAAATCGACCAGCGGTCGGTGGTCGCCGCGGTCGAACACCTCGGCGGCGATCCGGCCCAGCGGCGGCCCCAGTTTGGTCTCTGCGATCTTGCGCCTGGCCATCGATTCGAGCAGGTCGGCGACCTGATCGTCGCTGAGCACCGTGCTGATGCCGCGGACCGCCGTCGCCAGCTCCGCAGTCACCCGCTCCGCCGATTCCGGCTTGGAAAGGAACTCCCCGATCCGCCGCGCCACCGAGAATCCGGCCAGCTTCTCCCGCACGACGTCCTCGGACAGGAAGTTGGTGGCGACGAACTCCGACAGCGACGATCCGATGGCGTCCTTGCGGTTCGGGATGATCGCGGTGTGCGGGATCGGCAGCCCCAGCGGCCGCTTGAACAGCGCCGTGACGGCGAACCAGTCGGCGATTGCGCCGACCATGCCTGCCTCTGCCATCGCCCGGACGTAGCCCAGCCACGGGTACTCGTCTTCGAGCGAGAACGCGATGACGAAGATGATCGCCATCAGCACCAGGGCGCCGGTCGCGACAGCCTTCATCCGGTTCAGCCGGCGCTTGCGTTCCTGATCGGCCGGGGTGAGCACCTCACCGGCCGCGAGCCCGGCGCCGAAGGACTGCCGTTCCCGCGACGGTGCCGGGGTCGGGCCGCCGATGGGGGCGCCCTTCGTCTGTGGCGCGCGGCCGCCCAGCAGTTGCGGCTGCTCTGGCGGCGAGGCGGCGGATTCGGATTCTGTGGTGCTCATGGCGTCATTGTTCCCCCGGTCACGGCGGCCCACCCCCACCCCGACGGGTGCAGCGTGCCGCTCCGAACAGCGCAGTGGCCGCATCCGGGGTGAACGTCGGGCGGCGGGGCACGGTAGGAATAGCCCATGACGCTGGCTTCGGATCACCCGACGGCCCGGTCGGCGAACCCGCTGGTGCGCCGGTTACGGCCGTATACGACGACGATCTTCGCCGAGATGTCCGCGCTCGCGACCGCCACCGGCTCGATCAACCTGGGTCAGGGATTCCCGGACACCGATGGGCCCGCGTCGCTGCTCGAGGCGGCCAGGCAGGCCATCTCCGACGGCGTCAACCAGTACCCGCCAGGACCGGGCATCCCGGAGCTCCGGCGCGCGATCGCCGAGCGCCGACTCGCCGATCACCAGCAGCGCTTCGATCCGGACAGTGAAGTGCTGGTCACCGTCGGAGCGACCGAGGCGCTGGCCGCCGCCGTCATCGGGCTGTGTGAGCCAGGTGACGAGGTGCTGATGCTGGAGCCGCACTACGACTCCTATCCGCCGATCGTCGCGATGGCCGGCGGCACGCACCGGTCGGTCCCGCTGCGGCCGGACGCGTCCGGCAGGTTCGCGCTGGATGTGCAAGAGCTCGCCGATGCGGTCGGCCCGCGGACCCGGATGCTCATCCTGAACAGCCCGCACAACCCGACCGGGACGGTGCTCAGCAGCGTGGAACTGGCGGGCATCGCGGCCGTGGCTGTGGCCCGGGATCTGATCGTCGTCACCGACGAGGTCTACGAGTACCTGGTGTACGACGGCGTCCGGCACCTGCCATTGGGCACCTTCGACGGGATGGCGGAGCGCACCGTCACCATCTCCAGCGCCGGCAAGACGTTCAACACCACCGGCTGGAAGATCGGCTGGGCCTGCGGTCCCGCGCCACTGATCGCTGCCGTCCGGGCGGCCAAGCAGTTCCTGACCTACGTCGGTGGCGCACCGTTCCAGCCGGCGATCGCCGGGGCGCTGCGCACCGAGATGGGCTGGGTCGCGGGTCTGCGGGACAGCCTGCAGGACAAGCGCGATCGGCTCTGCGCAGGCCTCGAGACGGCAGGTTTCGGCGTCCTCCGGCCGCAGGGCACGTACTTCGTGATGACCGACATCCGGCCGCTCGGCGCCTCGGACGGTATGCAGTTCTGCCTTGACCTGCCGGCCAGTGCCGGGGTGGTCGCCGTTCCGGACGAGGTGTTCCACGACGACCCGGCGGACGGCAAACCGTTCGTCAGGTTCGCCTTCTGCAAGCGCGACGAGGTCATCGACGACGCCGTGCGCCGACTGGCGGCCCTGCGATGACCGACGCAGAAATCACTGAGTCGACCACCGACCGAGTGGCCCACGTGCTGGACCGCTCCCCCGTCATCGACGGTCACAACGACCTGGCCTGGGCGCTGCGGCAGCAGGTCATGTATGACCTCTCCCAGCGCGACATCGCTGTGCACCAGCCGACTTTGCAGACCGATATCCCCCGACTCCGAGCCGGCGGGGTGGGCGCGCAGTTCTTCTCGGTCTACGTGCCCGGCACACTGGAAGCCGGCCGGGCGGTGACCGCGACGCTCGAGCAGATCGATTGCGTGCAAAGGATTCTCGCCGCCTACCCGGACACCTTCGAGGCCGCCAGGACCGCGGGGGACGTCCGCCGGATCACCTCCGACGGCGGGATCGCCGCGCTCCTCGGCGCCGAGGGCGGGCACAGCATCGACTGCTCGTTGGGGGCGCTCCGGGTGCTGCGTCGGCTCGGCGTCGCCTACATGACACTGACCCACAACCAAAACGTGCCGTGGGCGGACGCGGCCACCGATACACCGGCCGTCGGCGGCCTCACCGACTTCGGCACCGAGGTCGTGCGGGAGATGAACCGGATCGGCATGCTCGTCGATCTCTCGCACGTCGCACCGACGACAATGCATGCGGCCCTGGATGTCTCGCGCGCACCGGTGATCTTCTCGCACTCCTCCTGCCGGGCCGTCACGGAGCACGTGCGGAACGCGCCGGACGCCGTGCTGGAGCGGCTCGCCGGCAACGGCGGCGTCGTGATGATCACCTTCGTTGCCGATTTCGTCTCGCAGGCCTGCGCCGATCATTCGGCCGCGGACGATGCTGAGCGGCACGCCCTGGGCCTGGACAAGGTCACCAACTACACCGAGAGCTCCGGCGAAGATCACGAGCCGGAGGCCGCCGCGGCACTGGCCGACTGGCGGCGTCGCAATCCCGCCCCGACCGCGACGCTCGGCCAGGTCGCCGACCACGTCGAGCATGCGCGGGACGTGGCGGGTGCGGCGCACATCGGACTCGGCGGGGACTTCGACGGGACGGACAGCCTGCCTGCCGGGCTGCAGGACGTGTCGACCTATCCCGCGCTGCTCGCCGAACTGGCCGACCGCGGCTGGTCCGACGACGACCTGATGGCGTTGACCGGCGGCAACATCCTCCGCGTCCTGCAGGCCGCGGAGGACGTCGCCGATCCGGGCTTCGGCGCCTGATCAGCCCGTCTGCCGGTGCGACGGACGGGCTACCTCGGGACGGTGAGGATCTCGGCTCCGTGGTCGGTGACGGCGATGGTGTGTTCACTGTGCGCTGTCCGGGAGCCGGTCGCGCTGCGCAACGTCCACCCATCGGCGTCGGTGACGAGATCAGCGGTGTCCGCCATCACCCACGGCTCGAGCGCTAGCAGCAGCCCGGATCGCAGCCGATATCCACGGCCGGGGCGCCCGGTGTTCGGAATGTGCGGGTCCTGGTGCATCGTCGACCCGACGCCGTGGCCGCCGAATTCGGTGTTGATCGGATAGCCCGCCCCGCTGAGCACCGAACCGATGGCGTGCGAGATGTCGCCGATGCGTGCACCGGGGCCGGCGGCAGCGATCCCGGCCCCGAGCGCGCGTTCGGTGGCGCTGATCATCGCAACGCTGTCCGCGCGCTGTGAGCCGCCAACGACGAAGCTGATGGCGGAGTCCGCGACCACTCCGCCGAGAGAAACGGCGAGGTCCAGCGTCAGCA